>NZ_MKTM01000012.1:0-147252 GCF_001898245.1 Flavobacterium sp. 40-81
CTTTTTTGAAAAAAAATTTAATCCCTTTTTCTCCCTGATTCAACCTCAATATCTAATGAACTTCGCCTTGATTGCGGGTGCAAAAGTAGCACCTTTTTACTCTTCTCCAAACTATTTCTAAACTATTTTTTAAAAAAATCAGGGTAACAAATTTAAACATTTAAAAATCAAAACATTAGTTTTTTAGATTTATTTTTTCAACAATTGCCTTTAGTCAAAAACAACACTAAAACCGTACTCTGTAAAAACGAAACGGGCTGTATAAAACAACATCACCCTGCAAATGCAGGGTGATGTTGTTTTTATGATACCTTATATTATACCTATAGAGTCATATTATACCTATAGAGTCGTTAAAATATCCTACCTATATATATAAGGTGTTTTTAATTTTCAAGTTCTTCTTTTACTTTCTCCAGTCGCAGCTGTTTGGATTTTTCGGCTTTAATTCTCCATGTGGCCGCCAATTCCGCTAAATCCATTGCTTTTGCCGGATCCTGTTTTTGCAGTTTACCGCTTTTGAATGCTTTGATCAGGATACTTTCAATGTAAAAATCTTCCAATTCATTAAAAGGATCGTATTCTTTTTTCAGATTGATATCAAATAAACGGGCTGTATTATTCGACCAGAAGGCTTTCCATCCGCTTTTAAGTTCTTTGATCAGACCAAAAGTTGTCTGCCCGGTTTGACGGTGGATTAATTTTACCAGAATCTGCCCGTCTTTACGGGAGAATTTTTTCAAACGGTCTTCAAATTCATTCTGAAGATAATTTTCAACAATCTTAAAATATTTCTTCTTCTCTCTGTCGGAAGAAAGTTTTGCCATATTCACATTCAGCATCGTTAAGTTTTCTGCTGCCGCTTTTGCATAGGGATATACTTTTAAAACACGACGCTCTAAAATCCGTAGTTTTTTCTGTTCTTCCAGATAGGCCGTATTTTTTCCGATTATTACTTCATCTATATGCACTAAATAGCTAACGGATGTATCATTTACGGTATTGTTATTTTCTGTTTTCAGCGAGTCCTTAGTGACTACCTGTCCAAAAAATACCAAAGGCGTAAAAATAGCTCCTGCAAGAAAAAATAAGCGCTTCATATAAAACAAATTAATGCGTAAAATTAGACAATATTCTGAGCAACTCTAATGCCAAATTCATATTTTAGCAAAAAAATATTTTATGGCAACAAAATCAATATTAACAAAATCGTCCCTATCCTTTTTAGAAAAATACCTTAATAATGCCTCTCCTACCGGTTATGAAGAAAGCGGGCAGAAAATATGGATGGATTATTTAAAGCCTTATGTAGATACTTTTATTACGGATACTTACGGAACAGCCGTAGGGGTTATCAATCCGGATGCTCCTTATAAAGTTGTTATTGAAGGACATGCCGATGAAATTTCATGGTATGTTAATTATATTACCGACAACGGTTTAATTTATGTTATCCGCAATGGTGGAAGTGATCACATGATTGCACCTTCAAAACGCGTTCACATCCACACAAAAAAAGGAATCGTTAAAGGTGTTTTCGGATGGCCGGCCATTCATACCCGAAACCGGGGCAAAGAAGAAGCTGCCAGAATTGACAATATCTTTATTGACTGCGGTTGTGAAACCAAAGAAGAAGTTGAAAAATTAGGCGTTCATGTGGGCTGCGTAATCACTTATCCGGATGATTTCATGATTCTGAACGAGAATAAGTTTGTTTGCCGTGCCATCGACAACCGAATGGGTGGTTTTATGATTGCCGAAGTTGCCCGTTTGCTGCATGAAAACAAAAAGAAATTACCATTTGGGCTGTATATCACTAATTCCGTTCAGGAAGAAGTAGGCTTGCGTGGTGCCGAAATGATCACCAAAACGATCAAACCTAATGTTGCGATTGTAACCGATGTTTGCCATGACTCCTCGACTCCAATGATTGACATGAAAATTGAAGGGGAAACCAAAATCGGCAAAGGGCCGGTAGTTACTTATGCACCAGCCGTACAAAACAATTTAAGAGAATTAATTCTTGATGCTGCCGTTGCCAATAAAATTCCTTTCCAGCGCCTGGCTTCGTCAAGGGTAACCGGAACCGATACCGATGCTTTTGCATACAGCAATGGCGGAGTAGCTTCGGCTTTAATATCGCTGCCGTTACGATACATGCACACTACTGTTGAAATGGTACATCGCGATGATGTTGAAAATGTGATCAAACTTATTTATGAGAGTTTGCTAAAAATAGAAAACAATGAAACGTTTTCCTATTTCAAATAATTAAATGTTTCTATCAGGGAAACTAAAAACAGCCTTATCAGTACTATTGTTTTGTGCTTCGATGGGTCATGCCATGGAAGAAAAAGACAGTATCATGACCGTATACTGTTCACAAAAAGGTATTGATAAGGTTCTTTTTTACGAAAGCCTCAGTCTTAATCAGAAAAGGGCGTATAAAAATTTCTTTTACCTCAATTTACCGAAGCTAACTGCGAATACCGCTATTAAAACCTCTAAAAAGGATTATATAAAATTCCTGTTTGCCTTAGCCGAAGTATACAATATAAAAGGTGAAGAAGTAAAATCTATTGGTGTTTTAAAAGAAATCAAAAACAACAAGGAATACAGGTTGTCCGATTTAGAGTATATGAATCTCCTGGTTGCGCTACAGAAATCGTATCTGAATTTAAACTTATACTCCAATGTTTTCCATATCAATTCTGAAATAGCCACTTTAAGAAAACAAGGGGTTCCGTTTCCGTTATGGAGTTATAATATCAAAAGCCAGCTATATGCCCGGTTATTTCTGTATGACAAGGCAATCATCCAGCTGAAATCAGAAATAAAAGAGTTGCTGCACAATCCGGAAAGAGATGCTCTTATCATTCCTTCTGCATACAACGACCTCGGATTTTATTATTCTTTAAACAACAATATTGACAGTGCTTTTCATTATTACAGAACTTCCTTAAAACTTTCCGGACAACATTTAAAAAAAACGCATCTTGATTCCTATGAGCGGTTAGCCGGAACGATTAAAGGAAACATGGCGGTATTGTATTTTAAAGCCGGGGATTATAAAACAGCTGTTTCGCTTTTAAAAGAAGATATTGCCGTTACCTTAAAAAACAAAGACGATAATGTGTGTGCCGCAAACAGTCTGCTTTTTTTAACGGAATCCGAATCCCGGTTAAAACATTACGCGGAAGCTCAAAAAGCCATTGCATTAGTGGAAAAATTACTTCCTAATATTACCGATCCTGCAACAAAAATTTATTTTTATAAAACAAAAGCCGAACTATTAAAGTCACTTAACCAAACGGAAGAGGCTTACCAGCTTTATAAAAAGGCATTTTATATTAATGATTCAATCAACAAAATAAGGCAGCACCGACTGCTTGAAGGCAATGAGATCTTATACCATCTGGAAAAACAGGACGACCTGATCGCCAGTCAGCAGATCGATCTTACTAAAAAACGGCAGAATACGCTGCTGATTATTTTATTTGGTTTGCTGGTTACTACTTTTTTCTTCTTCCTGTATCTGGTCAATTCCAAAAAGAAACAATTGAAGATCCAGAAGATGAATGCGGAAATTTCCTCCAAGAACCGGCTTATTAAAGAATCGCTTTCTGAAAAAGAAATGCTGCTCAAAGAGATTCATCACAGGGTTAACAATAACCTTCAGATTATTTCCGGTATCCTTGAGCTGCAAAACAGCGCCATTGCCGATCCGGATGCTAAAGTTGTTTTACAGGAAGGACAGGCACGCATCCAGTCGATTTCGTTAATTCATAAAACCCTTTATCAATCGGATAATTTTAATAAAGTTCCTTTTCAATCGTATTTAAACGAGCTGATCGGTGCGATCCAGAAAACATACCGCCAACATTATGTTTCGGTCCAAACGGATATTGACGCCCAAAACATCGAACTGAATATCAACACCGCTATTCCGTTAAGTCTTATTATTAATGAGATTGTCACAAATTGCTTTAAGCATGCTTTTAAGAAAACAACACAGGGTACCATTAAGGTGACGATTAAAAAAGAGGCCCACGGCTATGTGTTATGTGTTCAGGATAACGGTATCGGTTTTCCGGAAAATTTTAATCCGAAAGATTTGCATTCCATCGGTTTTGATCTTATTCAGGGGCTAACCAAACAATTAGACGGCGCATTTCAATGGAAAAGTAGTCACGGAACCGAAATTATTATTACATTTAAAGAAATCGTTAACTAAATATCATGAACCAGCCTCTAAACATTCTTATTGTTGAAGACGAATACATCACTCAGAAAACTATTTCCATTTTTTTAAAAGAGATTGGTTACAATGTTATCGGTACTGCAATGAATGCCGAAGAAGCCCTGATATACCTGAAGGAGCATACGGTGGAATTAGCCCTGCTTGATATCACGATACAGGGCGATAAAGACGGAATATGGCTGGCCAATTATATCCAGGAGCATTATCGCATTCCTCATTTGTTCCTGACAGCTTATGTGGACGATACGACTATAAAAAATGCCATTGCAACAAATCCGTACGGTTACCTGGTAAAACCGTTTCAAAAGGCGGAGCTTTTTTCGGCTATTGAAATCGCCATTATGAATTTTAACAAATGTATGCCGTCTGAAAAAACAAAATTGCCGGACTATATTTTTGTCAAGCATCATGAAGTATTTGAAAAGGTAAGTCTTAACACGGTTTTATATGTTGAATGTCAAAAAAATTACCTGCTGCTGGTAACAACCGATAAAGAATACCGTTTCAGAGCTACCATAACCGATTTTCTGTGTAAACTTCCGAATCAGTTTATCAAAACCCATAAAGGTTTTATTGTAAATACCCATAAAATCCAAAGCTTTAATTCCAGTACCATTATTGTGAACAATAAGAGTATTCCGGTATCCAAAACCTATAAAGAAGCTGTTTTACGTAAGATAAACATTTCATTTGTAAAAGCTTAGAATCCGATTATTATTTTTCATCCCTAAACAAACTGCTTATATCCCATTTTTTTTAAACAGTAATTGGTTTTAGTAATTTTTGTCCTAACAACTATTAAATATCAATGACTATTATGAAAAAAATACTTTTCGCATTATTGTTTCCAATGATGCTTTTTTCTCAGGTTGGCATTAACACCACTACTCCTCATGCCAGTTCAATACTGGATGTAACCGCAACCGATAAAGGTTTGCTGATTCCCAGAGTTTCCATTCCCAATCTCAATGCTGCCGCACCGGTGAGCAGTCCGGCAACCAGTTTACTTATTTACAATACAAATGTCACAACCGGTATCGGGTTTCACTATTGGGACAGCAGCAAATGGGTGCCGATAAGCGGTGCGACCAACAGCCACTGGATACTTACCGGAAATGATCTGCGCAATGGCAATTCCGGCAATGTTGGTGTGGGCACTACTACTCCAACGGCCAAATTTCATATTGAAAATTCCGCCGGAGCAGGCGTTGTTCCTTTTGCAAACGGTTTTGAAAGCGGTATTGCTCCGTTTACCACTTCCGGCAGCGGCGGTTCCTGGACCACCACTACTGTAGCCGGGCAGTTTAATGCCGGTGCCACCGGAATAAAATCCGGTTCCGGAATAGCCAGCAGTACCTCAACACTGGAATTAAATGTATCAATTCCTGCCGGAGGTTCTCCTTATTCCTTTAATTACCGCGTAGATAGTGAGGCGAGTTATGATTATCTCCGATTTTATATAGACGGCGTGCAGACCAGCCAATGGTCCGGTGCGGTTCCCTGGTCAACATATTCCGGAACTTTAACAGCCGGAAATCATACTTTATCCTGGCGTTATGAAAAAGACAGTTCTACCAATACAGGTCTTGATGCTGCTTTTCTTGACCAGGTTTCCATTACCAATACCCAATCTTTATCTCCCGTTATACGAATTGTAGATGGTTCGCAGGGAGCCGGAAAGGTGCTGACATCCGATGCCAATGGCTATGCCAGCTGGCAAAGTACCAATTTGCCCAACATTGCAACATTACAGGGTATGGTGATTCCGGTATGCGACAGTTATTCCAACGGGAGCTCCGGTTCCTTCACCATTCCGGTACGAGGAGTAAATACAACCGTTAGCTGGACAATTCTCGCAAAGCAAACCAAGAGTGGTTCGGCAGTTATATCCGGAAGCACCGTTGCGCTTGCTCCCATCACCGCTGAACGGTTACAGGTGCGCTACGATTTTTCGCCGCAATTGCCGTTCAATCCTTTGGGTATTATTTTTAACGCTTATAATTCCAGCGGTTACCCGGATACTTTCGTACTGAATTATGCCAACAAATCGCAGAGTTCCATTACGGTGAACATTGCCCGTGCCGATCTTTTTGCCAGTCAGACAACCAACTGCTGGACCGGACAGTTTTATTTTGACGTAATGGTCATGAACTAAAATAAAAAAGGGAGCCAAACGCTCCCTTTTCCATTGTGTCTTGTTTCCTTATTTTCTGGCACCAGCAGCTTTTAAAACTTCGATGATATCGTTGTTTTTATACATTTCTGCTAATTTCAATACAGTACTTCCGTTTTGGTCAACAGCAGTAAGGTCTGCTCCTTTTTCAACTAATAATTTTACAACTTCAAGGTTGTTGTAACGTACAGCGAACATTAACGGAGTTAAGTTGTTTGTTCTTTCGTTTACATCTGCACCGTATTCAATAAATTTTTTGATTGTTGCCACATCACCTTTGCTGATTGCTGTGCAAAGTGGTGTAGCGTTTAAAATTGATACTGTCTGAACTTTTGTGTTCACAGTATTTGAAGCAACAGAAACATTTGTAAATGCTACTAAAGCCAGTCCTAAAATAATGATCGATTTTTCCATGATGATTGATTTTTAAATTATTTATTTTGATTGTTACGAGTTAGACGACCCAATCATTATTTCGTTACAGGAAAAATCTTATTATAACATTTTTTTAACATATCCGGCTGTAAGATGGCTGTAACCCATAAAAAAACCGGAGCCATAGCTCCGGTTTTTATTATTCGTGATTCCGAGATTATTTTACTTCTTCGTAATCTACATCTTGTGTCTGATCGCCATTTTGAGCGTCCTGAGGTTGTCCTTGCGGCGCTCCCTGACCATCAGCCTGTGCTTTGTACATTTCTTCCGATGCATTTTTCCAGGCTTCATTAATTTTGTCTAATGCCGGTTGGATCGTTACTACATCTTTTGTTTCGTAAGCTTGTTTCAATTCGTCTAAAGCACCCTGAATAGCTGCTTTATTTCCTTCTGACAATTTATCTCCAAACTCAGACAATTGTTTTTCAGTCTGGAAGATCATTCCGTCAGCTTCGTTTAGCTTATCAACTTTTTCTTTTACTAATTTATCTGCTTCAGCATTTGCTTCTGCTTCTTTACGCATTCTTTCGATTTCTTCCTGTGTTAAACCTGAAGAAGCTTCAATACGAATATCGTGTGATTTTCCGGTTCCTTTATCTGTTGCGGAAACTTTGATAATACCATTCGCATCAATATCGAAAGTTACTTCAATTTGAGGTACTCCTCTTGGTGCTGGCGGGATTCCGTCTAAGTGGAAACGTCCGATCGTTTTGTTATCGTTAGCCATTGGTCTTTCTCCTTGTAAAACGTGGATTTCTACCGATGGTTGGTTGTCTGCTGCTGTAGAGAAAACCTGTGATTTTTTAGTAGGGATTGTTGTATTCGACTCGATTAATTTTGTCATTACACTACCCATAGTTTCAATACCTAAAGATAGTGGTGTAACGTCTAATAATAATACGTCTTTTACATCACCTGTTAATACACCACCCTGAATCGCTGCACCTACGGCAACAACTTCATCCGGATTTACTCCTTTTGACGGTTTTTTACCGAAGAATTTTTCAACTTCTTCCTGGATTCTCGGCATACGTGTAGATCCACCTACCAAGATTACTTCATCAATTTCTGATTTCGAAATACCAGCATCTTTTAACGCTTTCTCACAAGGAATCATTGAACGACGGATTAATTCATCTGCCAATTGTTCAAATTTAGCTCTTGTTAAGGTTTTTACCAAGTGTTTCGGTCCTGAAGCAGTAGCCGTTACATACGGTAGGTTAATTTCTGTCTGAGCAGATGCCGATAATTCAATTTTAGCTTTTTCAGCAGCTTCTTTCAAACGTTGTAAAGCCATTGGGTCTTTACGTAAATCCACACCTTCTTCGCTGTTGAATTCGTTTGCTAACCAGTCAATAATTACCTGGTCAAAATCGTCACCTCCTAAGTGTGTATCACCGTTTGTAGACAATACTTCGAATACACCGTCTCCTAATTCCAAGATAGAGATATCGAAAGTACCACCACCTAAGTCATAAACCGCAATTTTCTGATCTTTTCCTGCTTTATCCAAACCATACGCTAACGCTGCAGCTGTTGGTTCATTGATAATACGACGTACTTTTAATCCTGCAATTTCTCCGGCTTCTTTAGTAGCCTGACGTTGTGCATCATTAAAGTATGCCGGTACTGTAATAACCGCTTCCGTTACTGTAGTACCTAAATAATCTTCAGCCGTTTTCTTCATTTTCTGAAGTGTCATTGCTGATAATTCCTGTGGTGTATAAAGTCTTCCGTCGATATCCACACGTGGTGTGTCGTTATCACCTTTAACAACTTTGTACGCTACATTTCCTGCTTCTTTTTGGCTTTCTGAGTATTTGTTACCCATAAAACGTTTGATAGAAGCAATTGTTTTCGTTGGATTGGTCACTGCTTGTCTTTTGGCAGGATCTCCTACTTTGATTTCACCACCTTCTACAAAAGCAATTACAGATGGTGTTGTTCTTTTTCCTTCTGCATTAGGAATTACTACCGGCTCATTACCTTCCATTACAGAAACGCAAGAGTTAGTCGTTCCTAAGTCAATTCCAATAATTTTACTCATAACTAAGTTTATTTTATTATATCAATTTTGTCGTTTCGTTTTTTCAACTTGCTTGGTATAAGTCAATCATTGTGCCATTACAAAAAAGACATGAAAATTGTCATAATTCTATTTATTTTGATTTTCAAACACTGACAAGTTGACACTTTACCAGGCATAACAACACTGTCATTCTTTTAAACGATATTGGTATAATACCGGATTATCACACTGTTGCAGGTCTAATGTGTGATCTTTTTTATAGGCATTCCAGGGAGCATTGGCAAAAAAGTATATTTGCTTATCCTGTACTGCCATTAAAACCGGCTCGTTAAATTCCGGTCTGTTACTATCCAGAACTTTACTGGCGGTTATTGTATTTTCGCTATCATCGAGCGTGTACTGCATCAGCCTGACCGGCTTTATACCATTGTGAATGGCTATTAAGGATTGCTTATAATATGCCAGCCCGTCTATCCCCTTCCCTGTAGCTCCTTCCGGGAAGGAAAGCCATTTCCGGTTATTATTCTTTATATCGACAGCCAGTATACCTTTTAAGTAATCGGCTACAAACAGCTTTGATGCTGCGGTATTGAGCGTTATTCCCTGCAAATTAAACGCTTCCTGTGACAAATCGAGGAAAACGTCCATTGTATTGTTTTCAATTTTATAGAGTACCGGCTGTGCACTATCCGATACATATACCGTTCCTTCCCGGGTAACTGCGAGATCTCCAAACAAATGATTCCCGTTAACCGAAAACCGTGCGGTGATTTTCTTCCCGGCAATATCAATTTTCAGTATTACCGCCTTACCTTCCAGTTCCTTAGTGAACGATTGTGCTTCCGGAATGGCCGCAGTGGCAACCCATAAATATTTTTCGTTTTTATCCGGTTTCATGGCAAAAACAGCAAATCCCTTGTCGGCTATAAACCAATCCGTACACCCTCCTGTCTGGCTGTCGAAAGCAATTATTTTCCCTTTATGGATACTGGCTGCCAGCCATAATTTTGCTTTTGGCAGATACGTCAATCCTTCCGGATGCAAGTCCTTTTCCTTTAAAACCACTACTTTTCCGGAACCGGTTACGGTCTTGTTCTGCTCCTGCTTTAATGCTAAAATACGCTGGTAACCGGGCTTACTCCTCACCGGTTCAAAATCGGCATCCTGATCAAAATCGACTCCGTTATCCATCAGGATACTTTTTGCCATTACCGGCAAAGCTTCTTCTGTTTTTCCGTTCAACACCAGGGCAGCGGCAAGATTATATGTAAAAACAGGATGCGAAGGACGAAGGCTGTCCAGCTGCTTCATTATTTTTAAAAACGATCCGTATTCTTTGTTCTCATAAGCCGATTTGCTTTTATTATACATTTCCTGTAAATTTTGTGAATTTGCTTTAAAAACAAAGCTTATCAGCGCTATGAAAATGATGATATGACGCATGTTTTGAAGTATTTATACGATCAAAGATACCATAAAGCAGGTTATACTGATCAAAATATGTTTGGTCCGTTTTATTTATTGAATTATCGGGCTATCTTTGCTTTAACAAACTAAACATTTAGATTACTTTATGGAATGTATTTCTGTATTTGATATGCTTAAAATTGGTGTGGGACCGTCCAGTTCCCATACTTTAGGTCCTTGGCGTGCAGCCGAACAGTTTCTTGTTGAAATCAGAAATCACAATCTTATTGACCACATTAACCGAATCAAAGTGGACCTTTACGGTTCCTTATCATTAACCGGAAAAGGACACGCTACAGATCTTGCTGTCATGTTAGGATTAAGCGGTGCCGATCCGGAATATATTCCCGTAGAAAGCATTGATGTTATCATTTCGGCCATTAAAAACAAAAAAGAGATCTTTTTAGGAAATGAAATTATCATTCCTTTCGATACGGAAACCGACATTGTTTTTAATAAAAATTTCCTGCCGTTTCATTCCAATGGGATGACTTTTACCGTGTATACGGACAGTCAGGAATACAGCGCCACTTTTTATTCCATTGGTGGCGGATTTGTAGTAAAAGAACAGGCAGAAGAGAATATAGAAAAAGAAACAATCAAAAGAACCTTTCCTTTCCCGATCGATAAAGCCGAAGAATTACTAACCTATTGCCAGGCGGAGCAAAAAAAGATTTCGGAAATCGTATATGAAAATGAAAAATCCATGCGTACGGAGGAGGAAATTCACCATGAATTGCTTCGTATCTGGAATACCATGTTAGAATGCATGTATATTGGCTGTCATAGTGAAGGGACATTACCCGGAGGTTTAAACGTACGCCGCCGTGCTTATGACATGCACAAAAACCTGATTGGCGTTTTACCGTATGACAATCCGCAATCGTGGCTGGAAATCATCCGTATGACAGAAGTAAAATTCCGTCAGATCCTGAAATGGGTAAGCTGTTTCGCTTTAGCGGTAAACGAAGTCAACGCTTCCTTAGGCCGTGTGGTTACCGCTCCTACCAATGGCAGCGCGGGTGTTATTCCTGCCGTGCTGATGTATTATATGGTTATTGAAGATCACAAAGCCAACGAAGACCAGATCAAACAGTTTTTAATGGTTGCCGGAGAAATTGGCAGTATCTTTAAAAAAGGCGCTACTATTTCGGCTGCAATGGGCGGATGCCAGGCAGAAATCGGCGTTTCTTCTGCTATGGCCGCAGGTGCTTTGTGTGAATTGATGGGCGGCACACCGGAGCAGGTTTTAATGGCTGCCGAAATTGCGATGGAACACCACCTGGGGCTAACCTGTGATCCTATTGGCGGACTGGTGCAGATTCCTTGTATTGAAAGAAATACGATGGGTGCCATTAAAGCAATTAATGCTGCCGAATTAGCATTGGAAACCGATCCTAAAAATGCGAAAGTACCATTGGATAAAGTTGTCGATACGATGTGGCAAACCGCCAAAGACATGAACAATAAATACAAAGAAACCTCAGAAGGTGGTCTGGCTGTTGCCGTAAATATGTCAGACTGTTAAACCATTCTTTATAATACCAATAAAAAAGCGGAACTGACACAAGTATTCCGCTTTTTTTTTGCAACTAACAACTAATTAAGTAAAAAAACTCTAAACTTTATTTTTTAACAATTCCGTGTAAACTTAAAACGGTATAAGGAGGCGCTGTATTAGCCTCGACCACGATACTTTTTTCGGCTCTGCCTACCTGCTGCGGCACGAACGTAACGGCTATTTCAGCCGATTCGCCTTTCTTAATCTTTTCCCTGCTAAAGCTTGTGATTGTACAGCCGCAATTACTGTGTACGGCAACGATATTCAACACATTATCAGAGGTATTCTTGATTAAAAAAGTATGTTTTAAGGTATCTTTTAAATGCATGCTTTCAAAATCGAACGTATTGACAACTTCAATTGTTGCATTAGACAAACTGAAAACATTATTCCATTCCCGGCATTTCCCGATATAACATATCGCAATTACCAATACAAGACAGACTACTGAAACTTCTATTATTTTCCTTTTCATGGTATCCTTAGTTTATCTTATTTCCGGGCACAAAATCCATTACATATTTCTCCCAGCCACCATCCGCAGCCGGAATCGGCAGAGGAACAATAAAAAGAATAACAATCGCCGGTAACACACCAGCTATCGCTTGTATTACAGCCGCAATGTATTTCGGGCGGACCGGCAACAATGATTTTACTGTTAATGCTTGCAAAATTTGCAACCATTTCAGACGGTGTAAACAGGCTTAATCCTATCCGCTTCATCTGCGGCAGGTAACTGTTGTAATATTCTTTTGCGGTACGGGAACGTTCTTTTTCAAAAAAATCAACCCGAAGCGTTTCCTGCAATTCCCGGACAAAATGCTGTTGTTTGGCATTTAATTCACCGGTGCGCTGCAATATTTCCAGCTTGGTATTCCAAATATAAAATTTGTCGGCGGCTGTCAGCATATTATATGCAATAATCTGGCTTTCCCCATTCATTGCGATCACACTCTTAATTTTATTCAGATCAATGGCGGACGATACGATCTCCTTAGAATCTTCTTTTACACAAGAGGTAAACAAAGTAAAAGTGAGAACACTGAACAATAAATACGGTAAAAAAAATCGTTGTTTCATGGCAGTTAATTATTTATGGTTTATAAAAATTTTTCCGTGGCAAAATGCAACGCTTTTGTGGCGGCAATAAATATTTGACTAACTTAAACAAATTTTACCACAAAAACAAACTGTATTCTATTTTTACAAACAAAATAACATAATAAACAATATTTTAAAATAAATAAACAATATTAAAATACAAACAATACTCTACTAATTATTCGATTTTTTAAAAATATCCACAAAAAAAAGAACGAGTGCTTTACCCGTCCTTTTGTAAAATATATCCTAATTTAACTATTGCATCACCCGGCTGACACAGCATACACAAAAATTCCGAAAAGCAACAAGGAACTTATGCTATCAGCATTTCTGATCAATTGTTTTCTTTCCGTAAAATATAGCAGCACACTAATAACCGGCCTAATTAGTAACTGGGAACAGAACACTATAAAAATAATCCTGTTAGCCGGTTTTATATGGTTGAAATTACCGTTTAAAATGCCTTTAAAACTGGTTGTCAGTCCGCATGTTTTACAACTTGATCCTATTTCGGAATAGACACATTTAAACGAAACAACATTGCATTGAAGCAGTAAAAACATGGCCAGTATGACGGTCACAATGACAATGTTTAGGAGATGGTATTCCGCAAATTTAGAATTGAAGAGAATCTGCCTTACTTTTTTGAATGGAATCATTTTTTAAACTATCTTTTTCAAGAGCATTGTCCAGAGCTTCCTTCGTGATGGTTTCGAAGGCTTCATCTGTGATCGCATTAATCTCATCTTTGGCTTCAAAAACCGATTTATAATTCACATACTGAAAGATACCAATCGAAATAGTAATAACCGCAATGATCATTCCTGCCAAAGGTACACTGCCGTTCTGCTTTTGCTGTCTTGAATATAAAAAAGCGATCGTACAAAAAACAAATGCTATAAAAGCGGGAATAATGGCATAAAATCCAATGCAGGGAATAATCGAAAATAGCAGTGAGAATATTGCAATAACCAATCCTATGATACCAAACGGTTTCGGGTTACCTGAAAATTGTGTTTCCATTTTTTTGTTTTTTTCAGTGCTCAATATATACCTAAATATTCGTTTTGAAAAAGAAAAATAGGACAAATTTTACAAAAAACTAAAAAGCAAAAAGCAAAAAAGCAAAAAAGCAAAAAAGCGAATACCCAATTCAAACCCCATATATCATATATCATATACCATATATCGCATCTCAAATATCCCCAATCAAACTTCCTACTTCCTCCTCGTATCCACCACATAAATAATTTTCCAGCTGCCATTGTCCTTATACAACTGAAACGAATTAACGCCATGATGACTTAACTTACCGTCAATATAAAACTCATACGGCGTCCAGACATGTGCCATCGCACCGTCTATTTGCGTATTAAATTTCAGCAACCGTTCTTCAAACTTTTTATCGGAAGGAAAAGTGGCAATGGCTTTAAAGAAATCGGACGCTTTTTCATCCAGGAACTTTGTTCCCTTCGCTCCTTCCATAATGGATTGTAAAATCATTTTATCATGGCAGACCGATTTGATTTTTAGGGTATCTTTTGCGTGAAAACCTTCAAAAAAGGTCTTTATCGTGTTTTCAACATCCTTTTGCTGTGCCTGTAAACCGAAAGACAAACCACATACCAACAGTATTAAAAAGTTTTTCATAACAAGGAATTTAGATACCTTATCAGTAGTATTAATCTTTATTATGTTACAGTATCCTAGAAATTATAGTACTTTTACATTTCCTAAAATTTTTAAAACTATGTCAGTTGCAAAAAAAGACTACAAAAGAATCACGACAAAATCATTGATTGAAATGAAAGCCAATGGTGAAAAAATCTCCATGCTAACGGCTTACGATTATACTATGGCTAAAATTGTGGACAGTGCCGGAATTGACGCTATTTTAGTTGGTGACTCCGCTTCCAATGTAATGGCCGGACACGAAACCACTTTACCCATTACCCTTGACCAGATGATTTACCATGCTTCTTCGGTTGTGAGAGCCGTAGAAAGAGCTTTGGTTGTTGTAGATTTACCTTTCGGTGCCTACCAGTCGGATCCAAAAGAAGCCTTGCGTTCTTCGATCAGAATCATGAAAGAAAGCGGCGGACACGCAGTAAAACTGGAAGGCGGAAGTGAAATAAAAGACAGTATCAAACGTATCCTGAATGCCGGTATTCCGGTAATGGGACATTTGGGTTTAACACCGCAGTCTATCTATAAATTCGGGACTTATACCGTTCGTGCCAAAGAAGAAGCCGAAGCACAAAAGCTGATTGAAGATGCTAAAATGCTGGAAAAAATAGGCTGTTTTGCTTTGGTTCTGGAAAAAATCCCTTCTGCATTGGCTAAAAAAGTAGCCGAAAGCATTTCCATTCCGGTGATCGGAATCGGTGCCGGAGGCGGTGTAGACGGACAGGTTCTTGTTTTACACGACATGATTGGCATGACACATGAGTTCAGTCCGCGTTTTTTAAGACGCTATATGAATCTTTATGAGGACATGACCAAAGCCATCGGCCAGTATGTTACCGATGTGAAATCAGAGGATTTTCCAAATGCCAACGAGCAATATTA
Organism: Flavobacterium sp. 40-81; assembly: GCF_001898245.1. Classification (NCBI taxonomy): domain Bacteria; kingdom Pseudomonadati; phylum Bacteroidota; class Flavobacteriia; order Flavobacteriales; family Flavobacteriaceae; genus Flavobacterium; species Flavobacterium sp. 40-81. Next base: position 15,599 of record NZ_MKTM01000012.1, read on the forward strand.
ATTTACCGTTTAACCAACATTCTTTTTTGTGTCAGAAAAAATAGTTTCTACAAAAAATAATCTTCAGGTCATTTATGAGGACAATCATCTTATTGTCGTCAACAAACGCGTGGGCGACATTGTCCAGGGCGACAAAACCGGTGACAAACCGTTAAGTGACGTTGTTAAAGAATATATTAAAGAGAAATACAACAAACCGGGTGAGGTTTTTTTAGGTGTGGTGCACCGTCTGGACCGCCCCACTACCGGAATCGTAGTGTTTGCGCGTACTTCTAAAGCGCTCACCCGCCTGAATGATTTGTTTAAAAACAGGGAAACCCAGAAAACATATTGGGCGGTTGTTAAAAACCGTCCTTCAAAAGAAGAAGACACTTTAGTCCACTTTTTAAAACGAAATCCTAAAAACAATACTTCAAAAGCACATGTAAAAGAAGTTCCGGACAGCAAAAAAGCCAGCCTTACCTATACTGTGATTAAGGTACTAAACAACTATTTTGCGTTGGAAATCGATCTGCACACCGGAAGGCATCATCAAATCCGCAGTCAGCTGGCAGCTATCGGAAGTCCGATAAAAGGGGATCTGAAATACGGCTTCGACCGCAGTAATCCGGACGGCGGTATTCACCTCCATGCCCGCAAGCTGGTTTTACAGCATCCGGTCACCAAAGAACCGTTAACATTAATTGCTCCGGTTCCTGATGATACTATTTGGAAAAGCATTTAATTTTTTTACTATTTTTAACATTTAAAAGTTAATAACACCCCATTTATGCGAAAAGTATTGATCATAACCTGCAGTTTATTTATTTCATCCCTGTATGCACAGGAACATTTCAGCGGTATTAATACAACACGCCGGACCGGTATCCTGAATGCTTCTGTGAATCCGGCCGAACTGAGCAATCTTTCCAACCGGTATGAAGTGAATATTTTCAACACCAGCCTTAACGTTTCCAATAACAAAATCAGTTTTAAAGATATTGTCAAAGGAAACAATGTGGAAGATTTGATCTTTGAAGGCGATAAACCGGTGAACATGCGTCTGGATGCCGAAATTTTAGGGCCTTCATTTGCCATGAAAAAAGACAAATGGACGTTTGCGGTTACTTCCTCTGCCAAAGTAAAAGCCAATCTTATCGATGTGGATGTCAATCTGGGGAATGCCCTGAGAAACTCCTTTATAGGCTCGGCTATGATCGCTTCTGCGAACAACCAAAGAGTCAATGCAGTAACCTGGGGAGAGATCGGATTTTCCGCTTCGCGCATTGTTTTTGAAGACGATGTACACAAGTTTAGCGGCGGGGCTACTTTTAAATTATTGTTTCCGGGTTCTTATGCCAATATTTCTGCCGATAAGTTTACCGGTACCGTTACCAACGTTTTGGGTGATGTGGAATTAACCAATGCACATGCCGCCCTGAATGTTGCCTATTCCGGTTCCCTGGCAGACGGATTTACCGACAGCAGTAATTTCAACCAGTTTTTCGGAAACGGTATAAACGGTTATGCTGTGGATCTGGGCGTTAATTACCAATGGAAAGACACCAGCGACGATAGTTATAAAATCAATGCCGGATTATCGGTTCGCAACCTGGGAAGCATGACGTTCAAAGCGGATAATAATGTGTCCCGCGATTACAGTTTATCCGTTCAGGGCTTACAGAGTTTCGATCTGAACCAGTTTGAAGGCGTTGACAACATCAAAGAAATTGAACAGATTTTATTGAATAGCGGCTATGCTACCGTAGTGGATACCAAAAAAGATTTTAAGGTAAAAACACCAACGGTTTTATCGGCTTATGCCGATGTGCGTTTGCATGAAAAATGGTATGCTACCGTTTACACCCAGCAAAAAATTGTAAACGACAGTGAAAACAATCTGGCGACCGCTCAAAATATTATTACAATAACGCCGCGCTTTTCGGCAGAAACCTATGAGATTTATTCTCCCTGGTCCAGTAATGAAATCTCCGGTTTAACGGGTGGTATCGGATTTCGTTATCAGGGATTCTTTATCGGTTCCGGTTCCATTATTACCGCATTGGTAAACGATACCAAACAGGCTGATGCCTATTTAGGCTTCCGAATCGGTTTTTAAGCTACCCGCCAGAAATCAAATTTATTATTTAAAAATTATACGATGACAACTATTAAAAAAAGACTCGAAGAAATTAACCAGAAAGGATTACACCTGGATACGGGTGAACTGATTAACGAGAGTTTTGAAAATTATAAAAAAATAGCCTTAACTGCCGGTCTGGCTTTCCTTATCGTTACCGTTATTTTAGCGGCTCTTGTGATCAGCGGAATATCGGTATTTTACGGAATAGAGCGCTATGTTCAGGATTTTACACAAATCGAGCAAAAAGCGCTTTCGAAAGAGTTTCTGTTGATTTCAGCCGGTGTCAACACGCTTATGTCGGCTATTATGGCTCCTTTTATTGCCGGTATCCTTAAACTGGCACATGATGCGGATATGAACCGGGAACTAAGCATCGGCACTACTTTTGACTATTACAAATCCCCTAAATTCAAGAATATTTTCCTGGCAAGCTTTTTAATCGCGCTGCTATCGGTTTTAGCCAGCACCCTTTTACAGCTTGTTAACATGAATCTTGTCGGGACTTTTGTGAGCTTTATCATTAGTTTCCTGACCTTTCTGACCATTCCGTTAATTATTTTCGGAGATCTGAGCGTTAAAGATGCCATTACTATCAGTATTACTGTAATTAATAAAAAACCATTAACCATACTGTTAGCAATATTTGTTGCTGCGATAGGTTCATGCGTAGGTATAATTGCTTTCTGTTTAGGAATATTTTTTACAATTCCTTATATTTATTCTATGTATTATACGATTTACAAAAATATTTTCGGAGCAGAACAACACGAAATAGAAGAAATAGGGAATCACGAACATTTTTAATCTCTAAAATCTAAACATATGAAATGGAAAGGTCAAAGTAAAAGCGATAATGTAGAAGACCGTCGCGGGATGTCTACAGGTGGTAAAGTAGTTGCCGGAGGCGGAATTATTGGTATTATCGTTTTGCTTCTCAATATGTTTGGAGGCGAAAACGCTCAGCAATTAGCTCCTATTTTAGAACAATTACAACAAGGACAGTCCACAGAACAGGTGCAACAGCGGGAATTAACACCCGAAGAAATCGAAATGGGTGACTTTGCAGCGACAATGTTAGGAAATAATGACAGTATCTGGAATAAGGTTTTTAAAGAGAATAAAATGATTTATGAAAAGCCCGGAATGGTCTTGTTTACTGATAATGTTACAACAGCCTGTGGAAGTGCTACTGCTGCATCCGGTCCTTTTTATTGTCCGGCCGACCGAAAAGTATATATGGATCTGGCTTTTTTTGATGAATTGCGTACCCGTTTCGGTGCTCAGGGCGGTGATTTTGCCATTGCTTATGTTATCGCACACGAAGTCGGACACCACGTTCAGACCTTATTGGGCACATCCGGTAAGGTTCATAAACTGCAACAGGGTTTAAGTCAGACTGCTGCTAATAAATTATCGGTTTCCTTAGAGCTACAGGCTGATTTTTATGCCGGATTATGGGCACATTACAATCAGAAATATCTGGAAGCCGGCGATATTGAAGAAGCTTTGAGTGCTGCTCAGGCCGTAGGTGATGATGCTATCCAGAAAAAAATGCAGGGACACGTAACACCGGATTCCTTTACACACGGAACATCAGCCCAACGAATCGAATGGTTTAAAAGGGGTTATGAAACCGGAGATATCCGTAAAGGCGATACCTTTGCCGAATTGAATTAAATAAAAAAACGTCCGGTAATACCGGACGTTTTTTTATCCCAGCCATCCTTCCCGGTCCAGGCTTCGGTATTGAATCGCCTCGGAAATATGAACGGATGTAAGCTGTTCCGAAGCCGCTAAGTCGGCAATGGTCCGGGCAACTTTTAAAATCCTGTCATAGGCACGTGCCGACAGGTTTAGACGTTCCATTGCTGTTTTTAAAAGACTTAATGAACTATCGTCTAAAACGCAATATTCGCGGATCTGCCGGGTCGTCATCTGTGCATTATAATGGATACTTTCCGAATCCCGGAATCTTTCCGACTGGATTTTTCTGGCTGCCGTAACCCGTTTCCGGATGCTGGTACTGCTTTCGGCATTAGTCGAATCGGCAAGCTTTTCAAAAGGAACCGGAGCAACTTCCACATGTATATCGATCCGGTCCAGTAACGGTCCGGATATTTTGCTTAAATAGCGCTGTATTTCGGCTGCCGAAGTTGTTACCGGTGCATCCAGATCGTTGAAATAGCCTCCGGGACTGGGATTCATACTGGCTACCAGCATAAAGGATGACGGATAGGTAATTGTAAATTTTGCTCTTGAAATCGTGACTTCCCTATCTTCCAGCGGCTGCCGCATGACTTCCAATACTTCCCGTTTAAATTCGGGTAATTCATCTAAAAACAATACCCCGTTATGAGCCAGTGAAATTTCACCGGGCTGCGGATAACTCCCGCCACCTACTAACGAAACGGCAGAAGAAGAGTGATGCGGACTTCGGAAAGGTCTCAGGCTGATTAATCCGGCTTCTTTTATCTTACCCGCCACACTGTGGATTTTAGTCGTTTCCAGGGCTTCCTTCATTGTCATTGGCGGCAATATGCCGGGCAGTCGTTTGGCGAGCATCGTTTTACCGGAACCGGGCGGTCCGATCAGTATAATATTGTGTCCGCCGGCAGCCGCAATTTCCATGCTTCTTTTAATGCTTTCCTGCCCCCGTACTTCTGCAAAATCAAATTCGGGATAGTCCAGCGGTTTATAAAATTCGTCTTCTATATTGATCGTTTCCGGGAGTATGGTGCTTTTACCTTCAAAGAAATCCAGTACTTCCATCACATTTTCCACACCGTAAACATCGATTCCGCTCACCACAGCCGCTTCTTTTACATTCTGCTTTGGCAGGAAGAATCCTTTAAAACCTTCTTCCTTTGCTTTGATTGCAATGGATAAAGCGCCCCGGATGGGCTGTAAGCTTCCGTCCAGGGAGAGTTCTCCCATAATCATATACTGATCGATATTATCCGGTTTTATCTGACCGGAAGCCGCTAAGATACCAATCGCTATCGGCAGGTCGTAAGCTGAGCCTTCCTTACGCAAATCGGCTGGCGCCATATTGATGGTGATTTTCTTTCCGGGAAGCTGGTAGCCGTTGTTTTTTAAAGCAGCGGCAATCCGGTAACTGCTTTCTTTTATGGCATTGTCCGGCAGTCCTACCAGGTGGTAACCAATGCCTTTGTCGATATTGACTTCAATAATAATGGTCGTGGCGTCTACGCCAAAAACGGCGCTTCCAAAAACTTTTACTAACATGGCTTATACGTATTTATCAACTAAATATAAGCCTTTTCAAAAAAACTTAAAAATAAATCTGATTTTCAAAAATCTCTAATTATTTCTTCTTTTGGGTATTTTACCGTTCTTAATCCTGATAATTATACTGTCATTATATAATTTTTAAATCTATTATTTTAAGTATTTTACCTAATAAGCTTTGGTTTCCCCCATTCTGTAATTGCGTCTTTTACAAACTGATCCCAAATCTTTTTACTTCCAATACAAGAAGTATCATCTAATAAATCATCAAATCTGAAAATCCTTCTAATTCATTAACGATAATTCTCTTCGGTTTTATGTTAGTATTTATGCAAGACTAATACTAAAAAGCAGTTATTCTATTCGACTGATTATGGTCTTGCCTTCAAGTTTTGTTCACAAAGTTTGATTATCTCTACAATTCTGGCATTCCTTGTTTCCTCTCGTTTAGCATGATTTAACCAATAGAGATAGCTTTTCCTATATGAAGGACTGAAATTCTGATAATTAGTGTATGCCACTTTATTTTGGTTGAATGCCAATTGTAAATCTTCAGGAATTTCATGATTTTCAACTGCATCAAGCGAAGTCCACGAGCCATTTTGCTTAGCTGTTTCAATTTTAGCCAAACCACTTTCATGCATTAAGTTTTCTGCAATTAACTTTTCGATATAGGCTTTATTGAGTTTACTCCAAACACTTTTATCTTTTCGAGGGCTAAAAGTTTGTTTGCGACGTTCGTCATCTATTCTCTTTACAGTAGAATCAATCCATCCGTAACAAATGGCAACCTTCACCGCCTGTTCCCAACGCATGCTTTCAAAAATACTTCCCACTTTATAAAATATCAATTCAACACCCTGAGAAGTAGCATGATTTTCATGAAGCCATTCGCGCCATTCCTTGTCATTTTTGAAGTAAAATTGGGGTTTAGACATAATTTATTAAGGTTTATATGATTCTACAAAGTTCAATAAATTTTACCATATTATAATTTTATCCCTTTATTTTGGATATTCATCAATAGAATGTTAAATAAAAGCATATACATCTACGCCAAAAACGGCACTTCCAAAAACTTTTACTAACATGGCTTACGCATTTATCAATTAAATATCAGCTTTTTTAGCAAACCTGTTCCGTTTGTTAGGCTTTACGGCTTCCGGTATTTTGCTTCTATAGCGGGTAAGTCTTTTTTATATTGTTCCGGATCCCATTTCATATTCCAGTGGGCAATATAATCTGCCAACGGCGGAAGTCCTACTTTCGCTCTTCTCCGGTCTACTTTATCCGGATTTTCAAGCGGCAGCATATAGTATTCATTTGTTTTCATATCCCAGCCCACCTGTGAGCCGTAAATCTGTTTTCGTCCCTGCCGCAAGGCCACGCGGTCTTCCAGCAGTGCCAGGCTGCTTCCTTTTGCTTTTTTCTTTTTTACTGCCTTTCGCATCAGCGGTAAGTATTTTTCCTGAGCTTCCAGATCGGCATGCTGAATCACGAGGAACAAGGTACTGTTCCCCTCTTCTCCTACCTCATCGGCACCCAGCCAGCCGTAGCTATCCAAAATACGGCTTACTTTGATCAGGTTTATGGAATCGCTTTTGCGCATATTGGTCAACAATGCTTTCATCTCGGCAGAATTTCCGCCATATTTATCCTGAACAAATTCCATTTGTCCCCTTTCCAGCTGATCGCTATCCCTGATACCCGTGAGTTCCTTTATCAGCGCTTCATTGCGGGCGTTTTGTCCCGAAACTGTCATCGCAGTAAGCAGGAAAACTAAAGGCAAAAATATTTTTCTCATTTTATTCGTATTCAAGAGGATACCGCTTCTTATCACAAACATAATCATTCTCCCGGAAAAAAGCGGTATCGCGAAAAACCGATAAAACATTTCTTATAAAAGAAGGCCAAACATCAAATCTAATTTCTACATTTGGCGAGTTTTTATTCATACAGCAATTATGGGATTATTTAACGCCATTATGGGCAACGCTTCGGAAGTAAGCACAGAGAAAATAGCAAAAGAGTTCGACCCGATCTTAATTCAGGGGGAACATATCGAAAAGGCTTTTAAAGTGATCAGAGATATGTTTGTATTCACGAACAAACGTCTTATCCTGGTTGATAAACAAGGTTTAACAGGATCAAAAGTAGATTATCAGTCTATCCCGTATACCAGCATTAAAAAGTTTTCTAAAGAAAGTGCCGGATTAATGGATCTGGATGCCGATTTAAAAATCTGGATTACCGGTGAAGCGGCTCCGATTAAAAAACAATTCGGTAAAGACAACAATATCAATGAAGTTTACCAAATATTAAGTCAACATATCTTAAAATAAATTTCAGGCAATAGCTATCACATTTTGAAACGGGCAAAACAGTTGTAAAAGCTTAATTTACAACTGTTTTGCCCGTTTTTTTTCGATATTGCGTTTATAAATCCCAACACTCCTCAAAAAACCTATACTTTCGAAAGGTTTTTGTTTGCTGATTTTGCAACTACATACATTTTTAACCATCAGGATGCCGGACTAAATTATACCCTTTATTTAACAACGGAAAGTACAATTCTTATTAATTTTGTATAGCAAAATACTATCCCCTTCTTTTCAATCCCCCCTTGAATATGTTTTTTTGAATGCAAAAACAATACCGGCAGAAAAATTAAAACATAAAGATCATGAACGAGTTACCCGAAAATCAAACCGTAAGCCGTCAGATTAATGAGGCTGTTCAAGGGCGTACTATCACCAAAGTGTGCAATGCTACCAAACTTCATAAAAATACATTCTGGTTTGGTGATCCGCTGACCTACGAAAAACTACTAACCGGAAAACGAATAGTATCTTCCGAAAGTTTCGGCATGTATGTTGATATTCTTATGGAAGAAGGAACAAAAATCAGTTTTGGAGACGGAACGAATCTAAGGCATGGGGTTATAACCCAAAAAATGCCGGCAAATTATCAATTACTGCTTACTCTTGACAATAATACCTATCTTGTATTTACTGTCGGGATGTTTGGCGCAATAGCAGCCTATAACGGAATTTATGATGACCCATACTACCAAAAAAGCGCAAACAGCATCTCTCCGTTGAGTGACGATTTTAATAACGTTTATTTTGATAGTCTTTTTACCCAAAATAAACCTGCATTACCCGTTAAACTGTTTTTGGCAGCAGAACAGCGCATACCCGGTTTAGGAAATGGGGTTTTACAGGATATACTATTCAATGCGGGTATTCATCCCAAACGACAGTTAAACACATTGACCGATACCGAGAAATCGGTACTGTTCCAATCTATAAAAAGGACCTTAAAAACGATGACCTCACTAGGCGGCAGAGATACCGAAACCGATCTTTTTGGAAACAAGGGAGGATACAAAACCATACTTTCCCGCAAAACAAGTGGTGATCTATGCCCACAATGTGGCAGCCGGATTGTAAAAGAAGCTTTTATGGGCGGAGGTGCCGTATATTATTGTCCTGATTGTCAAAAAATACAACAGTAGTGATACCAATATTCACCTTTGTCCGTGAGTACATAAATACGTTACCCTATATTTTTAAACTTATTTTAGGACGGGACATTTTAAATAAAAAAAGCCACTCAATTGAGTGGCTTTTTTTATTTGTATTTGGCTATAGCGGTATCCAGCCATAGTTTATATTCTTCTGCATCCGGAGTATAGCCCACCGGTTCTGACAGTCTGTTTTCCTGATTGTCTAAAATAATATAATACGGCTGCGCATTGGCTTTATAATGGGTAATCTGGAAGTCACTCCATTTGTTTCCTACCGTTACGATTTCTTTTCCGGTTTCTTTGGAAACATATTGTTCGTTTTTAGGTAATTCACGCTTGTCATCTACATATAGCGAAATTAAAACCACTTTCTCTTTCAGTACAGCAAGTATTTCCGGTTTGGACCATACGAAGTCTTCCATCTTTCTGCAATTCACACAGGCAAACCCGGTGAAGTCCAGTAATACCGGTTTGTTTACCGATTTGGCATACGCCATTCCTTTTTCATAATCGGTGAATGCCATAATATCATGTGCGCCTAATTTAGCGCCATCCGGCAGTTTTTCACTTGCTGTGCTGCTTCCGCCTTTGGCATTACCAACACCATACGGGCTTTCACTATAGGTCATTGGCGGCGGGAATCCTGAAATCAGTTTTAAAGGCGCTCCCCAAAGTCCCGGAATCAAATAGACCGTAAACATTAATACCAAAAGTCCCATATACAATCTTCCTACGGAAATGTGCGATAACGGACTGTCATGCGGTAAGGTGATTTTCCCGAATAAGTATAGGGCAAGAACTCCGAAAATGGCGATCCAGATCGCTAAGAATACTTCTCTTTCCAGCAAATGCAATTGCAATACCAAATCGGCATTGGAAAGGAATTTAAACGCTAATGCCAATTCTAAAAATCCTAACACAACTTTTACGGTGTTTAACCAGCCGCCCGATTTTGGCAGGGAGTTTAACCAGCCCGGGAACATTGCAAATAGCATAAACGGTAATGCCAGTGCCAATGAGAATCCTAACATTCCTACAATTGGCGCGATACCACCTTTAGATGCGGCTTCAACCAATAACGTTCCTACGATAGGTCCGGTACAGGAGAATGAAACAATTGCCAGTGCCAGTGCCATGAACAAGATTCCAATTATACCGCCTCTGTCTGCCTGGCGGTCTACTTTATTCGCCCATGAATTGGGTAACATGATTTCGAATGCTCCTAAAAATGAAGAGGCAAATACCACTAAAAGGATAAAGAATATAATGTTGAACCAAACGTTTGTAGACAGTGCATTAAGGGCATCTGCTCCAAATATTGCGGTTACTAATGAGCCTAATAATACATAAATCAAGATGATCGAGATACCGTAGATCACAGCATTTTTGATTCCCTGCGCTTTAGTTTTACTTTGTTTGGTAAAGAAGCTTACCGTCATGGGAATCATCGGGAATACACAAGGCGTTAGCAACGCTGCGAATCCGGAGAAAAAGGCAATGATAAAAATGGTAAACAGTCCTTTTTGTTCTTCTTTTTTACCGATTGGTTTTGCTGTATCAACTGCTGCTACGGTTTCTTTTACTGCTGCCGTATCCACTGTTGCTGCCGTTTGGAGTGTGTCTGATACGGAACCTGCTGTTGCTTCGTAAGCTGCAATCTTTAAAGCCGGAAGTACAAATTCGAAGGTTTTATCCTGCTGAATACAGGCTTCTTTACAAACCTGGTATGAAATTGCCGCTTTAACCGATTTTAAGTTCGGATTGGTTACTTTTATCGTTTGTGTAAAACGGGCTTTATTGGCAAAGTAATATTCGTCTACTTCAAAAACATCATTAAAGACTTTTTTATATTCGCTTTCTTTTGTTTTTCCTACTATTTCGTAGTTTCCTTTACTGTCTTTATAGGTAAAAACGGTTGGCAATGCCCCACCTTCAGGAGTAAATTGGGAATACATATGCCATTCGTTATCGATAGCAGCTTCAAATACCAGAACAACTTCATTATCGGATTTTTTCTCTACGGAAGTTTTCCATTTAACGGGGTCTAAAATCTGTGCCTGCGTACTTAAAAAAGTAAAAAAAAGAAGTAGTAAGGAGGTTAACTTTTTCATGTAATTTTTATTTGCTTTCGAATTACAGACAATCGCCTTCTTTCTTTTTTGGGGCAATTACCATAAGCGTAATTCAATTTTTATAATGGTTTTGGTTATTGGTTCTACTTTAAATCTGCGGTCTGAACGTTTTCCGACAACCCATACAATCTGATTGTCTGAACATAAAAGCCAGCATTTTTCTTTATCTATTAACGAAAATTTTTCGTCTTTAAAGTATTTACTCAGTTTTTTCCGGCCATTCATTCCAGAAGGGTAAAAATAATCACCTTCTTCCCATTTACGCAAAACTAAGGGTAATTTTAACTTATCTTTATCAACAAAGATAACCCTGCTGTCTTCGTTATCTGTAACATTTGTTACGGACGCCATGACGATACTAAAATCATCGGGTTTTATTTCCTGATTTTCCGCAATTTCATAGGTGCGGTTTTCTGTTTTTTTCTGTTTTTTCAGGATTAAAAATTCACGGTCTTTCAGCAGGCGGTAACCGGCAGAAAACACCTGTTTCCCGGATTGTGCTTCCACTAAATCGTAAATATCATTCCAGGCGGTAAATCCGAATGGTTTTAGCCACTGATACAGATACGCATTATAGTCTGATAACAGTTTTAATTTTTCTATCGAAATGAGCTTTTGTTCTTCTTTTTCGGTTACGATCAGTTTGTACATCTGCGCAGCGGCATCTTTCATCAGGGTTTCTGCCTGCTGCAAATGCTGTAATGTTTCCTGAAAGCTGTTCAGGAAATTCGGGTTGAGTTCTTTCAGTACCGGAACAAGCTGATGGCGCAGGCGGTTCCGCTGGTATTTGTCGGATGCATTACTGCTGTCTTCTCTCCACGAAATCTGATGTTCCCGGGCATATTCTTCAATTTCTTTCCGGCTGAACGCCAATAAAGGTCTTATGATTTTATCGTTTTGTTTCGGAATTCCGGTTAGTCCTTCCAATCCGGTTCCGCGGGTCAGGTTGATCAAAAACGTTTCGATGGCATCATCTGCATGGTGCGCTGTGAGCAGGTAATCATAGCCTTCGTTTTCCAATAGCGTATGGAACCAGTCATAACGCAACTGGCGCGCGGCCAGCTGAATCGATAATTTATGCTGCTCTGCATATCCGGTCGTATCAAAACGCGTCGTAAAAAGCGGTATATCCAGCGCCTGGCAAGTTTCCATGACAAAAGCTTCATCCCCGTCACTTTCCGCTCCTCTCAGTCCGAAATTGCAATGGGCCACGGCAAGCTTGTAATTAAGCTTATGAAACAACCGGATCATAACGATGCTGTCTACTCCTCCACTTACCGCAAGCAGCAGTTTCTTTTCCTGCAGAAAAGGAAAATCGGTTGTAATGATTTTTTGGAGTTTTGGCAGCATTATATTTTAAAATGTCAGGTTTTGAATGATAACAATGAATACAAATTTACGAAAAGATATCGGGGTTTGTTTGGCTCCTTTACAGGACTCATTCCCTGTTTCCTTCCAGTACTTCCCGCATGGCTCTGGCTTTCAGCAGGCATTCTTCATATTCGTCTTCGGGTAAAGCCGCCGCTGTAATGGCACTGCCCACAGAAAACGAAACATATTGTTCCGCGGCATGGTATAGAATACTCCGGATGACCACATTGAAATCGAAGTCGCCTTCGGGTGTAAAATAGCCTACAGCACCGCTATACAGTCCTCTTTTGGTTTCTTCGAGTGCTTCGATTATTTCCATAGCCGATATTTTTGGTGCTCCGGTCATACTGCCCATCGGAAAGGTGGTTCTTATTATTTCTACCGGTGAAATTGCCGTACTGACTTCCGAAACAACGGTAGAGATCATCTGGTGTACTTGTTTAAAGCTGTAAATTCCGCAGAGTTCTTCAACTTTTACACTGCCTTTTTCGGCCGTATGGGATAAATCGTTCCGTACCAGATCGACGATCATGATGTTTTCTGAACGTTCTTTCGGATGCTGTGCCAGTATTATTTTAGCTTCGGTGTCCTGTAGTATATCAGTATGGCGCTTAGCCGTTCCTTTTATCGGTTGGGAAATTACTTTGGTTCCTTCTTTCCGCAGGTACCTTTCCGGTGAAGCCGACAAGAGATAATGGCTGTTATTTTTAAAAAAGACAGCAAATGGCGGCTGGGAAATGGCATTTAGCTTGCGGTACACTTCAAACGGTTCTATTGTTGCGTTTTCAGCAAAAAATTCCATACAGAAGTTGGCTTCATAAATATCCCCTCTATGGATATGGTGCAGCATTGTACTAACCTTATCTACATATTCCGCTTTGCTGATACGCTGCTGAATACGGTTGTTTTGAGGAATTACCTCCTGATATTCCGTAACGGACTGTATGTCATCCCAATCGGAATCGACTTCATCATCACACATGTTCAGATAGCGGATTTCCAGTTCGTTTCCTTTTAACAAGAACAGTTTTTTAGGCTGAAAGAAAAACAAATCAGGGAAATGTAAGCCGTCATGATTGTTCGAATGCAGTTGTTCCGTATCGTTTTTCAGATCGTAAGCCAGATAGCCAAACAGCCAGTCTTTTGCCTGCGACTGGTATTGTCTTAAATCTTCAAAAGCATTCTGATAGTCGGTTTTGATAGACGTAAACGCATCTGCAGCCAGAACAGCATCATAACTACCGTATTGCTGCGGGTAATCGTTACTGTCTAAAAATATAATTTCCCGGAATTGTCGCGCCCAAAGTAATAACTGTCTTTTAAAGGCTTCCGGATTAGGGATCTGTTTTGCAATTGCTGTTCTCAAAAGTCGGTATTAAGATTCCAAAAGTACAAAAAACCTGACTGCCGTTCAACATCGTTTTTACCTGCCAGACTTTATAGTATATCCTGAATTATCGCTGTGCTAAAATAATAAAGCCGTAAATAAATACGGCTTTGCTGATTATATTGTCATTTTTACTTTGTTGTTATGCTACATACGCATGATGCTTAGAAGAACAGGTTGGACCATCCCTCCCATCCGGACATGATTTCTTTTAAATGCTGATGGCAGTTGATCTTGGCATCACTGATGTTTTCTTCAGCAATGGTAATAATACATTTCTCCGCCTGTGTCATATAATCCGTTACCAGCATGTAAAAATCACTCACTGAAGTCGCGTCACTATTCTCAATAATTTTGTGAAGCTCGTTTTTTATTTCTATCGTTCCCATAACTGCTATACTTATTTGATTTGTAATATACGATAACTTCGGATAATAATCACTATTTCTACTGTTATCGTATATTTCCATTCCTATTTCCTACTCCCTGATCACTTTTTTGTAAAGCGTTTTGTGATTTTTACTTTTCCAATTACCAAACAATACGGCTATACTGTTTGTAATTTTATTCGTGCAATACTAAAATCGGTGTTTTGGAATGATACGATAATTTCTGAGTCAGACTTTGTCTGAACAACTCTTCAAAGAAAGAACGTTTATAGGTTACCATCGACAGGATATCAATATGCTGATTATCCAGAAAGTCAAAAATGGTTTGTTTGACATCGTCATCCGGAACGACGAAAAATTCAACCGGCTGCTTTTCAAATTCCTGTCGCCATTGTTCTATTAGTTCTTCCGTGCCTTCGAAATTTTTAGTTTTTACTGCCAGACATTTAATTTTCGCATTAAACATTTTGGCAAACTTAATCACCTCGTACAATCCTTCTTTATCCTGTTCTCTAAAACGTGTTGTAAACGCAATGTTCCTGATAATATCAAATTTTGCATCATTGGGTACGCTTAGAATATTTTTGCTGACGTTCGTAATGGCGCTTCCGGTATTGGATCCAAAAAAGGTTTCCTGCCAGCCGGTTGCTCCGGTTGTTCCCATCACCACCATGTCGATTTCTTCTTCTTTTACGACTTCTTTTATTACATGAATCAAATCGCCCTGTTTTAACAGATGCTGCATTTTGATATAGCCCAAATCATTATCCTCCGCTATTTTTCTAAGGGAAGGTATCTGATCTTTAAAATTTTCGAATTTATCGAGCTCAATGGTTTCAAATACTTCTACAATAGCGGTGGCATGTCCTTCATAGGAAATGGGCGGTAAATCATATACATGCAAAACCAGTACTTCAGCCTGAAGTTTATTCGCGAATTTTAAGGCGTAAATAAATGCATTGTTAGCTGTTTCTGAAAAATCTGTAGGGAAAAGGATCTTTTTCATGGTTAATAGTTTTGAATTTATTTTCTATAAAGTTAGTAAAAGAATTACAAAAAACACTGGGCAAAAACCAGTTTCACAATTATTTAACCCTACAAAATAATGCTGTTGCTGCCGGTTTTGATTTCAACAGTATTTCTTTTGTACCTTTGCTGTCTTATTTCGTTTTTGAGCATACTTATGATTCCACAAGATACTATTGTTGCCCTGGCAACTCCTTCGGGAGCAGGTGCCATTGCCGTTATTCGAATTTCAGGAAAAGAGGCGATCAGCATTGCAGCGTCTGTTTTTCAATCGGTTTCCGGAAAGGATATTACCCGGCAGCGTACGCATACCCTGCATTTGGGGCATATTGTTGACGGTGAAAAGGTATTGGACCAGGTATTGCTGTCTCTTTTTAAGGGTACCAATTCGTATACCGGCGAAAACACGGTGGAAGTTTCCTGTCACGGTTCTACGTATATACAGCAGCAGATTATTCAATTATTGCTCCGCAAAGGCTGCCGTATGGCAAATGCCGGTGAGTTTACACTGCGTGCCTTTTTAAACGGTAAATTGGATTTGTCGCAGGCTGAGGCTGTGGCCGATTTAATTGCTTCCGACAACGAGGCTTCCCATCAGATAGCGATGCAGCAAATGCGCGGCGGTTTTAGCAACGAGATAGCCAAATTGCGTGAGGAGCTGCTGAATTTTGCTTCCCTGATTGAACTGGAACTGGATTTTGCAGAGGAAGATGTGGAGTTTGCCGACAGAACACAGTTTCACGAGTTACTGAATCGTATCGAGTTTGTTTTAAAACGCCTGATCGATTCGTTTGCTGTGGGGAATGTGATTAAAAACGGTATTCCGGTAGCGATTGTCGGTGAACCGAATGTGGGGAAATCGACGTTACTGAATGCGCTTTTAAACGAGGAGCGTGCGATTGTATCGGACATTGCCGGAACAACGCGTGATACCATTGAAGATGAGTTGGTGATCAACGGAATCGGTTTCCGTTTTATTGATACTGCCGGTATCCGTGAAACGGTCGATTATGTAGAAAGTATCGGTATCAAAAAGACTTTTGAAAAGATGGAACAAGCCCAGGTAGTGGTGTACCTGGTAGACAGTTCGGCAATCCTTGGCGAAAATCTGAATTCCGTTCAGGTTGAAATCGAAAAAATCCGCAACCAGTTTCCGTTAAAACCATTGGTAATCATTGGTAATAAAGCCGATAAACTAACCACGGCACAAACCGCTCAGATACAATCGGAAATTCCGGATATTTTACTAATCAGTGCCAAAGAAAATATGAACGTTGAGGCATTAAAAGACAAGCTTTTATCGTTTGTAAATACCGGCGCTTTGCGCAATAATGAAACCATCGTAACGAATACCCGTCATTATGATTCCCTTTTAAAAGCCCTGGAAGAGATCCAAAAGGTACAATGGGGCTTACAGTCCAATCTGTCCAGCGACCTGATGGCAATCGATATCCGGCAGGCTTTATATTATTTTGGAGAAATCACCGGACAGGTAACGAATGATGAGTTATTGGGGAATATTTTTGCGAATTTCTGCATCGGGAAGTAATAACAAAAAAAACTTTTAGACTACTTTAAAAGGGTTGTTTGTCATTTGCACATAACATATCTGCAAATGACAGCTTTTTTTGTTCCCTTTTTTATCCTGAAAAAATCTTACACATGCCTGGAAACAGTTGATCTGATCAGAAAATAAATACCTTTTGTAAAATGGTTTCCCTTGGCATCTTCCTTTTTTATTTTAGGTATCTTCAAAAAAAATCAAAACTGTCTGATTAAACAATTGTGGCATTTTCTCCGGAGCTTCGTAATCTTCTCCTGTAAAAATAAACATTTTACTATTCGGTATTTTTTCAGCAAGCAACGTAGCCTGTTTCACCTTTACCACATCATTATCACTTATATTGACAAAACAGGTACTTTTCAGTATGAATCAGTAATCTGTTACCATACTTTATTTTAGACAAAAGATTGGTATCAAAAAGTTACTTTATCATCACTTCTTCGTAAACCCTTTTCTTGTCATTTCGCCCCAGCCTTTGGTGCCCATGACTTTTTCTTTATACCCTACCAAGGCAGAATAAACCGTTATCGGGTGAAAATATAGCGGTTCTATAAAAGCGGCCAGTAACAGCTTTACAAAATCGGCTTGCTTGGGGTATTTGTGGTACGTACGTTCTTCACAGTACAGTGCGATAACGGAAAAGAAAATAGCAAAGGAATAGACAAACAATACCAGCAGAAAGAAGAAATGCCAGTTGAGCATACCGGATATCAGGAATATTACCGTCATGATAAGTCCTATAAACTCTATTGCGGGTGCCAGGAATTCAAACAGCGTCCAGTACGGCACGCTGATTAGTCCCAAAAGTTTATAATTCGGGTTCAGGAACATTTTTTTATGAATGCTAAGGGTTTCGATCGTTCCCCGCATCCAGCGGCTGCGCTGCTTTTTGAATATTTTGAATTCTTCCGGTGCTTCGGTCCAGCACAGCGGATCGGGTATATAACTAACCGCATAAGGCAGCTTGTTTTCGAGCATATAGCGTCGCATGCGTACCACGAGTTCCATGTCCTCACCCACTGTTTTGGTGCTATAGCCACCAGCCAGTAAGGCTATTTCCTTATCAAAGGCTCCAAAAGCCCCGCTGATTAATAATAATCCGTCAAGCCTGCCCCAGGCCATTCTTCCTAAAAGAAAAGCCCTTAAATATTCCAGAACCTGTATGCGGGACAGCATGCTATCCGGAACATTTACCTCAACCAGACGTCCGTTTTTAATGATGCACTGGTTCGCTATCCTCACTACGCCGCCGGTCGCAATAATGCGCTTGCCATGCGATTCAAGAAAAGGTTTTGCCAGTTTGAGCAGCGAATCTTTATCAAGGATACAATCTACATCAATACATACCACGTATGGATATTCTGCTATATTAAGACCTGCATTCAGGGCATCGGCTTTGCCTCCGTTTTCCTTATCAACTACAATCAGTTTTTTAAATGCTGCATTCCGGGAGCGGTACAGGCCTTTTATTTTTTTTGTTTCAATTTTTGAATGCACCTCAAGTTCCGTAAGGACAAGATCGTACGTCCTGATCAGGATCTCCATCGAATTGTCCTTACTCCCGTCATTCACTATGATCACCTGGTAATTGTTGTAATTCAGGGAAAGCAATGATTTTACATTTTCCTCTATCGTGAAACCTTCATTGTATGCCGGTGCGATCAGGGAAAGTTTCGGCGCAAATTCGCTTGTAAGCAGCACGTTATAGTCTACAAAACTATTCTTTTTAAGATAGCCTCTCAGCTCTTTGGCAGAAAGGTATGCCAATATGAGATAGGACGACATAATCAATACCGCATAGGCCAGTATAAGGATTAAATACAGGTCAAAAAACAATGCTATTTCATTATTCAAAAAAGTCATCTGCTTATACTGTTAATGTCTGTAATACGTTTTGCGCTTCATATTTTATTGCGGTATTGGGCGCTCTTTCGGCCAACTGTGCTACATACGGCACTTTTTGTGACAGCTTAAGTTCTTTAATAAGCTTTAGGCCGAGAGCGATAACCGTTGTATTCTGTGATTCCAGTAAATTCTCAATCCCTTTGGTATCGCCTAAATCATGTTTTTTAAAAGCGTCTATAATATTCACCTGCGTCCAGTCATCAATCGGATAAGGATGTGCTGTGAGGTATACGATCCCTTTTGTACCACCCAGTTTGATTCCCGCGTTTATAGCGGTAATCTGCAAGGTTTTATTCCGGGCTTTGGAATATGTTATGATCGTATCGAAAGCGTCCTTAACGTTCATCTCCGCCAGTTCGGTAATCCCTTTACAGCGGACATCCCATTTGAGGCTTTTAAGCTTTTTTAAGGAATCATTGATTAATCCGGATTCTTTATAAAACTGCTCCAGCTTCTGTGCATAAAGACCATCATAATTTTTATGGAGGTTGATAACCGACTCCGTTATCACTTCCCGGAAAAAACGGCTATCCGCTTTCGCCGCATACTCTTCGTCCTGCATAACGGCAGAAAAAGGAATATCTTGGAAAGCCACGGCAAACAGTAATTTGTCAATACAGCTACTGTATACGATCCGGAGCCTTTCCCTTTTTATATTACCGCTTCGGCTTTTAATAATGAACAGGTACAGGAAAAATGATGCCGTTATAAACAAGCCGGTTGCCAGGATTAAAAAAGGCTCGCTCCATGTACCGCTTGTATAAAGTTCCCGGAAATGTATCATTTTAGAAGTATTTCGTAATAATTAGCTGAAAAGTAAACCTGTTTCTGTACTATCTGTACACCGGCAGAAAAATGAAATCGTATATAAACGTCATCAAACACGGATGTTCAACAGCTTATTGATTCTCACCAAAAGCACCGCCGGGCTGACCGGTTTGGCTATAAATTCGTTGGCTCCGATGTCGAAAGAATCCAGTTCGGTCTGTTCCACCCCTGAAGAAGTCAGTATAATTACAGGAATATCCGAATTCAGGCGCTGTCTTACATATTGCGTGATTTCCATTCCGCTGATGCCGGGCATGTTGATATCGGTAAGGATCAGGTCGTAACTATTGGTTTCAATAGCATCCAGTGCATCCTTACCGTCAGAAAACTGGTCAACAGTATATCCTTTAGACTCTAAGAAAAAAGATAATGATTTGCGTAGGATATCATTATCTTCTGCTAAAACTATTCTCATTGATTTAATATTTGTCTTGGGGCAAATTGTATTTTATCCGAGCCAGAAATGATGTAAAACCATATATATTTTTTTTTTACAACAGCTCTTTTAAATATTTAACTACTTCTACAATTCCGAAATGCAGGGTATCGATTTCCCCGGCTGTTGCTGAGGTAAACTGACCCAATCCGGCTTCCATCTCGATAGCGGACAAACAGTGACTAAGGTCTTCCAGCATGAACATGTCTAAACTGGATTTCATATTATGCGTCAGCCGCTTTACCATATCGTGGTCATTATTCTGAAAGGCTTCCTGCAGCTGTGCTACATCGGCCGGAATTTTTTCTATAAAAAGAGCTATAATTTCTTTTCTGAAGTTCTGGTCTCCGCTTGATGTTTCATCGATAAAAGACAAATCGACCTTTCGCTTACGGTTAAGTTTATTATCCGGGCTCAATGCCGCTTTTATAGCTTCTAAAAGGACTACCTGCTTGAACGGTTTGGGTACATAAGCATTCATCCCCACATCATAACAACGTTCCTGTTCTCCAATGAGGGAGTGTGCCGTCATGGCGACAATAGGAATCGATGAGTTCAGGTCTTTCCTGATATATTCGGTGGTCTGGTAACCGTCTTTAACCGGCATCTGAAGATCCATCAGTATCAGATCGTATTCGTTTTTTAATAAGAGCTCTATCCCTACTTCTCCGTTTTCGGCAATGTCTAATTCAAATCCAAAGTTATTGATAACACTCTTCGCCAGTTTTTGGTTTAAAACATTGTCTTCACAAAGCAGTATTTTAAGTCTGCCCAGGTTTTCTCCGGATAATGTTTCCGTTTTTGTTTCCGTATAAGCTGCTTTTTCATAAGTAAGCACAAAGAAAAATTCGGAACCTCTTCCTTCCTTACTCTTCACCTGGATTTCGGCGTTCTGTAATTCAATTAACTGCTTTACAATGCTAAGACCAAGTCCTGTACCGCCAAATCTTCGCGTAGTACTTTCTTCTGCCTGCGTGAAACGTTCAAAAATAGTTTTGAGCTTATTCTCCGGAATACCGATACCGGTATCTTTAACCGAGAACCGAAGTGCATAATGATTGTCTGTTTCTTCAACCATTTTTACAGAAACCGTTACTTCTCCATCTTCTGTAAACTTCAGAGCGTTACCCACAAGGTTAACCAGCACCTGGTTTAGTCTTCCCTGATCGCCAACCACCATTTCCGGCATATCGGCATCCAGGAAGAGATTGAATTCAATATCTTTCGGAACCTTTACTTTTAGTAAATTATAAACGTGTTTAAGTGTCTTTTTTAAATTGAATGGTTCTGTTTCAATGGTTAAATTACCGGATTCAATTTTAGAAAGATCCAGGATATCATTAATGATCAGCAGCAGGTTTTCTCCGGCTATCTGTACACTATCGATATAATCATGCTGGGTAGCATCCAGTTTTGTCTGGGCAAGAAGATCCGTAAAGCCAATTATCGCATTTAACGGTGTTCTGATCTCGTGACTCATATTGGCCAGGAAACTATCTTTGGCCAATACCGCTCTTTCGGCAATTTTTCTCTGAGCGTCCAGTTCAATATTTTTGGTTCTTAGTTCCAGTTGGTTTATAACGTGTTTTGCCACGATTGAAAGGGCATTCCGCTGGTTTTCGTTAAGTTCTTTAGAAACATGATCTATCGCGCAGATGGTGCCTATGTTGTAACCATCGGGCGTGGTAAGCGGAATACCGGCATAGAACCGGATTTTAAAGCCTCCGGTTACATTCGGGTCGTCTTTAAATTGGTCGTTTAAAAAGGTATCGCTTATTTCAACCATTTTGGAATCCATAATGGTATACTGGCAAAACGTAATTTCACGCGGAACTTCCGACACTCCAATTCCTATTTCGGATTTAAACCACTGTCTGCTCTCATCTATAAATGAAATATGGGCAATAGGTACACCGCAGATGTAGGATACCAGTTTTGTTGCATCATTAAAAGCATGATCGGGCAATGTGTCCAGGATATTGTAACGCTTTAATGCGGCTAAACGTTCTAATTCGTTGTGTGGAATCGGGTATTGTTGATTATTCATTTTATCAAAAGGAAAAATGCATAAGTACAAAAATAATTCGAGATAAAACCCTGCTAAAGGATTTTGTAACCTAAAAAAAATCAGAACCGGTTATTGTACCTGTACCTGCCTAAACTTATTGCCGCCTTTTTGTTCATCCAGATCAAATTATTTTTTCGGGCATTTGACTTTTCGGCTAATTATTGGCACTAATCCAGGATCACTACAGTGGTATAAAGGCAGCAAAGTTACCAGCCTAAAGAGCAGTCCAATACCTTCCCTTTTTCTGTTGCGACCAGAAAATTATTCGAACCTCCTTTTTATAAGACCAGCTGTTCAAGCTGTTTCATCAAAAAAGCGGCAAGGTGTTTTCTCCTGTGACTGCTTTCTGTTATTATACTGTCATAAACAGCTAAATCATCGACAAGAACAATATGATTGGCTACATTTTAAATAGCTATTAATAAAGCCCCTAACAATATTGTCCTAAAATCAAAACTGAAAATTATTTTAGATAGGGTTGAATCACATAAAAAATCTCAAAAGCAACTTATACTTTTGAGATTTTTTTAAAGATCATTTTATAGGTTGATGATTCATATTGATTTCATCAAATATCCAAGCTATTTTATGTGCATAACAATCGTACGCTTTTCGTTATAATCATGTTTATTAGTTTTTAATTAGCTTAAGAGTTACTGTCTGTATACCATTTTCCAGTTTTGCCAAATAATAACCCGTTGCCAAATGTTGCAGATTTATTATATTATTCTCTTTTGGAGTTAAACTCGTAGAATATATTTTTTCGCCTAAAATATTATAAATAGAAACCAAATAATAGGCTTCTTTTTCCTGGCTTAAATCAATATTAAACAGCTCCTTGCTTGGGTTTGGATAAACTTTAATATTGCTATAGCTTTGATTCATTTCAATCTCAGGTTCACCAACTTTAGCCTGGAAGCCTGCCGAACCAGATATTCTGGTAATATTTCCAGCCGGTAGTCCATTAAAAGTCAGGAATTTCCCTCCCACTATTATTTTACCATCACTCTGTAATTTTAACGCTTTAATATAATTATTGGTTATACCTGGCAAATCTGTAGTTCCTTCACCAATAGAAAACGTAGAGTCTAATGCTCCGTTTGGATTAAGACGTATCATCTTTTTCACCGGATTTCCATTAAAAGTAGTAAACTCTCCTGCAATGATTATTTTGTTAGTACCCGGTTCCAAGAGTATGTCATTTATACCTCTTTCTACACCCATAGTAATATTAAAATTAGGGTCAATTTGCCCGTTATTTAATAACCTTACGATACATTTTACATTAGTACCATTATATTTTGTAAAACCTCCCACAACTATGATCTTACCATCTGCCTGTAACGCCATTTTAGTTAAAGGACCAAAAATAGAGACATTCAGATCATTATAACTTATTGAGCCTATGGTATCTCCCGCTAAAAAATTACTATCAAGTGTACCGTTGGCATTCAATCGAATGATATTTTTTACTGTAGTACCTGCAACAGGTGATGAAAAACTACCCAATAAGAGAATTTTACCATCCGGTTGTATCAATATGGACTGAACAATAGCCCAATAATATGTATTTAATTCTGTAGGGTTAAAAGTAGGATCTAAAGTCCCGTCCGTCTTAAGCCTTACTATACCTTCTTTTTGTACTCCATTATATGAATAGAAATCCCCTCCGACTAATATTTTACCATCCGATTGTATTGCACAGGCATAACCATTATGATTTGTACGACCAGACATTCCCGCAGTACCTACACCACCCACATTAAAACCTGGATCGACACCTCCATCCGGCAATAATCTGGTAACACATGAAGTCGTACTGCTAAATACTGAATTAGTCGACACTACAATGATTTTATTATCCGATTGTATTGCTAATCCATTTCCTCCCTGATTGCCTGTATAACTAAAGCCTGGGTCTAATGTTAGATCAGTATTAAGTCTGGCTATATAAGGTTTTGAAATATTATTGTAGGTGGAAAAGTGACCTGCAATAATTATTTTATTGGTATTTTGCTGCCCAATATTCCTAACCAAATTATTAGCTCTTACATTAGCAGGCAGCGTAGACTCATTTGCCCTACTTACAACAATGGTAACTGTAGCAGTGTCTGTAACATTGCAATTCCCAAAAACACTTAATGAATAAGTTAAAACATAAGTTCCAGCCGGAGTATTTACAGGAACAGTAATTGCTCCCATACTATCAATACTTGCACCTGCAATAGAAACCGGTGCAACTAATGCCATAGAAACATTGGATAACGATTCTGGACTAGAAAGCACGCCATTATACTTATCATTTGCATATACGCTAATAGTAGTACCACCGGTATTGCTGTATATGGGTGCACTGGTAAAATCATCGTTTATAGCATCTATTGCAATCGTATTAGCCGCTGTGGTTGTTACATTAATCGTTCCATATAAAGTTGTTGCACAACCATTTGAATTAGTGAATGTATAGCCAATGGTTATAATGCCAATACCAGCTACTGAGGCATTAAAAGAATAAACGCCATTGGTTACCGTTACGCCCGGACCTGAAAAAACGCCATTCTCAGGTACATCAGATAAATAAGCTCTTAAATCACTGAGCTTTTGAGTAGTACAAATAGCTGTAGGTAGTTCCAGTTTCTTCCCGTTAGTAGGAATTAAAACAACATTATCTATATAATAACTTCTACGAAAAGTTTGTGGTGAGTTTAATTCTTCATTCGCATAATTATAATATTCACATCCTGGAATATTCGAAGCAGGAGTATTTGTCACTATTGTTTCGTTATTCAATGCTCCTAAATACAAAAATTGCTCACCACCCGTAGTCGTGGTAAAATTAAATGTTATGGTATCCCAGCCATTAGTATTTCTTATTATTCCCGGTGATGTAAATAGATTAGCTGTATTTGTAATACTAATCTCTGTCGTAGGATTTAGAGGGACTACTTCAATATTCGAAAAATAAGCCTGTAAGCTACTTGCAAAAGCACTAGATCCTTCAGCTAGCGATGCGTCAAAACTCAATTGATAAGTAGTGTTGGGCTGCAAAGGTGTTTTTAACGTTGTATACAAATGTGCTCTACCCAGATTATGCTTGGAAACGATGATATTTGCATATCCATTACCAATATTATTGTTAGACGTCTGATAGCCACGCATATTACAAGGAACACCTGGTGTATGAGAAGTTGAATTAGGAGCAGCAAGCGCATTAAAGTAGGAAGGAGCCATTACAGGAGAACTTGGATAATTCCATCCGCAGGCTTTTGTTATTTGATAAGCACTTGTTGGCAAACTGGAATACTGCTCAAAATCACCATTCATTACCAAATTACAGGCTGTAGGTACAGGACTGCAGCTATCCGGGTTAGGTAGTGGTAAAATATATACATACATATAAGTAATATTCCCTCGTTGTGTACCATTAACCGGTACATAGCGCAACAGGTGTAAACCGGGAACTGTTGTTGTAAAATTAATTGTTGTTCCTGCTGTCCCTGCTGTTGCCGAAAGTGTTGATGCTGCTGTGATATCCTGCAGACATTCAAAACCAGTAGCATTTACATCGTTGGACAAAATTCCTGATAGGATTACGTTGGTACTGGTGGCACCAGCTGTACTAATCGAGCCTATAAATGTATAGGTACCATCTGCATTTATCCCATCATTAAGACCAGCAACTGTAATACCACTACAAGCCGTGCCTCCATAATTAATAAAACCACTACTTGTAGTACTTGAACCAAAAGTAGTTTTTACATTATAACCTATATCACATAAGGTTTTACGTTCTTCGTTTTTTAAATATCTTTTGGTAATTCCTTTGTTGATATTGTTACTCAATACAAAATAGGCATCATTACCATAAGGACTTGTACAGGTTGGATATAACTGATCTTCAAAATGACTTAAACTGCTACCCGGTTCAAAACAGGTTGGAGTATAAACCGGTACAGTAGAAGTTCCTACATATTTTACGGCATTAATACAGACCGTACTGTTAAGTGAACCACTGCTTAAATTGTCTGGTGAAGTACACCCCGGCCGTAAAATTGAAAGCGGTACGATTGGGTTAAAACTAACGTCATACATTGTACAACTCCCCATAGTCAGCAACGGTTGATTTGTATTGGATCTTAAAAAAGTATCATATCTGGTATAATATCCCATTCCGGTTATTGAA
This sequence comes from Flavobacterium sp. 40-81, assembly GCF_001898245.1. NCBI lineage: Bacteria > Pseudomonadati > Bacteroidota > Flavobacteriia > Flavobacteriales > Flavobacteriaceae > Flavobacterium > Flavobacterium sp. 40-81. The sequence goes on from NZ_MKTM01000012.1 coordinate 41,788, forward strand.
GCTCCATTTTGATCTATAAAGCTATTAAAGCCCAGGGCATGCGTTATCTCATGCAACATAACGGTATATAAATCATATAAATTACCTGGTGCATTTATTGTCAGATCTGTATGCCACAATATATTTGAATCGGTGAAGTTAAAAGCAACCTCACCGTGGTAAAAATTACCTAAATTTCCCATATTAGTATAAGAATCATTTCCCAGATGTATTGTCTTCCACATTTCCCCATCCAAAATACCTCCTGCAAAAATACCTGGATTATAAGGTGCAATGTAATATGAAGATGCCATACCTAAAACTCCTGCCGGAGCAGAAGTATTGTTGAAATTCTTAACCAAAATATTTACTTTCTTACCGGTAGCAGTAAGTGGAGAAATAATAAAATTAGACAAGTCTTCAAAAACTTTACAGATTACAAGCCTGCGGGCATTATGAACCGGGTTTGAAGTATTTTCCATTCCTGATCCTGTTTCGAAAAACAAATTAAAATAAGACGTTGATGAACATGTCAGCTGTGGTGATCTATTTAACGATCCATCCGGAGTATTGATTGTTATGTCATTAAGAGTATACTGCTTTCCATATCGATCATATATTTTCCCCAACGAAGGTTTTTGCTGGGAATACCCCTTTAAAAAGGTTATCAATACCAGAAATAGTAATGAAAAATTTTTACCTATGTGTTTATTTTTTGTCATAAAAAATATTTAGAATGCTAAAATAACGAAAACACATCCACATTTTAACATTCCAAAAAGAAAAAGTCGCAATTTGCAAACATTGCTTTTTTAATGACCTTTTTACACACATAGCTTTTTTTAAGAAGCTTATCTTGTTTTAATCCCGAATAACCACAGAGGTATAAAAGCTGTAAAGCTCTCAGCCTAAAGAGCGGTACTGAGCCTTCCCTTCTTCTGTTGCGACCAGAAAATTATTTGAAACTCCTTTTGATAAGAAGCCCGATTACTGTTCTCTTTAGATTTTAAAATTACTCTTCCTTTGATATCTATAATCTCTATAGAAAAAATGTTTGATTGGGATTCAATATTAAGAATATTGTTTACCGGATTGGGATATATCGTTAAATCATTTTGAAAAGCAACTTCCTTGTTTGATAGCACACCGCAGCTTAACGATATTGGAACATTCGAATTGCTATTGGTACCGTTGCCTAATTGTCCGCTTTGATTCCAGCCCCAGGTCCAAAGAGTTCCGTCTGTTTTTATTGCAGCCGTGTGACCATGTCCTTCACTTATACTTTGCCAGCATTGAGCATAAGTTAAATTGCTAATGAATATTACTAAAAGTAAAAAACAAACCTTTTGATTTTTTATGTTATTTTTCAAAAAAAGCGTACTATTTTTCTTATATTGATTCATTTTAATTAAAATTAATGCAATACAATCACACAATATGTCCCAGCCATAGTGTTAAAGTAATCAAATTATACTAATAATAAACCTATATTATCCAAACATTGCCTTAGCTTTTCATTTCAATTTATCTTATTCATTGTCTTCTTAGGCTTACATGGAATCTTTTATTAAATTTACTACAGCCTTAATTGTTATTAAACAGCAAATCATGCCAATACGATTTTTAATAGTATTCCTTTCTTTGTGTTTTTTGTCCTGCAAAAAAGAGGATCGTACGGAAACCGATAAAAAGGAAACCATACCCGTGGCTGCTTTTGATAAAATCAAATGGAAAACAAAAGAAAATCGGGATTATCCCTATAGGGACAAAATGCTTGACTATTTAATGACAAGCGATACCCTGAAAAAATTAAAAAAAGAGGAAGTGCTGAACCTGCTCGGACAACCGGACCGGATTGACAGTGCCTATCTGTTCTACAGGATAAATCAACAAAGGCTGTATTTTTTTCCTTTGCATACCAAAACATTAGTCATTAAACTAAAAGAAAACGACAGCGTAAAACCCGTTATGATCCATGAATAAATGGGGCAAAAACCGGCTGTTGCTTATTTTGACAGGGATCAATACATCCAACCAAAAACAATTTAAACAACTGTTATGAAAGAAGCGATTAAGGTAGAAAACGCAGGAATGGTAATCCTGACAAATTATATCCCTGTTTTATTGGAACGTCTTCGTCTGGTAAGCGGCAAACAATTTACCAGTTCAGAAAACCAGCAAAATGCAGCCCTTTATTTACAATATCTGATCACAGGATTACAGAAAACAGATGAGGTTTATTTGTCCTTGAATAAAGTTCTTTGCGGATTGCCTGTAAATCAAGACTTAGCTGATCAAATGGAGATCTCCAATGAAGACCAATTGCTAATGACCGGTTTAATGGAAGCTGCCATTTCACACTGGACAGCCATTGGCCGCTGTTCTGTTGATGCTTTCAGAGGTAATTGGCTTATCCGGGATGGAATACTAACAGAACATGAAGACAAATGGGAACTCACCGTTGAAAAAAGAGTTTACGATCTATTACTTAATAAATCTCCTTTTTCTTTTTCAATTATAAAACATCCCTGGATGAATAAACCCTTATATGTCAACTGGCCTTATTAACAGCTTTTTCACAAGGAATAGTGCATTATTTTTAGCCGATTCTGCAACATAAAAACACCATTTCAAAAAGGCAATTAACTTAAAAGCCGGTTTATGCTTTAATTTGCTGCTTCTTAACGGCATCAATGCTATATGGTCCAGCTCCGAAATAGGAAATCATCAGCGCACCACCAACAATAGACATGTTTTTCATAAAGGTCATCAAAACCAGCTGATGCTGCATGCTATCTTCAACAGCCCAGAAATTGTGCATGATAAAAGTTACCGGCAGCAATACCAGAATGATGAGCCAGGCACCCCATTTTGCCATAAAACCAAATAAAATACTCAGTCCGCCCAGCAATTCGAATATTCCAACCAGCGGAATAAGGATATAGGATAACGGTATTCCCTTGACTGCTGCTTCATAGACATAACTGTCCGAAAATTTAGCAATGGAAGAATACATAAAGATCATGCTGAAAAGAAACCGGCCGATTAAAGGAATACACTTCATGATTCAGGAATATATATTGTTAGGAAATATGCTTTTTAACACAAATAAAAAACACTGTTTGAAATTTCCTTCAATATACTAAAAATAAATCAAACAACTCATAATCAACACAATATTAATAAAACCCAATTTTCAAATAAAGATAATTTATGGTTTCATTAATACAATCACAAGCTTGCATATCCCAGACTATTCCCAATAACACCTTGCCCTTTGCTTTTTGCCTCCTGACCTTTGCCTCCTGACCTTTGCCTCCTGACCTTTGCCTCCTGACCTTTGCCTCTTGCCCTTTGCTTTTTACCTCTCACTTCTTCTCCACTAAACCACGCGTCAGCCAGCCTCTTCTGTTTGCTGTAGCAATGGCATACGGAGTGATCCAGAACAAGCCAAAAGTATAGAGAATACTATAGGAATAAGCCCAGAATGATTCGGATATACTATACCGCTTCGCATAAAAGAAAACGGAAAAACTGGACATAATCAGGATACCGGAAAGTGTGGCACTCAGAAACAACACCGGATGCGTGAATATAAAAAGTAACATCGCTATAATAAACGGATAGGCCATAACGATCTTTAACGACTGGTTTAAGAATAAAAGCCGGGTTCCCACTGTAGAACCGTTTCTAAACTTTTTAAACACAAACCTGGACATCATGATATTTTCACGCACATTGCTTCGGTCCCATCGGATAAACATCTTGTACAAACCGCTGTATTGCTCCGGTACATTCGTTAAAACATACGAATTTCTCTGAAACAGAACATGATACCCCTGCTTCAGGATCATATTGGTCATCGCACGGTCTTCGCCAATATCGGAAGGCTGCCCCATAAACGTCTGGCTGATCCATTCCGGAAGACACGCAAACACCACATCACTGCGGTAAGCCGATAAAGCTCCCGGAGTACACATTACCGATCCCAGCGCACTTTCGGCAGAACGCATAAACTCAAAACTCAATACAAAACTAACATTCAGCATTTTCGGAATAATCCCGCTGTTGTTATTTAAAACCTGGACATTTCCGGCAACGGCACCACACTTCTCGTTAGTAACAAACGGGCTGACTAAATTTCGTAAAGTATCTGCCTTTACAATCGAATCACTGTCGACCGTCACAAAAATCTCCCCGGTACCAAGCTTGAACCCGCGGTAAAGCGCATGACGCTTTCCTTTATTTTCCGGTTGCTTATAGATCGACACCCGATCCCCTAACCTTTCTTTTGCCTGCTGCATCCAGTACCAGGTATCATCCTTACTTCCATCATCTATCGCCAGCAACTGTAACTTCTCCTGCGGATAATCGCTGTTTGCCAGGCTCATTAAAGTATCCCACACCTGCTTGCCTTCGTTATAAGCCGGAACGATCACCGTACAGGTAGGCAGTAACGCGTCTGTAACAGATTCAACGGGCTTGTATTTAAAATATAAAAACAAATTATACAGGAAAAACCCCAATCGGAACAACAGCAGTGAAGTGCTTAGTACAATAAAGCAAAACCACCCTGTAGTATTCAGGCGCTCCAGATTGACTTTATCAAACTCCGGCTGCAATTCATACACCAGGAAAGTCGAGCCAAGCAACAGTACAAAAGTACTCACGAGTACTGCAATACCCAAAGGCTTTAATGATCCCTTTGCCGCCTTTTTTGATGCTTTTTTATTGCTGTAAAAAACAGGATTACCCATACCGGGTACCGCTGTAGCCCTATCGTTTTTGGCAAAATATAATTGTTCGGAAGTAATTGATTCGCTTTTCATATTTGTTGTACTATTCGTTACTATCGCGATTCCACACATTTGATGAGGAATCTGCACAGTCACAACAAAACAAGCGGTATGCCATTTACATTTTCAAATGATAATGAAGGCTTTAGCGCTGAAAACCCTAAAATAAAAGTGTGGAAATTCCCCAATTCAATACCCAATTCCCCAACCACATCCGGATTCTTCAACCGGTTACCACAGTTTCCGGAAAACAGGAAAAACAATCCCTGCCGGCCAGATACAAATCAGCATTGGAAAAGACAATTTTATCAGGCTGTCAACCAAAAAACCCGTACAAACCGCTTAAAAAAACAATAAAAATACCATAAAGGGAAAAATGTACAATTTTAATAGCCTTTTATACCTTTCCGGAGGCGCTTTACGATCCTACCTTTGTCCTATCAAATTAATCCTTTAAAAAATAAACAACATGAAACGTAAAGCAAAAGCCGTATGGAACGGTAACATCAAAGAAGGTAACGGACACCTAACCACAAACAGTCTTGTTTTAAACAAAACCCAATATTCCTTTAACAGCCGTTTTGCTGAAGGAATAGGTACAAACCCCGAAGAACTGTTAGCAGCGGCACATGCCGGGTGCTTTACCATGAAATTAAGCCTGGATCTCACTACTGCCGGCTATACTGCCGAAGAGTTGACCACAGAATCAACCGTTACACTTAACGACGGAAAAATTACACAGTCACTACTCATTCTTACTGCAAAAGTACCCGGAATATCCGATGAAGAATTTCAGCAATTAGCCAGACAGGCGGAAGCTACCTGCCCTGTTAGCCAGGCTTTTAATTTTGAAATCATACTGCAGGCAAACCTTGTTTAATCGTTTTTTATACTTAACTTTTAAGTTCATTTTATTATGAAACCTATATTTTCTTTCAAACGGGTAGTATCCCTCATTTTAATAGCAACCTTAAATTCAACAGTTATGGCACAAGAAAGAGCTTACAAAGGAGAAAGTGATCCACAGATTTTTAAGGACGTACGATCATTTTTAAAAGCGCTTAATTCCGGCGATGGCAAACCACTGGAAACCTTATCCCCGGCCGATGCAAGACAGGTATTGGTGGGCGCGCAGCAATCGGTTACCGTAGATTATTCCGGAATTGAAGAAACGGAACGCAGTATTTCCCAAAACGGTTACACCGTAAAAATCCATATCACAAAGCCCAAAGGCGTACAGAACAATGCTCCGGTATTTATTTTTATCCACGGCGGCGGCTGGGTACTGGGCGACTATCCTACCCACAGAAGACTGGTGCGTGACCTTGTCGTTGCAAGTGGTGCGGTGGCCGTATTCCCGGACTATACCCCATCGCCCGAAGCAAAATACCCAACGGCTATTAATGAAATATATGCCGCTGCCGAATGGGTGTCAAAAAACGGCAAAGAAATCGGTGTGAACGGTAAAAACCTCGCAGTAGTCGGTAATAGTGTTGGCGGAAATATGGCGGCAGTAATTGCCCTGATGGCAAAAGACAAAAAAGGACCGGAAATCAAATTACAGGTGCTGTTATGGCCGGTAACCGATGCCGATTTTGAAACGGATTCCTATAACTCATTTGCAAACGGACGATTCCTGACTAAAAACATGATGAAATGGTTTTGGGACAATTACCTGCCGGATCCTGCAAAAAGAAAAGAAATATATGCCTCACCATTGCAAGCCGGTTTGGCTCAGCTGAAAGGCCTGCCACCGGCACTTGTTCAAACGGCAGAAAATGATGTACTCAGAGATGAAGGAGAAGCCTATGCCCGAAAACTTGACGAAGCCGGCGTACCGGTAACCCTTACCCGGTATAGCGGTTTAATACACGATTACGGACTTTTAAACCCTATTGCCACTATTCCTGCTGTACAAACAGCAATACAACAGGCAGCTGTGGTTATCAAGACAACCCTGAATAAATAAACCGCAATTAATGCTACAATAGCCCTGGAGCCGATTATAGTAATCGGCTCCAGGGCCATTTATTCGTTTTAGCACCAGCCTTCTTCCTAAACCATCCGGCTGCTACAGACTCTTGTTCCTTTTTAAAATCACGTATTACTACCTGACCCCGGACTTTGGCGATTTTCTATATTGCAGTAACAAACTTACAACTCAACTACCATGCAAAACGAATCATCAAAAAAAGCAGCTATTGATTGCGAAACCAATCCTGCTTTATCCCTTAAAAAAATGTTTGTCGATACGACTATGGGGAACCGTATCATTGCCGGACAGTGCCCGGTGCGCAGAGGGGTATTCTTAAAACCCCATGGTGTTGCCAAAGCCGATTTTATCATGATGCCGGGATTACCTCCGGAATACAGAGTCGGGATCTTTGCACACGATCATTTTGAAGCCTGGGTACGTTTTTCAAGCGATACCGTTCCGCATGCACCCGATATGAAAACAACGGTTGGCATCGGGATCAAACTGTTTGGAGTACCGGGCAAAAAATTGCTGGAATCCAGTGAACACGCCACTACTGCCGATTTTATCCTGCAGAATATGAATGTGTTTTTTGTAGATAATGCTACCGAAATGTGCAAATTCACAAAAGCCGGCGTTGTAGACCACGATTATAACCTGTACCTGAAAGACCATCCGGAAACCGAACGCATTTTAAACGAAATGCAAAAAGTCGTTCCGAGCTGCCTTACAACACCTTATTGGAGCGGACTACCCTATTCTTTTGGCGAAGACCGCTTTGTAAAATACAAACTGGAGCCAATCAGTCCGCCGTTTAGTGCGCCGCCGTCTCAAAACTCAACAGACTATCTGCAAGCCGATTTACAGGCCCGTTTGAACATGGGAGAAGCCCAATTTAAATTTATGGTTCAGTTCCGTACCGATCCGGATAAAATGCCGTTGGACAAAGCCATGGTTCCCTGGGACGAAACAGAGTCTGTTCCGTTTCATATCGCTACGCTCGTTATCCGCAAACAGGACATAACCACTCAGGGACAGGCCGAATATGGCGAGAACCTTTCTTTTAATCCCTGGCGGACCCTGGAAGTACACAAACCGCAGGGCAGCATTAGCGATGCCCGTAAAATTGTGTATGAGGCCGGAGCCGATTTAAGACGTTTTAAAAACGGTGTTCCTGCCGTAGAACCCAATCTGCCAAGACAATTAAACAACCAATAAGACAGCGTTATGGATACTAAAAAGATACAAAAAGTAGCTATTTATCCGGCCATCGGAATAGCGCGAATAGGAAATTCAAAAGAATATTACCTGGCTTCCGATTTACCGGGAGTTACTCCGGTTTCGGAAGGCGGTTTTAAAGACGGTGACAATCTGTTTAAAAAGCAGGTGCCTTTGTTCCGTATTTATGCATTGGACGAAAACGACAAACCGTTATATGAAATTAACATGGACACCGCTGCCGATGTCAATATCGAATGGCGGGTGCATGTAGCCAACAGAAAAGCGGCCTGGTACCAGTTTAACAATGCCCTGGATCTGGGCGAATACAGTATTCCGAGTACCAAGCGTAACGGAGCCGTTATGGGTGCCGACAGGAATCAGCTTGTAATTGACCCGGGAACGCGAACCATCAGCGGAAGAAAAATATCCGGTGACACCTACCAGTTCAATACCGGAAAGTTCTATGACAAGGAAGTTTCTTTGGGTGAGATCAAAACAGACGAAAAAGGCCGGTTACTCTTCTTTGGTGGTGATGGAAAAAGTGCCTCCCATCTTGGGAACCGCGCGATAACCTTTGCCAATAACGACGACTGGCACGATGATACTTCAGACGGTACCGTACGCGCCAAAGTGACCATTGGCGGACAAACATTTGAAGCCAAACCTGCTGTGGTAGCCTGTACGCCGCCAAATTTCGGACAGGGATTGTTCCCGGTCGTAAGCATGCTGGATGTGGTTGAGGACCTGTACCTGCGTGAAGGCTGGATGGCTCCAAAGGAAACGGTTAATTTCTATGAAGACATTCACCCGATACTGTCCCGGATGAGTACGACACAATGGGTAAACGAAGGTTTCTTTGTTTTATTCGGTACCAATTCCCCGAGTGATTTTAACAATCCTGATTTTATCCGCCAGCTGGAAAGTCCGGACGAACAATATGAATCCGAGAGAAAACGGGTATTCGAATGGTTCCGGGACCATCAGTCTACGGAATATGAGCCGACCAAACTGCCACCGCATTACGGTGATTTATTTGGTGATTATGACGATCTGCCGGCGGTTGACCTATCGGTAACTGCAACACAATATGAACGGTTACGACTATGGGCTGAAGGTAATTTTATTACCGGAAAACCGAAAGAGATCATTCCATTTGAGGAATTACCGGTAGCCGGACAGGTGGATGCTTTATTAAAAGCACCGCTGGAAGAATGTTTGGGCGGACCTTTCCACCCGGGCATCGAGATTACCTGGCCTTTCCGACACCTGATGATGTGGGAAGAACCTTTCCGCTTAAAAGTTTTAGCCGAAAATGAAAAGGTAAGAGACGATTACGGCGGCATGATCACTTCCGAAATAGCCTTATCGGAAAACGGACCGCTGGACGGAACCGGACCGGGATCGCTTACCCGATGGTTAGGCGTGCCGTGGCAAACGGATGAAGCCAGCTGTATGTCGGGTTATGATGTAACCCTTTACCTGCCGTTGCCTTCTTTCTGGTCGGTAAGAGTTCCGAATACGATATTATCAATGGACAGCTACGAGCGGTTGAAATCGAAAACGACAAACGACGGTCAGAAATTAAAGCATTTCTCATACCGCGTGGACTGGATGCGTGATTTCACTTCAAATTACGTTCCGCGTATTAACAATATGATCGCCAAATGGCATCAGTTGGGAATCATTACCAAACAGGAACTGGAAACGCAATCGCAGTTTTTACCCGATGCTTTATGGGTAGAAACCGACCGCGAAGGCCCAAAAGGTACAGATCCTACTTTTGAACAGGTAAAACATGCCGAAAGAGAAAGTATCGTGAGTGGCCGATTATTAAGAGAAGTACCACGTGAAAGTCATCCATTAAAACGTCACGAATTATAGCAACGTCCGTTTCCATACCGGTAGTTATCGTTGGCGGTGGTCCTGCGGGATTAGCGACCGCATTAACGCTGCACAGTCATAACATTCCGTGTATCGTAATTGACAATCATACCGAAAATGCCGTTAAATTAGGAGAATCATTGGCTCCCAGTGCCAATGCCGTTTTTCGGAAATTAGGTCTGGAAGGAGTGTTGACTTCCGGACAACACAGCTTGTATGTGGGTAATAATGTTGTGTGGGGCGATTCGTCGCTCCGCCAACGTTATTTTTTACACGAGCCTTATGGCGATGGCTGGCATTTAAACCGCAGCTTATTTGAAAAACAACTCCGGGAAACGGTTATCAGCCGCGGAATTCCATTGCTGCAAAATTACCGCTTATCGGAAATCACGGCATGGGATGATAAAATGATCGTAAGTTGTTCGCATAGCGATGCTGCCCCCTATACAATTACGGCCGATTTTATAGCCGATTGCAGCGGAAGAGCTTCCATAGTGGCTAAAAAAATGGGCGTAAAAAAACAGACTGTCGACAATCTGGCTTCCTATTATTTTATTGCAGAACCGGCGGCAAATCCGTTAAAAGGCATGACCTTTATCGAAGCGGCAGCAGATGGCTGGTGGTATGCCGCACCGATAGCAAACAACCGGATTATCGTCAATTTCATGTCGGACAGCGATTTACATCCTGCCAAAACAGCTTCTCTTACGGACTGGTTACTCCGGAAAGTAGCCGCTACCGAACATCTTAAAACATATATTTCCACAACGGCAATACCAACGGCAGGTATTAAAACCGCCACCACTTCACTGCTGGAAAAACCGGGCGGCAAACAATGGATAGCCGTGGGCGATGCTTTGTGCACCTATGATCCGCTCACTTCTTTCGGGATTACCAATGCCCTGGTTAGCGGCCACCATGCAGCAAATGCAATCGCCTCATTTTTACAGGGTAATGCCGGTGCTTTATCGGACTATATCACTTCTCAAATGGCATTATTCAATAAATCGGTTGCCTTGTTACAAAACCAGTATCAGTCGGAACAGCGCTGGCCGGAACATCCGTTTTGGGAAAGACGACAGGTTTAAGGGGTGATTTATGATATTTGAGGGTTGAGGTTTGATTTGAGAAGGATGAAGTTTGAAGTATGATTGGGGATATTTGATTTACGAGGTTTGATTTTGATAGTGTAAGTAATTACGGAAGTGCTACTACCTGTTTTTACAAAAGGGGTGAAACTACTCATATCCAACACAATAGATCCGATTACTTTAGCTGTGTGATAAAATTATTTTACCACAGAAAGGTAGCATCCGAAAAACCTTAAACGAGTAGGAAAACCCCAAATACTATTTACTATGTCACAACAATCATTTACCTGGTCTTTAGAGGCTTATGAGTCTCGTGGAAATTTATGGTTACGATGGAGCAGCAATGCACCATTCAGAGCACAACAAGGTCAGATTCACGTTTACAACGCTGGCTTCCCTTCCGATCCTACAAAAGAAACAAAAGCATGGTCATGGGATAATGAAAACAACAGAAACTGGGATACCGGACAAAAATGGGGCACCGGATGGAATTGTGCCTACATTGCTGAAAAAAGCCCGAATGGTCCTTATACTTATTTTATTCAGCTGACAACAACCAGCGCAATGGGACCTAATGTTTTAAAAGCAGAAGAAACTGTAGCTTAAAAGCAAATACACTATTAATGAGCTTATGCAGGGAAGTTTCGCTGCATAAGCTTTTTTATATTGTTTAGAACGGTTGTCTTACCCAACGACCGGAAACACATACATAAATACAAGTTGGCATCCCCCATGACAAATCCGTATTTTGTGCCGGACAGCCATTGTTTACCGCACTAACGTTATCATAAGCACAAACTTCTTCAAAACCGCCATCTCCTCTGCCGCCTCCGGTAATGTGTACCTGCTGTTGCTTTTCTACTTTTTGAACACCTTCAAGATTTAAAATTTTTTTTAACATAATTGATAGATTTAAGTTGTTTGGTTTACTCAATCATTAAAGTCGGTTGAGTTTTCCGACCGCATTATAATACTATTACGCGATTAATGTCTATTTATTGTGAGCCCCTTAAAGAAAAATAGTACATTTTAAAGTTACAACTCTTTGTAAATATGAAAAAAGTCACATTAAAGATGTTTATACAAATGATTTAGTGTTCGAATTGAGAATAAAAAGCAATAAACAAAAGGCAAAGGGTAATTGACAAGAAGCAATTGACAAGAAGCAATTGACAAGAAGCAATTGACAAGAAGCAATTGACAAGAAGCAAAGGGCAAAGAGAAAAAAGGCAAAGAGAAAAAAGGAAAACGTCATTATGAAAGGACAATTCCTAATTCGTAATTCTTAACTCGTAATTCTCAACTTAATCTGCTTTTTAAAAAAAATCTTATATTTGTTTTTTAACAATTAAAATAATAGTTACAGATTATGGAACCGGAAAACATTCTTGTTGCCCATGCAACGGACCTTGAAAAGGCGACTTTTTACAAAAAAACCTATTTACACGTAGCTTTAGCCATATTGGCTTTTATTGTTGTAGAAACCATTTTACTGCAAACTGTTCCGGCGGAATGGATATATGCCATGATGGGCGGAAAATTCATTTGGTTGTTTATTATTGGTCTTTTCTGGCTGGGAACGACTTTATCTGAAAAGATGAGCTTTAATCCTTCCCGTCAGCAGCAATATTTAGGATTAGGACTGTATGTGATCCTGGAAGCTATTATTTTCCTTCCGATGATCGCGATTGCCGTAGCCTATTCCGGTCCTGATATGATTACCCAGGCAGCAGTTATCACATTATTCATGTTCTCCGGACTAACAGCTGTTGTATTTTTTACCAAAACCGATTTTTCCTTTTTAAGAACAGCCCTGATTGTAGGTGGTTTTGTTTCTTTAGGCTTAATCGTTGCAGGCGCTATTTTCGGATTTAATCTGGGATTATGGTTCTCTGTAGGTATGGTAATCTTAGCATCAGGAAGTATTTTATACCAGACACACCAAATCAAAAACCAATACGGTACCGAGCAATATGTGGGTGCTTCTTTACAGTTGTTCTCCTCTGTTATGCTTTTGTTCTGGTATGTGCTACGAATTTTAATGAGCAGAAGAAGCTAATATATGCTCTCTTTATAATAAAAAGTCCTGATCTTCATCAGGACTTTTTTTATGTTAAAAACGGAGCTGTCAGGCGGTATTTATAGGAAAACAGTACCAAGCCCACTTTGGATTTGATGCTGTATCGCTCAAAAAGTGCCGCACGATAAGCTTCTATTGATTTTACAGACAGCTGCATAATATCGGCCATCTGTTCGTAGGTATATTCCTGTTCATCGCAAACGAGTTCTAAAAAGGTGCGTTCCCTTTCCGACAACACGATGTTTTGCTTTTCTTTTTCTGTGGGCGATTCATAATTCCGGATACGTTTCAATATTTCGGATACGTTGTTATACCCGATTTTGACAATGTTGTCTATCGCAAATTTTAAATCGTGGGCGGTACAGTTTTTATGTAAAAAGCCCCTTGCTCCGTGATGATAGGCATCGTTGATGAGCTGTTCGTCAAAATGCTGGGTAAGCAGCAATACTTTATATTCATCGTCCAGTTCTTCAAGTTCCTGCAATACTTCTATCCCGTTTTTGCTCGGCATGGAATAGTCCAGTATATACAAATCCGGTTTCGCATCCAGTGGCAGGGCTGCTAAAAAATCTTCACCGTTATCAAACTCTGCCACAACCTTATAATTGCTGAGTTTCTGTAACAGTTCTTTCAGTCCCTGCCGGACAATGGCATGATCGTCTATAATACAAATGGTCGTGTACTGCATAGTTCAATGATTATTTTTCCGTGATGATAATAGTGGTTCCCGTTCCTATACCGGACCGGATCTCAAAACCGTAACCGATCATGTCTGCCCGATGTTCCATATTTTGCAAACCTAAGGTGGTTTTACTGTCCTTCGTTTTTGCGATATCAAATCCTTTTCCGTTATCGGCTATTTCCAGTGTAAATAACGGACTGGTTTTGACTGCAATCGTTATCTGTGTGGCTTTTGCATGTTTTAGCGTGTTGTTTATCGTTTCCTGAAAAATCCTGTAGATCACGATTTTTTCATTGACGGTAAATACTTTTGTTTTTTGTTCCGATACGCTGAGGTTGATGTCAATTTTAGGATTTTTGTTTAAGCGCTCTGCTTCTATCGCAATCGCTTTTAGCAGATCCTGCTGTAAAAGCAGCTGATTGTTCAGCGAATGGCTTATACTCCGTATGGATTGGGACAGACTCCCAACCGATTGGGACAAGGGCGCTAATGTTTCCTGTAATCCGGGAGCATCCAGTTTAAGGTTTTCAAGCTGAAAGTTGATGTACGTAAGCTGTTGTCCGGTATCGTCATGCAAATCTGCTGAAATATTGTTTAACACCTGTTCCTGGGTTTCAATTATGGCTGCATTGAGCGTTTTCTGGTAGTCGATATCTTTCTGATAAATGAGCCGGGTATAGTTCTTTATTTTATTGATATACAGCTTGATTATCAGGATGCAGAACAACAGCAGCAAACTGATAAAAAGGAGTCCTATGATGATGCCAAAAGCGATATCATTCAGCATATTGTTCTTTCTTGTTACGATAAATATAAATATTTACCAATGAATAATAAGTGATGTTTACGAAATAACTAATCAGGGAATAGAGCTTTATATCACCGAAAATTATCGTTGTATTCAGCATTTTGTTCTTAAATCCGAAAATAAAACTGAACCCCAGAAAAAACAAGATCGGGCTGGCCAACAGCAAGTAGTTATTGGACGTAAAAAACGGGAAATTCTCTTTCCGCAAATGGTAATAGCTCCAGTATAAAAAGAGCAGTACATACAGTAGGGCACCACAGATAAATGTCCGGGCATTGAAGGTCTGCACACCTTCAATAAAAAACAGGTTTACAAAAGCAAAAACCAGGAAAAAGAAAAGCGGTACATATCCTTTTGCAGTATTGCTGCAGATCACCGTTATCAGATACAGCCATAAGGCATGGTGGATAATGATACTCAGCGTTGTTAAAAAAGAAAAACTGATACCTCCATACAGCAATATGGAGGTCAGCACTTCTGTACAAAAGCTCACCGTGATGATCAGAAACAACAGTGTATTATGCTTTTTCAATTTAAGGTTAAAACAGGCATAAATAAATGTTGCCAGTACAAGCAGCTTAATACTGTTTATGGTTGCCAGTATATTACTCATTTTCTTTTAAACCTATAAAAGTCGGATCAAGGGAGATATCGTAATATCCGGTAAAGCCACTGCCTTTTATTCTGAAAAGAATATTCACATCGGCACCCGGATCCATTTTTCCTTTGGTAAACTCAATAGTATGTTTCGATGCCATAACATCGTGATTTTGCATGATGCTTCTAAAAAGCGGTACCGAAAAACAGGTTGTCTTATCACTGAAGGTGCTCACCAGGACCGGTTCAATATCATCGGCATTACTCATCCCGCTGTTATTATATTTGAATGACAGATACTTTTCATTACAGCTAACGCTGTCCAGCTTTTTTTTTATTTCTTCCCACGATACAGCCTTGTATTTTGCAGCATTAACATCTCCCCAGTAATTAACCAGCATGCTTTCAAACAGTCCCATATCGATCTTGTGGTACTTTTCAATAACGGAATAATCATTCGCCTTACAGGCTAAAAACTGTAAATCTCTGATGATTTGCGGAACAGAATCTTGAAATGTTGTTCGCTTGGAAGCCGTCGCTTCAGTAGTTGCTACGCTGCGATCAGTTGTCTTTTTTTCGGTACAGCTGTAAAAAGCAATAAGCAGGACTAATAATAGTGTCGTTTTTTTCATGGCTATGTAGATTTAGAGGTTACTTGGTTTGCATCAAAGGTTAACTATTCTTTATCTCCAATCAATAGGTAAACCCCTAATCAGCCCGGGATAATACCCTAATTTATAAGACACTACTAAAATATCACTTTTTTCTTAATAATTTATCAATCCGCCTCATTTATAACCAATTAGGCAAAAAACAGCTTCTTTATAGGGTTTTCCCCATTGTTTCCGGTATATAGCTGCCCTAGCTTTGAAATGACCAAACTACTTCAATCATTAACCTGCTAAACATTCATATCATGAAAAATCGTTACAAACTATTTTTATTAGGGACCGCTTCATTGCTTTTTATAAGTTGTGAATCTGTACGAACACTGGTAAACAAGCAGTTCCCGCCCATATCGGCAACAGATCAGCAATATGCTTCCATTACCGATAATCTTCGCAGTATGGATACGCTGAATCCGCATATAGGCGTTTATATCCACAAAGGAATGGTTCAGGAATACCTTCCTGATGCGCTGAAAAAAGCGGCTGAAAATGCTTCAGATCAAAACATTGTTATTAAAAGTGTTACGCCTGAAATACTTTTAGACAAGCAGGGCATTTTAACAAATGCTGATTTTTTAATCGATATTCCGGAATATCATGCAGAAATCAAAGGAACACTGGCCGGTTTAACCGCTGTCGCTACCCGCGGTGACACGGTTTATCTGAGAAGTGCTTTACAATCCCTGAAAATCAAGAACATTACGTTTACGCAAAAAACCGGATTGCACAAACGCGCTTTAGCCAAACTGATAAGCCCGATATTAAAGCATTATATTGACAATATTAACGGGATGCTGTTTAAAAATCCGGTTGTATTCCAGACCAATTGGGAAAAAGGCTATTCTTTAGATCCCAAAGAACTGTTTAAAGATCCTAATACCGAAGTTATTGCCGAGCCAAAAACGATTTCCCGCGCCATCAAAGGAAATGCCGTTCTGATTACTACTGAAGGGATTTCGGTATTAGTCGAATTAACGGCAAAAAAGTCCGCTCCGGTAACGTTACCCAAAACACAAACGGCTGCTGCAACTGCTTCACAGGTTTCTAAATTGTTTGCGGTTTACAACACCGCTTTCACTAAAAAGTGGCAGCACGTTTTTGAACCTGTTCCTGAAAACAGCGCTATCAGCGTGCAGATCAGTAAAGCGGAAATAGCCGGTATTTTTAACGAGGCACTTTCTGCTCCTATTGTTCTGAAACAACAGTTTACACTGCCCGAAATGGCTTTTAATGAAAAACTGGAGGTTAAACGCGGGGATATTGACTGCCAAAAGGTGCGAACCAATTTTAAATATCCGGATTTTAATGGTGCCAGTTGTAATTGGAACTGTATGCGCAGAGTACTTGGCGTCCGCTTTGAAGATCCGGTTTGTGCCGCTACCCGAAGAGCCTGCCGACTACGTGTAGAAGCCGAAAGGATTGCCTGGCAGGCCGCCAGGGAAACTGCCCGGATAGCCCATCAGGTTGAAAATGAAGCAAAAGTAGCTGCCTGCAATGTACAGCGTGAAGCGATGGATTTTATGTCGCTGGGTAAATTTAAAGGCAGCGTTTCCGGCAGCGGAGCAGCGACAGTAAATTTTAATTCCTTCCGGTTTAATGAGGACCTGTCCGAACTGACCTTACAGTATTCCGGCGATGTCAATGCAAAACTGCAATCGCAACTCGAACTGAATCCAACCGATTTAGGATATGTTTTTTTCTGCTACAGCAACTATGGCAAAAACACGAGCAGTAATGTTTCCCTCAATATTCCACAGGCTACCAATACTATAGCAATTGGCACTTCAAGAGATCAGGAAAACGTATTGCTGACCATAAAACCGGAAAAAATAGACTATACCGCTTCGATCAATCCGAGTCCTTTACACAGCCTGTTATCCGATCCGCGCTTTGCCGTTCAATGCCCGATAAGCAGTCTGATAGGAGCTATTGCTGCCGGTGCTGCCGTGGCAAACTTTTTAGACATGATAAAACTTGCCCCGGAACAGGAGTTGCTTTTAATGGGAAAAACCAAAGGCAAATATGGGATAGATGCGGTTACAATCCCTTTTAAACCCATTGTTTTCCGTATCAACGGAAGTGACGATAAAAAAGCATTCGTGTACTGGAATGCCCATTCCATACAATTCACCCACTATAAAGCGGATACAAAAAATAATTCCGGCAATATGCTTGCAACACTACAACCAAACACTAAAAATTAAATTATGAAAACGTATTATCTGCATCTTGTGCTGTTAGCAGCCACATTATGCTCCTGCTCCACGATATCTGAAGAGCACTATTTTAAAGATGAGGTGGGCACTAAGCTCAAACCAAAAGACGATGACTACTTTCTTTCAGATGAAAAAGAAACTGTTTCCAATTACTATCGAGTCAAAGTCAGGGGTTTTTCGTTTTTGTCCAGTTCCCGTTATGTATCGGGTTATTTTAACCAGAATGCCGTTAACATGTATTTTAATGAAATTCCACAGCCGGAAAACGGTAAGCTCTTTACTCCGTTAGTGACCAATGAAGACGGAAATGAACTCATACTGATCCTGTCGACGAATGCCAAGGCAATTACCGATCAGCTGGGCAATGTCACCAAAAGCCAGACCATTTTAAACTCGATAAGCCAGGTTGTAAAAAAAGAAAAGATCCTTGAGGCGCACACCGTTAAAACCGATATCGCCAGTACAGATCAGGCAATAAAAAAACTGATAGCCACAACGGATATGTACCTGGATAAAATCGATACAAAATCGGATGCCGATATCAACAAAGCCATACGTGAACTTACAGAAACCTTAAAAAAATAAAAGATGAAACCTATTCTAATTCTCCTTTTAGGCTGTATGCTGCTAACAGGCTGTATGAGCAGGCTAAAAGTAACTGTGGAAGCAGCAAACAGGGATGCTGTTTTAGCCAAACACAAAGAGCTGCAACAGGAAAAGAACAGTACCGGTGACCGGAAAATCCTAAACGCCATTGTGGCTTTGCAAAACTTTACAGCCAAACATAGTGAAAACAGTAATGCCGCATTGATCACAGCCTTAACGACCCTGAAAAAGGATATGCGTGCTGCTGAGGTCAGCCCGGAAGTTCAAAAAGATATTAAAGACTATATTGATACTACCATAAATACGATAGCGAACCTGCAGGATCAAGCCAATATTGCCTATCTGAACCATAACAATCCGGAAGCCAAAAAACTGATTAAACAAGCTTATCTGGTTGTTACGGAATTCGAGCAGTTTTTAAAAGAATCCAAAAAGGCTGTCGCTGACGAAAAAATCCCGGTTATCAATGAAAGCCTGCAACAGATCAGTCAGGCAAAAGAACCTTTAAACGGCACAGAGCGTACCCGTTTCCCGCTATTGGGCGACGAAATGACCTCTTTTATTACTGCAAGGAAAGACAAAGACCATGATCTGTGGAAAGGTGTATTCAATAAAACGGTTTCATTTAATCTTTTGGGCAATTCGGATGTTGCCGTGATATTGCGCTCCAATCCTACCGAACGGGAATTAAAAAGCGGCGATTACAATAACAATTTTACGATAAAAGGGGTCCGGATGGATGCTGCCGATGCCACAAATGCGACCTTTAACGGACTGACACAAACCATGCATTTTATTGCCAGCACTTACGGATTACCGCTCGGACAATCCGGTTCTGAAGCCACAACAACAACGACTACCACCACCAGTACTGAAGATACAATCATTCAAAACATTCATTCCGACAGGGCAAAACTGGCTCAGAAGCAACAGCTCATAGCAGACAGTAAAGCGTTGCTGCTGGCTAAAATTCAGCTTGAAAATGTGACCGGCAGAAAAGACAGTGACGATAAAAAAGCCGCTTTAGGACGGGTAACCGAATTCTGGACAACCTTAAAAGCAAAACTCAACGAATAACTTAAAACCTGCAATCATGAAAAAAGACAGTATTTATATCCTAAACAAAAACCTGGATTTAAAAGAAGACAATCTGATGGTCAAAAAGGGAAACCTGCTAAAGATCAGCAATCTTTTTGACGAAACGGATAAAGAACTACCGACTATCGTCAATATCAAATTAAAAAACCTGAACGGTCATTATCAGATGGAAGAAAATGAATTTCAGAATCTGCTTGCCGCAAAAACGCTGCTTGCTATCGAACCGGCAAAATATAAGGAAAACGACAAGGTCATTCATGCCGTTTACGGAAAAGGGACCATAACCTTTGTAAAGTACCATAAATACATCCGAAAATGGCTTTATACAGTAGCTTTTAGCTCGAATACGGTAGTTGTCAATGAAGCAGAAATAAGACTTGATACTTAATTAACAGATGCAAAGAAGTACTATTTAAAAAAGCTACAGTGTGATGCTGTAGCTTTTTTAATTACAATACGGGTATGATTTACAAAATGCACAATACTATAACAAACAATATGGGTGCTAACAAAAGCATACATCCGTTTCCTTTTTTAGGAGAAAATCCTTTTGAACGATGATTTGTAAAATGCCCCTGAACATACGTTCCGTCCTTTCTAAAATAACCTTTTCTATATGCCATAATTAATGTTTTATTTTCAGCAACAAATAACTTTAACAAATCCGTTATTTCATTACGGGAAACCATAATTGCCAAACAAGACATTACCATAATGATTTTCAAGCCTTTGATTTATTTAATTTTATCATCCATTGTTATTTATTTGCACATACTTCAAATCCGCGCTATTAAGACTAAACATTACTGTCCTTGAGTCCGCATTTTAAATCATTATATTTGTCGTATAACACACCGCTCTATATTAGCCTCTATTGTATGGAACAACCAACCCCCGAAAGAATAAAAGAAATATTTGATCCGTTTTATAAAGTCGATATCAATTTATGGACCGCTTTTACAAAGTTCCTACACATACGCACCTTTGAAAAGAATGAAATCATAAAAGATTACAATAAAACCGAAAAATACATCAACATCTTAATTTCTGGTTCGGCGGCTCACTTTGTTTTGGCTAACGAAAAAGATGTTTGTATTAACCTGTATTATGAGAATCAAATCTTTAGCGACTATCTGTCATTTCTAACGCAATCGGCAACGGTTATTAAAACCCAGGCTTTGGAAGACGCAGTCATTTGGTCAATAAGCCATCATGATCTGAACGAATTATATTCCAAATCCCAGACAGGCCTTTTTATCGGCAAGGCAATTTCCGATGCGATGTTTATCCGGAAACAATCCGAACAGATAAATCTACTGACTCTTTCCCCAACAGAACGGTATTTGAAATTAATAAAAGAGCGTCCTGAAATTTTCCAGAGAACATCTTTAAAGATACTCTGCTCCTATCTTGGCATTACAGCCGAAAGCCTGAGCAGGATCCGGAAAAAAATTATCTGACAATATCATTTCTTACCCATCGTCAATTTTTTAGCGAAACCATCTTTATACTTTTGGAGTATAATTCAAACCGATAAAAATGAAAACTAAAATCAACTATTTCGCTATCCTTACCTTTTACGCCATTGCAATACTACTGCGCTATCTCACAAACAAAACCGACTTGTTAAACGGTGTGTCCGGTGATTTTCTAAAAGTAATTTTACAGGGTATTGGTCCGGCTGTTGGCGCTGTTGTCGCATTTTCTGTTTTTAAGATAAAACCCACACTTACCCTAAAAGGGAATTATAACAAAACACTTATTCCTTTCCTGCTGTATTGGGGACTTCCAATTGCTTTAATCTTAGGTGTTGAATATTGTACAAAAGGAACAATTTCATTTACAGCTGTTACCGCAATTTTAATTTACGGTCTTTTGGAAGAAATCGGATGGCGTGGTTTTTTACAACAGGAACTAAAAACCTTACCGGCATTTCTGAATATCGTAATTGTTGCTGCATTGTGGTTTATCTGGCATTTAAACTTTGATTTTACAAGCGCAAACCTGCTCTTTTTCGGGATATTACTTCTTGGAACCTGGGGAATCGGAAAAGTAGCGGACAATACCCACTCCTTATTAGCGGTAGCCGCTATCCATTCGCTTAATAACTTTTTCCAGCAGATGAATACAACAAAAACAATGATACTGGTAACATTATTGTCTGTTTGGGTAATTGCCCTGGTAATCAGAAAAAGGCAATTAAAGAAAAGTGTTACTGTATCATAAAAAACATATCCTTATGTTGGTTGGAAATACTTTTGTACATAAAATCGGTTCAACCGCTTAAGACTATTCGTTAAAAAACAAACTTGCATCTTAACTTCCAACCTTCACCACCTTCCACTCTTCCAGTTTTGCTTCAAAATTTTTACCGGCATTGGCTGGACTGGTTGAGGGTAATGTATGCAATTGGTATGCTTTTGCTGTTTTGACATATTTTTTAAAATAGGCTGCCGCTTTCTGTCCGTTAAAGAAAATATGTTCTATTGCGGGATGAGCGGCTAAAAAACCGGTAAAATCGTTAGGAACCTCTTCTTCTATCGCACTGTCCAGGCTGCCTTCCCTTTTACAGGCCTGCAAAACATCCCAAAGCGCTATTTTATGTTGCAGCAGCAGTTCCTTTTTAGTACTATAATCGGTAGAGAAAGGCTCCTCAAAAAGCGTAAAAAGTATTTTCCAGAAATGATTCCGGTTGTTTCCGTAATATTCCCCGGCCTGTAACGACTGTACGCCGGGCATGGTTCCTAAGATCAGGATTTTCGCATTAACATCGGATATGGATGGAAAAGAATAAAGTATCATGGATTCCTTTTTTTAATAGCTTTTGATAAATTAGAGTGCCTGTTTTGGCTGCAAATTAGCAGCAATCGTCCAAATAAAAAAACAGCAAACGATCCGTTCCCTGTTTTAGCGGTCAAAAAACAGCCTCAGCACCCCATATTTCGCCCCTGTTGCTGCGTTTCCACTTGTTGTAAAACTTCTCTTATTCTGTGCTAATAGCAGGATTATCAACCATATTCTCAAAATAAAAATAATCCTATTAAAGTATTGTTACTAATAAGTGGATATAATTTGCTTTTTATGCATCAAAAATCTAATTTTGAACGACTCAAACAGTTTATTTATTAACTAAAAACATCCAAAATTATGCCATTACCACTACAAACAGTTCTTGATAGTATCGCAGAATGGAACAGAGTACGTAAAGATCGTGAATTAGTAACTTTCTATTTAAATCAAGGAAAATTTTTCCCTTTCGAATGTGTTAACAAAGGTGCTTCAAAATACCTGCATGCTTATCCGGGTATCATGAATGACAAACTTTTCTTCTTCTTAATCCCGTCGGAATTTGATACGGAACAAAAATCTGCTGTGCCGATTACAGAGTATATCAATGCTTTCCCTGTAGAAAACGGATTAGGAAACGGTCAGGAACTTCCGGAAAAAGAAGCTAAGCAGCGAATTGAAAACTGGGATGAAAACCTAAACAAATGGATCAAAACGCAGATTGATGCTCCTGAAGGAATTTTCCAGGCTTTTGCAATGCCAACCGATTATCTTGTTGATGCCACGAAAATACCTTACAATGCGAATTTTGCTTTGAGAACAAGCCCTGAAAAGGCATCCGGTTTCACTGCCGACCTTGTTATTGTTGACCAGGCAGATCAGAAAACCGTTTATTACGATACGGTAAGACCGGTTCCGCCGTTCGCACCGCTTGAAGGAGAATTCTATTTATTACAACTTGCTACAGTTACTGCTTAAACTATGACTTTTTATCAGGTATTGGATTATTTAACCTATTTGTCTCCGGCTTTATTACTGTCCGGAATCGGAATTGGATTATTCCGTTACAAATCGTTGGATACCTCACACAAATTAATAATGCTGTATTTTGCCACCGCGCTATGTACCGATCTGGTAAGCCGTATTTACGGGCAGCTTTTTGGTAACAACCTGATATTCATAATCGTATTCAGTTTACTGGAACTTATCGTTTTTTCGATACTATATCAGTTCTGCTTTTTTGAAAAGAAAAGCAGAACTCTTTTTGCCTTAATCGCTGTCGCAATCGGTTTTATCATTTGGGAGCTTTTCTCATTGCAAACCATTTCCCCGCAGCAGTTTCAGTCCTACTCCAAAGTAATGGACGCCTTTGTGATCATACTCCTGGCCATTACCTATTTTTTCCAGAAAGTCGGCAGGAATAAAGAAACGCCAAAAGATGTTTTACGGATGAATGCGGTGATTTTGATCTTTTTTTCACTCCATCTTTTATTTTTTCTGCCAATTAACTTCCTGATTAATGTAAGTTCCGAACTTAAGTTTTACTTTTGGTGTGCCAATTTGGTAATCACACTTTTATTTTACGCCTTTTTAAACTGGGAAATATGGAAAAATGGATTGAGCCGAAAACCATTATGCTCTGGATAATAATTGCTATTTCGGTAGTTTTTATACTGGTTTTTTCATTTATACGACTTGCATACCTCAATTTCAAACAGATGGCAGAAGCCCAGCTGGAAGAATCACGCCTCAAACTCGAACATCAGAAAAAATTGCTGGAAACCGGCATATTGGTTCAGGAACAGGAACGCACGCGGATTGCCGCAGATTTACACGATTCCCTGATCGGAAAACTAACTTCCCTGAAACTCAAGAACCAATTAGCATACAATTATGACGAAGTGGACCATCTTTTAGGAGAAAGTATAGCCGAAGCGCGAAGAATTTCCCACGATTTGAGTCCACCTATGCTGGAATTTATATCTTTGTACGAGCTTATTGATGGAATCATTAACCCGTGGAAGAAAAATATCCAGGTCGTTTTCTTTCATGATGTGCGAACAGATGCTGCTTTGCCGAACAACATCAAAATTCAGTTTACACGTATCCTTCAGGAGCTGATTACGAATATTTACAAACATGCCGGAGCCACAACCATTTCGATCCACCTGCGTCAAACCGACCAGTGGTTAGCGCTTAAGGTTAGTGACGACGGAAAAGGATTTGACCCTAAAACCGGTAAAAAAGGGCTTGGCCTGCAAAATATTGAACTGCGGATGGTATACCTGAACGGACACCACCACATTAAACCACATCAAAAAGGAACAACAGCCTTATTGCTGCTAAAACTATAAGACATAAAATGGATGCGATTCGAATTGCCATAACAGATGACGACGGACTGATTGTAAAACTGCTGGAAAGCTACCTGAGCACTCAAAAAGGCTTTGAGGTTATTTTTACAGCAGAAAGCGGCGACGACCTGATAGCATTCCTCGAATCGGCTTCGGTACTGCCAGATGTCCTGCTACTGGATTTAAAGATGAAAGGTATGGATGGTGTGGAAGTAACCCGCCATCTTAAAACCAACTTTTCCAGTATAAAAGTCATTATCGTTTCGTCCCATTACCAGCGATCCTTTATGAATTTCATGCTAAAAACCGGTGCTTCCGCTTTTTTACCAAAAGGCGTTTCTCCAACGCTGCTAACCGAAATTATCCCGGTTGTTCATGAAAAAGGCGTCTTTTTTATGGAAGACCAGATGGAAGCCATCCGGGAACAGATCGCAACCAAATCCACCCAAAAATCAATCTTTGACAACGGATCGGAACTATCAAAACGCGAAATTGAAGTCCTGCAGCTAATAAGCCAGCAAAAAACAGCCAAAGAAATTGGCGACACCCTTTTTATTACCGCAAGAACTGTTGAAGGGCACAAAAACAATCTCTTTGTAAAAACCGGGGCAAAAAACATCGCCGGATTGGTTATCTATGCCATCCAGAACAACTATATCACGGTAGAAGACCTGCCAATGATCTAATAGTTCCTTTTTTTTACCCTTAACTTTCCGGATAATAACTGTCCGGTTCCTGTGTATTGTTTGAAATATCCGAAAACCACATCGGTATTTCAGCTGTAAAAAGACGCAAAGCACTGCTCATTCCACAGCATTTATTTGTTATTTTTAACATCTGTTAACCCCTAAACACACATCACCATGCAGACAATCACAGTTGAAAGTACGATCAATGCTCCTGTAGCACAGGTCTGGACACTTTGGACAAGCCCCGAACACATCAAAAACTGGAATACGGCTTCCGAAGACTGGCATACAACCCATGCCGAAAACGATTTACGCGCCGGCGGCAGCTTTTCATCCCGGATGGAAGCAAAAGACGGCAGCTTCGGTTTTGACTTCAACGGCAGCTATGATGCTGTTAACCTGCACGAACACATCGCATACACCATTGCCGACGGCCGTAAAGTAACCATTACGTTTTCCGGTTCAGGAAATACAACCAAAATAACCGAAACGTTTGAAGCCGAAAACACCAATCCTCTGGACATGCAGCGAGGCGGATGGCAGGCAATACTCGACAACTTTAAAAAATATGCGGAAAGTAATTAAGAATTAGGAATTGCGAATTAGGAATTAGGGGCTTCAATCGTAATTCCTAATTCGTAATTCAACAAAAAAGGGAACACTAACGTTCCCTTTTTTATTATTTAACCGAAGTTCCGTCCGGTATTTCTTCTGTTGCCAGTTTCACCAGCTGCGTACTATCCGAAATCGCTCCGAATACCTCTACCCGATCTTCCAGGACACGTCCTTTCTGAACCGGTAAACGGCTGGTTTTATGGTCTGCTACAACAATCACAAAAGTGCCTTCACTGGAAGTTACCACAGCAGTTTTAGGCACTACATACGTACTGTCTTTTGCCGTTAACGGCAGCTGTACTTCGGCAACCATACCCGGAAGCAGCTTGTTGCCGGCATTGATCACATCCATTTCCACTCTTTCGGAGCGCAGCTTGCTGTCCAGAGCACCGGACATACGCGCAATCGTTGCCGAAAAGGTTTGTCCCGGCAGCGATTTAACCGAAAACTGCAACGCACTTCCGTTCTTTAAATACCCGGAATACTGTTCCGGAACATATACCGAAAGACGCAGTTTGTTTTGCTGCTGAATCGTCATCAACGGCGCTTCCGAACCTTTCCCGGCCGGACCAACGTAAGCTCCGTGGTTTACGTTACGTGTCGCCACTACTCCGTCAAACGGCGCTCTGATCTGCAAATACCCCAATAAGGTCTGTATTTCCGTATAAGCCGCTTTTGCGGCCTGATATTGGGCAAAATCGGAATTCTTTCGTGCCTCGGCCACTTCCAGGTCGTTACGGGAAACCGTTCCTTCTACCTTGCTGGTTTCAAACAAACGGTTATAAGTACTTCTGCTGGCCGTATAAACCGCTTCCTGCGAACGCAAACGCGATTGGGCGGCCGCAAGCTGCGAACTCAGTTCGGGTGCTTCCAGCAGCATTAAAAGCTGCCCTTTTTTAACCTGCGAACCAATGTCGGCTTTTAACTCTTTTACATAACTGCTCACTTTCGCATAAATATCCACCTGCTGAAATCCTGTAATTTCTGCCGGCATACGAAGTTCTGTAGTTAATATTTCTTTTTTAGGGACAAAGGTTTCTATAACCGGTAGTTTTTCTGCTACCGCGTCATTTTGCTTTGCCGAAGTCTGACAGCCTGCTACCAGTGCTGTCGTTCCTAAAAATACGATTGCTTTTGCTAAATTATTTCTCATCTGTTTGTGCTAATGCCGCTATATAATGTTTACTTTCTTTGTCTTCCGGATCTAACGATACCGACTGTGTTCCTGTTTTACCCATAACCCAGGCAAAAATAACCGGTAAAATAACCAATACCGTAAAAGTAGAGAATAATAATCCTCCGATTACCGCTCTTCCCAACGGCGAAACCTGCTCACCGCTTTCTCCGTGTCCGATTGCCATTGGCAGCATCCCGGCAATCATTGCGATACTCGTCATAATGATAGGCCGTAATCGCAAAGAAGCTGCTTCTCTTGCCGATGCCAGGGCATTGTTATTGTGCTTTCGCAATTGTTCTGCATTGGTAACCAGCAATACGGCATTGGCAATGGATACTCCCACCGACATGATGATTCCCATATAGGACTGCAGGTTAAGCGTGGACCCGGTTGCCAAAAGCAACAGCAAGGAACCCAATACCACTGCCGGAACCGCAGTTAAAATCACTAAGGAAATACGGAATGACTGGAAGTTGGCCGACAGCATCAGGAAGATCACGATTACCGCTACCAGTAATCCGGATTCCAGACTGCCCATCGTTTCTTTAAGTACTTTACCCAATCCGATCTGCTCAATAAACATACCTCTTGGCAATTCGCCCAGCGAACCAATTACCTGCTGTACGTCTTTTGAAGCAGTACCCAGATCGGTATGATCAATATTTGCCGTAACCGAAATATACGGCATCGCTCCTAAGTTGTCATTCTCACCATAAGTAAAAGATGGCGTAATGGTCGCCACATCGCTCAATACCGGACGTGCCGTATTTTTAAGCAACGGAATTTCCCCTATTTCCTTAACATCCGTCATTTTATCCAAAGGCACCTGAACCTGTACATTATAGGACAAACCTGCCTTTTCGTCTATCCAGGTATTCTTTTCGGTATATCGGGAAGACGATGTTGACGCAATCAAGGAACGGGATATTTCACTCATATCCACACCCAATTGTGCTGCTCTTACCCTGTCGATATTAATATCCAGTGCCGGATATTTAATAGGCTGTGCCAATTGTATATCCCTGAAATACGATTTCTCTCCCAGCTGTGCCATGATCTTGTTCGCATACTCCTCGTTTTTCTTTTTGTTTTTTCCGGCAATACGAATCTCAACCGGCGTTGGCGATCCCTGACTCAATACTTTATCTGTTAATTCGATAGGTTCAAAAGACACTTTTACATCCGGCAACAGCTTTTTAAGATGCTGGCGGTATTCGTCTTTAAAATCATCCATATCGCGGTGGTAGTCTTTTAAGGCTACCTGGAATACTGCTTCGTGCGGTCCTGCCATAAACAGGTATATGGGCGATACGGAAAACAGCGAAGGGTGCTGCCCTACATAAACCGAGGAAATCGATACATGCTCTTTTCCGACAATCTTTTCCAGTTCGGCTAAAGCTATTTTAGCCTTTTCCTCCGTGCGCTCCAAACGGGTTCCGTCCGGTGCTTTTAAACGCATCTGGAACTGACTGGAATTCACTTTAGGGAATACATCCTGTCCGATAATGTTTAGCAGCAATATCGCTAAAGCGGTTACCCCAACAAGGTAAGCAATCGTAATTGGCTTTTTAAAATGGAACAGGCGGTTGATTAGCCTCATAAATCGGTTACGGAACTTCTCAAACGGACTGATTTTTCCATCATTATTAAAATCTTTACGGCTAACCAGTATTTTCTTCTGATCCATCGTGTCTTTTTCCGATTCCGGAGTCAGTCCCGAAGCCATAAATACAGCTTCATCATCGGATATTGTTTCCGGATGCGGCACTTTTGCATGATCTTTCATTAACCAGTTTGCCATAATCGGCACAAAGGTCTGCGACAGCAAAAACGAAACAATCATTGAAAAACCAATGGATAAGGCCAATGGCAGGAATAACGATCCCGGTATTCCGGTCATGGTAAACGCCGGTGCAAATACGGCAAGGATACACAGCAAAATCAATAATTTCGGCAAGGCTATTTCCTTACAGGCATCCCAGATGGCGAGTGCCTTGGGTTTCCCCATATCGAGATGCTGGTGGATATTTTCAATCGTTACCGTACTTTCATCAACCAGGATACCAATAGCCAGCGCTAATCCGCTCAACGACATCAGGTTGATCGTCTGTCCGAATAACTTCAGGAACAATACCCCGGAAATAATCGAAATCGGAATCGTCAGGATCACAATCAAAGCCGCTCTTCTGTCACCTAAGAACAAAAGCACCATCAATCCGGTTAATATCGCTCCGATAAGCCCTTCGGTAATCAAACTTTTTACAGAGTTGATCACATAAACCGACTGGTCAAATTCATAGGACAGTTTCACATCTTCCGGAAGCGTACTCTGAATACGCGGCAATTCGGCTTTCAGCTTTTGTACCACATCCCAGGTAGAGGCATCACCGGCTTTGGCAATACTCACATATACCGAACGTTTTCCGTTTACCAAAGCATAACCGGCAGTAATATCTGCACCGTCTTTAACCGTGGCAACATCTCCTAAATATAAATTCTGAACACCGCCTTTAAACAACGGGATCTTTTCAAAATCCCTGATCTCCTTGATTGTATTATTCGTTGGCGTAATATAATTTTTATCGCCTACCCTCACGTTTCCTGACGGTGCCGTCTGGTTATTTAAATGGATGGCTTCCACGATCTGGTCCGGAGTTAAATTGTGTGAACGCAGTAAATCGGGATCCACATTCACCTCTACGGTTCTCGGGCTTCCTCCAAATGGTGGCGGCGACAATAGTCCCGGAA
Organism: Flavobacterium sp. 40-81; assembly: GCF_001898245.1. Classification (NCBI taxonomy): domain Bacteria; kingdom Pseudomonadati; phylum Bacteroidota; class Flavobacteriia; order Flavobacteriales; family Flavobacteriaceae; genus Flavobacterium; species Flavobacterium sp. 40-81. The sequence goes on from NZ_MKTM01000012.1 coordinate 71,856, forward strand.
TGGACGTAAAAGAAGCCCTTACATACACATTCGCCAAATCCTGCAATTCATTGTTGGAACGCGTCGCACTGCTCAATACCAGCTGTCCTACCGGAAGTGAAGACGCGTCAAAACGAATAATAAACGGCGGCTGCGATCCGGGTGGAAAAGCCGCCTGGATTCTATTGGACAAAGCACTCAGCTCTGCCGCTGCCTGTGCCATATTCGTATCTTCATAATACGAAATTTTCATTAAGGTAAGTCCCTGTATATTCTTTGTTTCTATGGACTTAACGCCATTGGCAAACAGCATTATATTCACGTAGTTTTTGGCAAAATAGGACTCCATCTGGTTGGGTGTATAGCCTCCAAAAGGGTGTGCCAGGTAAATTACCGGCAGGTTCATTTTGGGTAAAATATCCACTTTAATGCTTTTTACGGCACCAATACCAAAGATGATAAGCCCCAATACCAAAACGATAATCGAAATCGGTTTACGAAGTGCAAATCGTATTAAATTCATTTCTTATTGGGTTATAATTCGTTAATAAAAAGATCCAGATCACCTGTAGCGGCTGCTTTCAGTAACAAGGACTGCCAAACGTTCACGTGAACAATATCACGGTCGGTTTCCGCGCGGTTTAAAGTATACAGTGTCTGGGTTACATCAACCAGATTGGTCAGCCCGTTTTTATACAGCGTCATTTTCTGCAAATAAGCCTGAGCGGCTGCTTTTACCTGTCTTGGCGCTTCTTTGTCGCTTTCCATAGCCAGCTGCATTTTTACATTTGCCGCATCCGACTGTGCTTTAAATTGCTGTTCCATAACGGTGTATTCCTCCTGTAATGCTTCGGAAACAAATTTCTGGGCGCTTACTTTCTTGGCCGCACGGGCAATACTGGTCAGATTCCAGCTTACGCCCACTCCAAACAGGTAGTTTTGACGGGTAGGGTCAACACCATCCCAATAGTTATGGGTAAACGAATGCTGATCGACAGCATAATCGGAATTGAATCCGGAAGCCCTCGTCTGGTACACCCCAAACAAACTGAACGTTGGGTAATATTCCTTCCTGAAAAGCTTCAGCTGCTGCTGTCCGTAATCCATCCGGCTCTTGTAATATTGCAGTATCGGATTAGCATTATCGATTGAAGTATCACTTTCGATTATTTTATTGGGTGATTTGATTACCAGTGTCGTATCGGTTTTAATATCGATAACCGCTATACCCATCAGCGTAGTCAGTTTGTTGTTCTGATCTTTAATCTGATCTTTGATCTGATTTAAGGCAATCCGCGCCCGGGAAACCTCAGCCGAAGCCAGAGTAGAATCCACTCCGGGAAGCAATCCGTTCTTCACGCGCGCAGCGGCGAGTCTTTGAAAAACGATCGCCCGGTCCAGATTTTTCTGTTGGGATATTTCAAGACGCTGCCCTGCTAATAAGTTCAGGTAAGCGCCTGCGATTTTGATTTTATGCTGGAATTCCTCCTGCTCCAGGTCTTTTTCAAAACGGTCGGCATCCGCTTTAGACACCGCGATCCGCTGCCTGATACGCCCGAAACTGTAAAAGTCCCAGTTCATGTTCACCAGGTACAAAGCCCCAAAGGCAGCATTCCAGTTTTGTTCCGGCAAGGGTAATCCGGAAGAAGCCACTCCCAATCCTCCGAAACCGTATAAGGGACCGTTTTGTCCGTTTACCGTTCCGTAATCCTGCTGAGCCGCCAGAGTCAGATTGGGCCAATAGTCCCGCTGGTTCTGTTTCACGGTCTCTTGCGAAGCCTGCGCATACTTTTGCTTGGCTTTGATGGTGCCATAATTTTCAACTCCTTTATCGATAGCTTCTTTCAGCGTGAGGGATTGGGAAAATCCGCCGGAAAAGCACAATAACAGGAATAATAAAGGCATTTTTCGTGATATCATTAGTGTAGTAAGATTTTTGATCATGCGAAACTACAACACATCCCGAAGATGAAGTCTTAAAAAATGACTAATTCCGCACAAAAAATGACCAATTGCATTGGTCATTTAATCTCCTTATTTATTCATATTTTTATCCTTATTTTGCCAGCTATATATCCGGAATGAGCATGAAGAAGATTTTAGAGAACAAATGGTTGCAGGAATTTGCCATATTGGTATTTTCATTTATTCTTTTCACCCTAAACGATTGGATCCTTATCCTGAGCTGGAGAGGCTTTTGGACCGGCATACTGTACTTTATGATTTTGTACAGCCATGCCCAGGTAAACCGTTTTTTCCTGCTGCCCATCCTGCTTAAAAAACACCAGCCGCTCACCTATATTTTTTCGACAATTGTCTTAATATTAATATTTTCTGTTATTTTACATGAAGCATCAAATGAGATACTTTATAAAAACTGTTTCCTCTATAAAACGTCTTTACAAAAAACCTATCACTTCCAGTTAGGCACCCTTGCCGGAACGCTGATCTGTATTTTGGGCGGCTTCCAGCTTATCGAACATTACCGGGAACAAAAGAGAAAAACCAACAAAGAATTACTCTACAACCAGATACAGTTAAACGCATTGAAAGGACAGTTAAACCCGCATTTTCTGTTCAATACCTTCAATACGCTTTACGGCATCAGTCTGCAATATCCGGAACGCACATCCGACATGATCATGCGTGTTTCCCAGTTAATGCGTTACCAGGTGGAAAACACCCAGAAAGAATATGTATCGCTGGAGGATGAGGTTGACTTTATCACCAGCTATATCGAACTGGAAAAAGAACGTGTAGGCTATCGCTGTGAGATCGAATTCGACTATAAAACCGATGCCGACACCAACTATATGATTGCACCCATGCTGCTGATTCCGTTTATTGAAAACACCTTCAAACACGGCACCTGTGCGATTGAAAACTGTTTTGTAAAAATAAAATTATCGGTAACCGAAGGAAAACTCCGTCTGGAAACCTTAAATTCGATACCGGAAAAAAAACGAAAAATAATTTCCACCAAAATAGGCCTGAGCAATACCACCGAACGTTTGCGGATCCTCTACCCTAAAAAACATCATTTACAGATCAAACAGGAAGAAAAACAATATCGTGTAATTTTGGAAATGGATTTGATATGACAGCCCCTAAAAAATGTATTATCGTTGACGATGAACCGGCAGCACATTATGTACTGACGAACTACATTAACCAGAATCCGCAGCTGGAATTGGTTGCCCAATGCTATAACGGCGTGGAAGCCCTGCAATACCTGCGCCTGCATCCGGTTGACCTGATGTTCCTCGATATCGACATGCCCGAGATCAGCGGACTGGAATTGCTGCAAACCCTGCAACAGCCGCCCAAAACAATCCTCACCACAGCCTATTCGGAGTTTGCACTGGAAAGCTATGACTACGGTGTGATTGATTATCTTCTAAAACCGATTTATTTCCCGCGCTTTTTAAAATCCATAGAGCGCTACCTTTCTTTACAAATGCCCGAAAAAGAAACGGTTACCCCTACTTCACTATCGGTTAAAGTGAACGGAAAAAACATAGACATCCGCCTGGAAGATATCCTATACGTCCAGAGTTACGGAAACTATGTGAAGATATTCACCAAGCAGCGGACATTTGTAACCGCAATCACAACCAACCAGCTGGTACAGGAGCTCCCATCGGACAACTTTATGAGAGTTCACAAATCCTATATCATTGCCATTAACAAAATCGACCTGCACGAAAAAGAACACATCGTTATTCAGGACGAGAAAATCCCTCTGGGCATCACTTTCCGACGCGAACTCAACGAACGCCTTAGAGAACTTTAGAGGTGAGATTTACGATATACGATTTTGATATACGAGGTATGAAATATGATATTTGAAGGTTGATATTTGATATATGATATTGTCAAATACTACAACATCCTCAATAAATAGAAAGCACATTTTACCTCTTGCACATTGCCCCTTGCCTTTTACCAATTGCCTCTTCCCCTTTATCCTTGCCTCTTTCTTCATGCTTTTGCCAATTGCTCTTTGCCCTTTGCCTTTTGCCCCTTGCCCCTTGCCCCTTCACCTCTCACCTCATCCCTCCAAAAAAACAGGTGTTTGTACGTATAGCCCTGACCGTCCTTTTCAATACTTTTGAAGTCAGCGATTTCCCACTATAATCCTCTATATCTTATTTTGAAGACAGATTCTCTGTTATTAAGACTGCATCGTTATGTTCTTAAAGGATCGCCGTTGCTTTCTAAAATAACAACTATAAAGGCATTAACCAACAAACAAAACAACATGAAAACACTAAACTACGAAGAAAGATTTGACGAAGTTTGGAAACATTGCCAACGAGGTCTGGTGTATCCGTCTCCGTTTGCAATTTTCGCAACTTTCTGGCTTAATAAGCCGGTGAGCAAATTACAGTTGTCCATTTTAATGGCTTCTGTCCGTGCAACAATCAACACGCATGAAGCGTTAAAGGACAAGAACACTACAGTTGTATTAGGGGTTTCGTTTAAAAACTGGGCGGAAATCTGCGAACATGAAGGGATGACATTACCTAAGGGAATGAAATTCAACTATCCGGAAAGTGGCAATCCCTATAATTCGAGCGTTTTTAAAACATCCAACGATGTTTTCGACGATTCTCACGGCGATATCTGGTTTCACATTAAAAGTGACAAGGAAGAGGCTTGCGACATTGTATTACAAATGCTGATAGAAGCTTTGGAGAAAGACACTTCCGATTACTATGCACAGGCTGCTGCTTCAAAATCCAACGAAGAAGACGGACATCGCGGTAAAGTGTTAGGCTGTCGTTTTTCGGAAAACCTCAACAACCCTTCCGATCCTATTACCATTGCAAAACATACATTAATCGGCTGTGACGACATGGAACACTTTGGAGGTTCCTTTGTTCTGGCACAACGCTTTCTGATCAACTGGAATCAGATCAACATGATGACGGAAGACCAGATCGAAGACTTGATCGGCCGTAAAACAGACGATACAATCATTCCGGACCGCGATTCCCGTTCCCATATTAAATCGGCGCGAATCCAGGACGAAAACGGAAATACAACCCCGGTACTGCGGTTAGGACTGCCTTTTGGCAGAGCCAAACAAACCGGAAGCGGATTCCGTACGCCGAAATCGGTTACCGTTTCGGATGAAGAAGGAATCTACTTTGCCGGTTTCTCCAGAGAAGTGGGCATACTGGAAAACATCATGTTCAATCAGATTGGTCCGGACAGCGGTTTTATGAACGACCGTTTGTTCAATCACTTAAAATCCGATTTGGGCGGTTTCTTCTATATCCCGAGTGTGGATGACCTGGATCTGGACATGATGAAAGATTACAAAAACAACTTTTCCTATATGGAAAAAGGCGACTGGACCCGTTTTCCGGGTGTAGACTGGACCCGTCTGGATCGTCACTATCGCAATGCGTCCAAAAACGGGCTGATGTATTACAGCCATCAGAATTACCTGTTTACAATGTCGACCGAAATCAACCGCGACAACAAATATTTCAATGTTCCTTCCAACCGTATTTTAAGCCTGTTAGAGAACATTTTCTCCCTTTGGCAGGATAACTGGTACTTTAACCGCAAACAGGAAGAAATCAAAGAAGACATCCGCCATTATATCGACCAGTATAACGGAACCGACAAACCTGCCGACATTATGAGCGAATCCATCATGATTCGTAAAGGCTGGGCGATTCGTTTGAGCCTGCAATTATTCAGCTCTGCCGACTATGGCTTTAGAGGACGCAGAATCCGTTTGAGCGACGGTACCCTGATTCCGTATTCCTCTTTCCGTGAAAAAGAAGGCGAAATCGTTTACGGTTCCGACACTTACCGTATTTCTCCCGAAGAGATCATTGTGGGCGCCATGCCAAATTTATCTTTGGGTGAAGGCCGCTATGTGATGAAATACCTTTCGGACGCAGAACGTCTGGACGGTTTCCTGAGCAACCTGAGCGAAGCTTCCGGTGTGGGACACGTGATTCCACATTATGAAAAAGCCTTACAGAAAGGTTTGCTGACCATGCAGGAAGAAATCCTTGCCTATGAAAAACAAACCGACAATACCGAGAAAAAAGAACTGTACCGTTCTGCTTACCTGTCTTTAAAAGGTATTTCCGAATACTGCTTAAACTATGCCGATCTGGCTCGTAAAACAGCAGCAAAAATGACTGCCGGCCAGGAATGGGAAAGACAAAACCTGGAATCTATTGCCTATCGTATGACAAAACTGGCAACAGAAAAACCGGATACTCTGGTAGAAGCCGTTCAGTTTATCTTCACCCTGCACAGCTGTCTGCACTTAAACGGTGAGCCTACAGCGATCGGAAGAATGGATCAGCTGTTACAGCCTTTCTATGAAAAAGACGATGTTTCGGAAACAGAAGCACAGGAAATAATCGACGCATTCTATATCAAACTGGACGAAAAAGTACAGCAGAACCGTATCTTTATGGAAGACCATCAGCCGTTTGGTAACCTTGCCATGGGCGGAAGTTCCGGTCCTTATCCGCAAGGTGCTTCTTTAGGACAATGGATCCAGCAGATCACCGTGGGTGGAACTGTTGCCGACGGAACTCCTTTTGACGATTCCAAACCGGCTTATAATTACATGACCAAACTGTTTATCCGTTCTTCAGGACGTTTGCCGCTCAATGCGCCATGTCTGTCGCTGAGAACGCGTAAAGATATTCCGCGTGAAATCCTGGAAGAAGCGGCACATGCCCTGCTTTCCGGAGGTGCGCATCCGATATTGTTAAACGACGAAAAAATTATTGACGGTTTATACCGCAGTGGTGACAACGTAGGCGGATCCTTAGGTGATGAAAACAAAAACTGGGATTCCAGAGTGAGCTTGCAATCGGCACAAAATTATGCCTGCGACGGTTGCTACGAACCGCAGTTTCCGGGTGAAAACTGGTTCTCTCTGGGCGGATTCTCTACCTTACAACCGTTAGAATGTGCCTTAAACCAGGGTAGAACCTATTCTTCTGCCGGTCAGTCCTATTTATTCGGACAGGTGGTTTCTTTAACCTCAAAACCGGCCGATCAGATCAAAAGCTTTGACGAACTGGTAAAAATTTATTTTGAACATTTCAACCTTTTAAACCGAAAAGCTTTTAACGGTCAGTTAATGGGATATGGTGCCAACACCAAATTCTGCCCATCCCCGATACTGAATGTATTGATGGATGACTGTCTGGCTAAAGGACAGGATTTTTACAGCGGCGGAACCAAATACAATATTTACGGACCGTGCTATATTTCCCTGAGCAGTACCATCAACTCGCTTTATGCCATTAAATCGATGGTATTTGACGATAAAAATGCGGTAACAACCTTACCGGAATTACTGGAATGCCTGTGCTGTGACTGGGGTTATAAAATGACCGAACCGTTTATCAGTAACCTGGCAGGTGAATCCCGTATTGCCAGCCGTTCGGACCGTTTCAAACGTTTGCGTGAAATAGCCTTATCCTTACCGCGTTACGGAAGAGGCCACGAAGAGATCGATGCTTTCGGAAACACTATCCTGGAAGGCATTGCCCGAATCTCTGTAGAAACCTTCACCCAGCCCTGGACGCAGTTACGCGATACGCTTAAAAATATGGCTTCCCGCTTTGGCTCGGAAGAGTTTCCATTCGGAATCCAGATACAGCCGGGTGTGGGAACCTTTGAAAACCATGTGGAAATGGGTGCCTGGAATGGTGCCAGTGCCGATGGCCGTCGTTTGGGAACTACCGTTGCTTCCGATTTGAGTGCAGCACCAAGTCCTGCCGATTTACCAATCGAACACCAGTTTGCCGGATTTGAAGAAGCCCTGGCCGGATTTGACGGAAAAGGAGCCGAAATGATGACAGACGGTGCGCCGACAGATTTCAACATTGACGAAGACTTCCCTGTAGAAAAACTGGTGCAGGTAATGCAGCAGTTTGCCCAGGGACAATCCTCAAATATACTAACGGTTACGGTAGCCAATCCGGATACGTTTAGTGAAGCAGTAGATTCACCGGAACAATACGATTTACTTCGTGTGCGTACCGGAGGCTGGACAAACTTCTTTACTTCGGTATTCCCGATCATCCAGGATCAGCACCGCCGCCGCCCGGTTTCAACTCCGGTGGAAGTCAAAAAAGACAAAAATGCCGCAAAAGGCTGTCCGTTCCATCAAAAAATGGTTCAGGAATAATCGTTTTAAAAAAAGTGGTGAAAGGCGCCCCGGGAAACCGGGGTGTTTTTTATTTATATCGCACCCCAGCTTATCTAAAATAACCACTAAAATATTACTTTTGTAAAATGTAAGAGCAATCCTTACTTCGTTCCTATCCTCTTTACTTATGCAAAAAATTTCATCCCTTTTTTTCTTATCCTTCTTATTATTAACCTCCTCCCTATTTGCCCAATGCTGGCAATCTGTTTCGGCAGGCGGGAATCATACTTTAGCTATTCGGCAGGACGGAAGTCTTTGGGCATCGGGATTTAATGCAAACGGACAGATCGGTGTCGGCAATTATCAGGTATACTACAGTCTGTTCACCCTCGTAAACAGTCAGAACCAATGGAAAGCTGTAGCGGCCGGCGAACAATTCTCCCTTGCGATCCGCCAAGACCATACCTTATGGTCCTGGGGTAATAATTATTTGGGGCAATTGGGAACCAATACTTCCGAAGATAATGTCCCAACACCGCACCAGATAGGCACTCATAACGACTGGGAAAAAATAGCAGCTGGAAACAGCCATGCCATTGCCTTAAAAAAAGACGGTACCCTATGGTCGTGGGGCAGCAATTTTTACGGGCAATTAGGAGACGGAACGACCACTTCCCGCACTGCTCCCGTGCAAATTGGCACTGATAATAACTGGAAAGAGATAGCTGCCGGGCACTGGTATAATTTAGGCATTAAAAAAGACGGTACTTTATGGGCATGGGGCGCTAATACCAAAGGTGGATTAGGCGACGGAACAGTGATTCACAAATATATTCCGACACAAATAGGCAATGCCAATAACTGGAAGACTATTGCAGCCGGCAATGCACACTCCTTAGCAATAAAACAGGATGGTACTTTGTGGACATGGGGATATAATATTTCCGGTCAGTTAGGAAACGGAACAACAAACGACACCAATATTCCGGCTCAGATAGGCTCGGCAAATAACTGGCAGGGCATCGAATGCGGCGGCACACAAACAATCGCCTTCCGAAGCGACGGTACATTATGGACCTGGGGCAATAATTATTACGGGGAATTAGGAAACGGCAATAATCAAAATTCCTCAATACCCGTAACGGTTGGCATTCCAAATAATTGGTCGGCAATCAGTGCCGGATGGCATTACAGTTTTGCTTTAAAAAATGATGGTACCTTATTCGGTTTTGGCATTAATGCCGAAGGGGAATTGGGTAACGGAACCGCAACAAACACCAATATCCCCGTGATAATCCCGTGTACGTCACTCAGTATAAAGGATCATCAGCCAATGAACGTTTTAGTGTATCCCAATCCAACATCGGACATCATAAATATTCCTGACAATAATCAGCCTGTAAACAAAATCAACATCTATGACCTGTCCGGAAAATTAATCCGTAACTATTCCGGAAATACAGCTGTATTATCTTTAAATCCTTTAGCAAAAGGAATGTATACGATAGAGATCCTGTACGACAATTCCACAGTAAGGCAAAAAATCATGAAATTGTAATGACCAATTTGTTGTCTTTATCCCTTTCACTCTTTAACAATATTGAAAAGCGTAAACCTGTACAAACAAACAGGAATCCGGAGCATCCTGATCCTTATTAAAACCGGAATTCGTTCCTACCGGTCCGGCAAAGCGGAATTCATCTGTTTTAGCTATTTTTGTAAGACAATTATTTTCTCATGAACCAATACGACCTCCTACGCCAACATATCGCTGCCATTTGCCCGCTATCGGATAGTGAATGGGAATATGTTTCCCAGTATTTTACACACCGGAAACTGCGCAAACACCAGTTTTTGGTTCAAAAAGGCGAAATGGTTCCCTGCGAATTCTGGATTATCAAAGGCCTGGTTAAAACCTATGCCATCGATACCGACGGCAAAGAACACATCCTGCAGTTTGCTATGGAAGAATACTGGACCAGCGATTTCCACGCCTTCCAGAATCAGGTTCCGGCAGGAATGTTTATGGATTGTATTGAAGATTCCGAATTCTTTTGCTTAAAACTGGAAGATCGTGAGAAAATATGCTGTGAAATTCCGGCTATGGCAAACTTCTTCCGGATCAAAGCCAATTACGGGTATATCGCGCTGCAGCAACGCATCATGTCGCTGCTCACCGAAACAGCCGAAGAACGCTATAACAACCTGATCAAGAAACTGCCGCGATTAATCCAGCGCGTTCCTAAAAAATTACTGGCGTCCTACCTGGGCGTAACCCGGGAAACCCTCAGCCGGTTAAAGAGCTGAAAAGTGTGATATACATCACCAAAAAACGGTGACCTAACTCCTCGCACAGTTCCCTGCCTGTTCAGACATTTGTACTGTTATTTTTAGCAATATAAATATGACCGTAGGAAATTGTTTTACCCGTTGTTTTTACAAGTTATTGTGTACTAATTATTATTAGGATCAAGTGCTGCCTGTACCCGTTACGCGGCAGGGATACCACTTTATTTCTTTAGTAATTAATACGATAATAACATTATATGAAAACAATACATAACAACAGTACTGCCGCTGTCGCAGCAGTACCGGCAAAATCAACAAAACTTCCCGCTGCCTTATGGGCACTGACCATTAGTGCTTTTGGTATCGGAACCACCGAATTCGTAATTGTAGGCTTATTGCCCACAGTTGCCAAAGATTTAGGAACATCTATTGCTTCAGCCGGACTACTGGTTAGCTTATATGCTTTAGGAGTAGCCATTGGCGCACCCATTTTAACCGCCTTAACCGGTCATATCAACCGTAAAAAACTGCTTTTAGGGATTATGATACTGTTTATCATTGGGAACGGTCTGGCATCGGTAGCACCATCATTTATCACCTTAGTACTCGCCCGGATATTAACCGGATTTGCACACGGAGTCTTTTTCTCCATCGGGGCAACCATCGCCGCCGGATTGGTTCCGGAAGATAAAAGAGCCAGTGCCATCGCCATTATGTTTGCCGGATTAACCGTTGCCATCGTAACCGGAGTACCGTTAGGAACTTATATCGGACAGCATTTCGGATGGAGAGCGACTTTTATTGGTGTGGCATTATTGGGAATCATCGGGTTTATAGCCAGCAGCCTGCTGGTACCAAACACCATTCAGAAAAGCAAAGCCTTAAAACTGAGCGATCAGCTTAAAGTATTGAAAAATCCGTCCATTCTTTTAGTATTGGCAATAACAGCCTTAGGATATGGCGGGACTTTTGTAACCTTTACCTATATGGCGCCTTTATTGGAAAACATTACCGGATTTTCTGCCGATGTAACCGGTTTATTGTTACTGATCTACGGAATTGCGATTGCTTTGGGAAATGTCATTGGCGGTAAAGTATCAAATCATAAGCCTGCCAAAGCCTTAATGATCATGTTTATACTACAGGCCATTGTTTTACTGGTATTATCCTTTACTGTTTACAACAAAACAGCTGCGGTAATGACCCTGTTTGCTATGGGAATCCTTGCCTTTTCAAATGTACCCGGATTACAGCTATATGTAGTTCAGATGGCCGAAAAATATTTACCCGGAACGGAAGATGTCGCTTCAGCACTAAACATTGCCGCTTTTAATGTCGGAATCGCCATCGGTGCCTTTATTGGCGGAACCATTGTGGAATCTTCTTTAGGTATCCAGGCTACTCCATGGGTAGGCGCTATTCTGGTTGCCATTGGTTTTGTGGTAAGCTTTATCAGTTTTAAAAGAGAAAAAAAGAATTGATTATGGAAACGATATGTGAAACAATCTGTAAAATACACGTTCCCGGAAAAATGACCATCGGACTCGAATTTCCTTTGGATAACGATTGGTCACTGGCCGGAGAAAAAAAACGCAATGCAGCAGGACGTCCTTTCGGTATACCGGACATCAGCCGGCATACCGAATACATCAAACTGGCTGATCAACTGGGATTTGCAGCCCTATGGATGCGCGAAGTCCCTGTTTATGATCCGAATTTTGGTGACGGTGCCCAGTTATTTGAAACTATGGCCTACCTGGGCTATATCGCCGGAATTACAAAATCGATCGTATTGGGAACCGCTGCGGTAGTTTTACCGCTGCACGATCCGCTGCAACTCGCAAAAGCTGTTGCTACGATAGAAAACCTGTCCGGAAGCCGGTTGCTTTTAGGAGTGGGTTTAGGCGACCGACCTGTTGAATTTCCGTTATTCGGTTATGACTTTGAAAACAGGGCGGAACGCTTTATCGAAAACCACCAGATCATGCTGGAAGCCTGGAAAGACCATAGCGAACTGAACCGGTTCTATAAAAACCTGGACAACCGGATCCAAATTTATCCGAAACCGGAAAACCCGATTCCGTGGATTATTGCCGGAAGGGCACAGCAAAGTATGGACTGGATTGCCCGAAACATGCAAGGCTGGTTCAACTACCCACGTCCGGTGGAAGAAACGGCACAAATGGTAATCGACTGGCGCAACGTTCTATACGATAACGACCAGGCATCCAAACCGTATATCACGGCTTTTCACCTGAATCTTTCAGCCGATGATGATGCCCCGTTCAAACCGCATCGTTTTGGCGGATCGGTCGGTATAAACGGTTTGTTGCCGCTGCTCAAACAATATGAAGAAGCAGGTGTCAACCACATGGCATTGCACTTGCGCAAATCGGAAACTCCGGTTCAGGAAGCACTGGAAAAAATAGCTCAAAAAGTAATCCCCCATTTTAATTATAAAGAATATCAACATGTTGTTTAAAAATCATACCCTCGGAAACATTGTATTGAAAAACCGGATTGTGATGCCGCCAATGACCCGCTCCAGAGCCGGAAAAGGCGATGTCGCCACTCCGCTTATGGCAGAATACTATAAGCAAAGAACCTCAGCCGGATTGATCATTTCCGAAGGAACCCAGATTAGCCGCCAGGGACAGGGTTATGCCTGGACACCCGGAATTTATACCCCGGAACAAATCAAAGGATGGCAGCAGGTTACCGATGCCGTTCACCAGCATAACGGAATCATTTTTGCCCAGCTATGGCATGTGGGCCGTGTGTCGCACATTGCGCTGCAGGAAAACAACCAGCCTCCGGTTTCGTCCAGCGAACTGGTTGCCGAAGGGGTTAAAGTTTTTGTGGATGCCGAAGGAAAAGGTCCTGAGAACGGTGTGGGCGAAATGGTTCAGCACTCCAGACCGAGAGCCTTAACGGTTCCGGAAATCAAGGACATCGTTTCCGAATATGCACAGGCGGCTAAAAATGCACTGGAAGCCGGATTTGACGGTATTGAAATACACGGTGCCAACGGTTATCTGATTAACCAGTTTATCGATTCGCAGGCTAATAACCGTACGGATGAATACGGCGGTTCGTTAGCAAACAGGCTGCGTTTCCTGAAAGAAGTGGTTACCGCTGTTACCGCGGCCATAGGCAGTGAAAAAACCGGCGTTCGTTTAGCACCGCTAACCACACTGCAAGGTGCCGTTGACGATAACCCGGAGGAAACCTATACGGAAGCGGTAAAAGTACTGGAAGCCTTAAAGGTCGCTTATATTCATATTGCCGAAGCCGACTGGGAAGATGCTCCGCTAATGCCGGTTGCTTTTAAAAAGGCTGTCCGCAGTCATTTTTCCGGAACACTCATCTATTCCGGAAAATACACCAAAGAAAGAGCCGAAAAAGCGTTACAGGAAGGCTGGACAGACTTAATTGGTTTTGGCCGGCCGTTTATTGCCAATCCCGATTTGCCATACCGCCTGGAAAACAACCTGCCGCTCAACGAACCCATCCGCGAACAGTTCTTTGGCGGTAATGCAGCCGGATATACCGATTATCCGTTTTATACCCCAACAACAATACATACACTTTAATTATAGCTATGAGAAATTTAGGAAAAACAGACCTTAAAGTATCCCCTATCACGCTTGGTGCCTTTGCCATTGGCGGAACGATGTGGGGCGGAAATGAAAAAAACGATTCCATCGCAGCCATCCGCGCTTCTATTGATAATGGTGTTACCAGTATTGATACGGCTCCGTTTTACGGTTTCGGACTCAGTGAAGAAATGATTGGTGAAGCTTTAAAAGGCAGGGACAGAAGCAGCATACAAATCCTGACAAAGTTCGGGTTAGTATGGGATGGCAGCAATAACGGAAAAGGTGAATACTTCTTTGATGCTGACGGTACCCCGATATACAAATATGCTTCCAAAGCCAATGTGATCAAAGAGGTAGAAGAAAGCCTGCAACGTTTGAAAACCGATTATATCGACCTGCTGCAACTGCACTGGCCGGACAGTACTACTCCAATTGACGAAACCATGGAAGCTTTGGAATTGTTGATACAGCAGGGAAAAATTAAAACTGCCGGTGTTTCCAATTACAGCGCTTCCCAATTAGAAGAAGCTAAAAAAACCGTAACTTTAGCTTCCAATCAGGTTGCTTACAGCATGTTGAACCGCACGATTGAAAAAGAGCTGGTACCCTATACCCTTGAAAACAACATGGGTATCATTGCATACAGCCCTATGGAAAGAGGCCTGTTAACCGGTAAATACTTTAAAGACGGTAAATTGCCAGAAAGCGATCATCGAAACGGCTACTTCGGGCAATATGATCTGGAAAAGGTAAAGAGCTTCCTTGACAAAATCACACCGATAGCCGACAGTAAAAATGTCACGCTGGCACAACTGGTTCTGCGCTGGACGGTACAACAACCGGGAATTACAGTAGTTTTAGCCGGAGCCAGAAATGCCGAACAGGCGGTTTCCAATGCACAGGCACTGCATTTTGAACTGACAGCAGATGAATTAAACCTTATTAATCAGGAACTAACTATTTTTATATAATGATGAAGAAATTAAAACACCTATTGGCATTAAGTATGATGGTATTCGCGGGCTGCACCATCCTATTGACAGGAAATGAAGCAACCGCACAAACTAAAAAATCAGTACCAATGAAAAAGAAAATCTTATTTGTAGTTACCAGTCATGGTCAGAAAGGCAGCACCGGCGAACCTACCGGTTACTACCTGAGCGAGGTTTCCCATCCGTGGGAAGTACTGCACAATGCCGGTTATGAAATTGATTTCGTGAGCCCTAAAGGCGGTAAAGCCCCGGTGGACGGATTTGATTTAAAAGATCCGATCAACAAAAAATTCTGGGACGATAAAACCTATCATGCAAAAGTTGAAAACACCATGAAACCTTCCGAAGTTAATCCGAAGGATTATGTTGCCATTCATTTTGCCGGCGGACACGGAGCGATGTGGGATTTACCGGAAAACAAAGAGATTGCGGCACTGGCTGCCAAAATCTATGAAAACAACGGGATTGTAAGCGCTGTCTGCCACGGTCCTGCGGGATTGGTGAACATCAAGCTTACAAACGGCAAATACCTTGTTGACGGTAAAAAAGTAAACGGTTTTACCAATGAAGAAGAAATTGCTGTGGGACTGGAAAAAGTAGTTCCTTTTATGCTGGAAGACAAATTAATTGAACGGGGTGCTGAATTTGAAAAAACCGGCTTATGGCAGTCACATGCCGTTGCCGACCAACGTCTGGTGACCGGACAAAATCCGGCTTCTGCAGAAGCTGTTGGTAAAAAAGTTTTGGCAGAACTTCAAAAATTATAATCTGATTTCAGATTTTTTAATGGTGGAAACGCACGATGGATCTCGGTCTGTTGTGCGTTTTTTTAATGGCT
This sequence comes from Flavobacterium sp. 40-81, assembly GCF_001898245.1. Classification (NCBI taxonomy): domain Bacteria; kingdom Pseudomonadati; phylum Bacteroidota; class Flavobacteriia; order Flavobacteriales; family Flavobacteriaceae; genus Flavobacterium; species Flavobacterium sp. 40-81. The sequence continues at coordinate 87,699 of NZ_MKTM01000012.1, forward strand.
ATAATTTCAATAATTTCTGTTGGGCGCTACTGCCATCAGTATGCTGCAGGTTTATGATATACACACCGGAAGCCAGACCGGACGTATCCCAGCGGTACTGTCCGCTTGATAACGTGTGCTGCATGATTTTCTGCCCGGTCAGGGTATAGCAGGAAATAACCATCCCCGGACTGGCGTTATCCATATAAAAGGTATCTTTTACAGGATTAGGATACACTTTTATATTCGGGAAAATGCTGTTCCAGTCGGTTGCCGAAAGCGGTCCTATCGTAACGGTTTTACAGGTCGTATCCGTTCCGCAATTGTTGGTCGTTTCCAGACAAACCGTATAGGTACCGTTAGCGGCATAGTGGTGTACCGGATGAATCCCTGTACCGGTTTGTCCGTCTCCGAAATCCCATTCCTGGCTGAGAACCGATGCATCGGAAAGGTTTGTAAAAGCAACCTGCTGTGCCGTTGTCTGCTGGGTAAAGGAAGCCGTTGGCAGAGGACAATCACAGTCGTAGCCGTATTTGGCAACAAAAAAATCGGAAGAGCCACCTAAATTATTGATGGTCTGATTGCCTATCAGCAGTTCATTCGCGAAATAACCGCCTAAAAACAAGTCCTTTTTATAGAAGCGCATTGCTGTAATCCCGTCGTAGAATCCTGTTCCTTCCACCCTGCCCAGTTTTTCCAGCGTTCCGGTATTTTTATTCAGGATTGCAAACCAGCCATCCTGCCCCGTACTGCTGATGGATTCGTTATCCCAATGCATTTCGGTTGCAAAATAGCCGCCTATTGCCACTTTATTGTGATTGACCGTTCCGGTTTGCGTAAAATTAACCGGCATCGAATAGCCGCTTTTTGCCCACAAACGGTTACCTGAGGCATCCATTTTCATGATAAAATTGGCAACATTCGTAAAATTAAGCCCCAAAGGGTTTTCAAAAATAAAACCGTTAAAACTATCTCCTAACGATCCCTGACCAAAAAAATAAAGATTGCCGTCTTCATCTATATCAACCGGAGACTGCGTCATCGTATTATTCATGACACCAGACAGATCGCTCTGTTTGTGCCAGAGGTATTGCCCCGACTGGCTAAAACAGCCAACATACATTTTCGAACTGACCAATTGATTCCCTAAATACAAAACATCGTTGCCAACGCCCGTTTGCGGCGGAACAAGGCTTCCGTTCACATAATAATTCCCGGTGAGCGGATGCCGTCTGAAATGCATACCGTATACAATAAATGCCTGGTCGTTTCCAGAAAAATTAATATCCAGTTGCTGTACCTGCTGCAACACACCTGCCGTATTGTATTGGAGTACATATATTTTATTTTCCCCGCTGCCGTCCGGAATCTTAATATTGCTTTCTGCCAGCTTACTGCCCGGCGGAAACAGCGAAAACAGGTAAACATTGCCCTGTTCATCCAGATCCATATCAATAATGGCCGTACGGCTATAGGACCATCCGGAAACGGTATCCGACTGTATCATTTTTGTCCAGTTCATTGTACCGTTTGTTTCATACTGGCTCAGGAACAAGGTTTGAAATCCGGCTGCCGGCAGTTGCAGATCATTACCAAAATCAACTGCATAGCCGTTTCTGTTCACCATACCGGTAAGGTAGACTTTTCCCTGTTTTGAAACGCGCAGCGTTTTGGCCTGATCGCCGGCTGTTCCGCCAATTATTTTACTCCACCGGTGTTCGCCGTTACAGTTAAGGCTTCCGAAAAGTATATCGGTGTGCAATGCATCATGCCCGTCACCCGGTGCCGCTTCCCCGAATTTGATATTGTTCCGAAAAACCGGAGAAAACAAATAGACATTCCCTTCGGCATCGGTATCCATTTCCGCCACACGTTCCGTCAGTGAAATCTGTCCGCCGTCAGCGCTTCCGCCACTTGTTCCCCATTGTAACTGCGGGTTTTGCTGTGCCAATGAAAAAAACGGGATGATTCCGAAAACGAGTAATAGCTGCTTCATGTGGTTGCCGGTTATTTTATATTTCAAATATATTATTTTTCTTATATATAAAACCACAACACCCTAATTATCAACACCAAAAAGAGAAGATTCTTTCTTTATTATTGTTATCACGCTGTCCATAAGCTGCTCCTTATTCCTGAAGCCATGTCGGGGAAAAATGGTTATATTTGACTATATAATCGCTAAAAAATGGCCAAACGTTATTCGGAACACAGAGCCTTGAATATTTTCTCATTTGAAGTCGAAAAATGGGAATATCGGCTGCACAAGCACAATTTCTTTGAATTGATTTTTATAGAAAAAGGTTCCGGCCTGCACATTGTTAACGGAATCACTGCGCCCTACGATCCACAATCGTGCTTTTTGATGACGCCGGATGATGAGCATGAGTTTATCATTGAAGAAACCACATTGTTTTCTTATATCAAGTTCACAGAGATCTTATTACAGGAGCGTGCCGATGCCGTCTGGCAAAAGAGAATGAAGACCGCCCTGCAGCATTTTAATTTTATGGGGCAGGAAATTATCGGCGAGGAAAGCGACCGCAGTAAAATGTTTGTATTGTTACGGCTAATGCAGCAGGAATACCGGGAAAACAAATTATCCAACAGGCTTATTTTACTGGATCTATTCAGCGCCATGCTGCTTATTATCAACCGGAACAGCATTATCAGAGACGACGCCGGCAAAAAAATCACCACCGCTACCGGGGATAAAATCCACGCTATCCTAGCTTATCTGCGGGAACATCTTACCGATAAAGAGAAAACCAGTATTGAAAATCTGGCTGTGGTTTTTGGCCTGTCTCCTACTTATGTCAGTGAATTTTTTAAAAAACATACCGGAGAATCCCTGCAGCAGTTTCTGATACAGTCCAAACTAAAAATAGCCGAACGCCTTTTAAAACAAAGTGACAGCAGCATAACGGAAATAGCCAATACCTTAGCCTTTAACGATGTGAGCCACTTTAATAAAGTTTTCTCCGGCCGGCATCAGTTATCGCCAAAAGCATACCGGAAAAATTCTCAAAACCGCTAATCCAGATCTCCGGCCGGTTCCGGAATTTATTTCCGTCCTGCCTTTAGATTTTGCAGCTTCAAATCGTTCCAATTAAATCCGGAATAGTACATTTGTAGCTGTTGAAATTAAAAATTCAATGCATCCATGAAACTACGAACAGTAAATGTAACACGATATATCACTCCGCTTCGGGAAGGAGGTTCTCTCCCGGCCCTGGCAGAAGCTGATGATGATTTTAAATACGTTCTGAAATTTAAAGGTGCCGGCCACGGTACGAAAGCACTGATTGCAGAACTGCTTGGCGGTGAAATTGCCCGTGCTTTGGGACTTCGCCTGCCCGAAATTGTATTTGCCAATCTGGATGAGGCTTTCGGGCGTACCGAAGCCGATGAAGAAATCCAGGACCTGTTACAGTTCAGCCAGGGATTGAATCTGGCACTGCATTTCTTATCGGGTGCCATTACTTTTGATCCGGTGGTTACAGATGTTGATGCCGAACTGGCGTCACAGATTGTGTGGCTGGATGCTTTTATCACTAATGTTGACCGGACTTTCCGAAATACGAATATGCTGATCTGGCACAAAGAGTTATGGTTAATCGATCATGGTGCTTCTTTCTATTTTCATCATTCCTGGAACAACTGGGAGCATCATGCCAAAAGCCCTTTTGCACTGATAAAAGATCATGTTCTACTGCCAAAGGCAACGTTACTGGAAACCGTAGACACCGCATACAAAGCTCTGTTAACCGAGGAAAAGATCCGCGAAATAGTTGCTTTAATACCGGACGAATGGTTATTATGGGATGATAACCGGGACAGTCCGGAAGATTTAAGAGAAGTATATGTTCAGTTTTTATTATTACGAAAAAGTCATTCCGAAATTTTTATAAAAGAAGCTCAAAATGCAAGAGAAACACTTATATGAATATGCTGTGATTCGCGTTTTGCCGAGGGTTGAGCGTGAAGAATTTTTGAATGTCGGCATTATTTTATTTTCAAAAGGCGCTAAATTCATCAAAGTATTGTATACCATTGATGAAGAAAAGCTCAGATTGTTTGCTGACGATCTGGATGTGGATCAGCTGCGCCTGAATATGGAATCTTTTGAAAAAATTGCCCGTGGTGATAAAGACGGCGGCCCTATTGCGCAAATGGATATCCCTTCCCGTTTTCGCTGGTTAACTGCCGTGAGAAGTTCCGTTATACAAACATCAAGACCGCATCCCGGTTTTTGCGGCAACCTGGAGGGAACAATCGAACGCCTGTTTACCGAACTGGTGCTGTAATTTTAATGGGAAACACTTTTTGAAAACAGGTTGATAATCAGGACACCGATAATAATAAAGATAATCCCGATCAGCGCCGGAAAATCCAGTGTTTGTTTATACGCGAAATACCCTATTGCCGATATTAACACGATTCCCAAACCGGACCAGATTGCATAGGCTATTCCGATGGGGATTGTTTTTAAGGTTAACGACAGGAAATAAAAGGCAAAAGCATACCCCGCAACAGCAATCAGCGACGGCCATAATTTTGTAAACTGTTCGGATGATTTGAGCGCACTGGTCGCAATCACTTCAAAGAAGATGGCGATTAACAAAAAGAGGTACTTCATCTTTCAAATTTACGGTTTTCTTCCTGAATATTTTTTAAAACTCAATCGGATTATTCTTATTTATAGCTTTTCCCGGCAATATTTACGGCATCGTCAACACTCAGAAAGCTTAAGAAAACCGTTGGATATTCCGGTGAGAGCAACTGGCTCAGCACCCGGTAAACCGGGTCTTTAAGGCGTGTTAAAACGAGTTTCTTTTCTTCTTTTGTCATGAATTCCCAGAAATCTTTTATCGTTTCCAGAGCCGTACCGTCCAGATCCGGGGATTCTTCCAGGCTAATAATAACGGTATGAATACTGTTCCTGTCGGCTATTATCAGCGCTCTTGCCTGATTCAGTATGCGTTCGGTATTTGCAAAAAACAAAGGCTGATCCGGTCTGAGAATCAGAATCCCGGCAACGGGAAGCGCATCGGGATGTTTTTTAATATCCACAAAATCGTGGCTGTTGTCCAGACGTCCTAAAATAGATATGGTGGATTCTGAAAACTGTTTCAGCAATAAAATCACGCTGGTTCCGATAGCCACTAACAAGCCGTCCAATACGCCTAATAAAAGGACACTCATAATGGAAAAGACAAGCAGAAAACGGTCCCTTTTCCATACAAAATACGGTTTTAATACGGCAGGATTCAGGTTATGTCCCACAGCATGAATAACAATCGCCGCCAGAACGGGCTGAGGTGTATATCCGATGAGCGGTAACATCCCGACAATAATAAGGAGTAGTGTTATGGCAGCAACCATACCGGCTGTTTTTGATGTTGCACCGGCGGCTTCATTGGCAGAAGTTGCAGAATATCCGGCGCCCACAGGCATGCCGTGAAATAAAGCAGAAACGATATTGGACACACCCAATACCCATAAATCCCTGTTGGACCGTATGCTATCGCCATGTTTCAGGGCAAAACTCCTGATTGATCCGTAAGATTCCGAATATAAGACCATTACCAAAGCCAGTCCCAGTTCTACCAGGCGCAGCCAGTCATTATAGGATAGCTCCGGTAAATCCGGCAGCTCCGGTTTTAAGTGAATCGTTCCTACATTTGCTATCCCATAAGCCGGAAAGTCAATCCCCTTCCCGATGATAATGCTTAATCCGATAACGACCAGACCGCCGGGAAAATATTTAATCCGGGAAAAGACCGTTAACAGCAATAAGGCGATAACGGCTGTTAAGATGCTCCAGTAATTCCATTCTTTATACTGTAAAAAAACATCGGGCAAATACCGGAAAAAATTGGAATGTGATGTGTTAATTCCGGTTATACCGCTCCATTGTTTGACAATTATCGTAATAACCAAACCGAATGTAAAGCCTCTTAATACCGGCTTTGCTATAAAATCGGTGATTGTACCGATACGAATCAATGATGCGATTAAGAAAAACAACCCGGTAATGAATACCAAACCAATGGCAAAAGTGAGGCTGGAAGCATTACTTCCGTAAGCGGCTAAAGCAGCTGCCATTACTACAGCCGATGAAGAGGTTGCCGAAACAATAGCAAAACGGCTTGTTCCAAACAGCGCATAACACAATAAACCGGCAAAAAGGGCTATGATACCCGACTGCGGCGGCATATTCGCCAATCCGGAGTAGGCAACGGCTTCGGGCAGTAAAAGTCCGGCAATTGATAAGCCGGCGATAATATCCTGCAGGTTTAATCCGGATAAGATACGCTTATTCATACCGATATTCTGTTTTATCACTCAATTAAAGATACATACTTTCTCTGCATCAGGACTTATCGGATACTATTTTTCGATAAATCCATTACTTTTTTGCCCTTTTTACACTTCATTTTTTGTTTTTTAATACGCATTAACACATAATTAACCACGTGCGTAGATGTGCGTAGTAAAATATTAGTTTTTCTTCAGACTATGTTTTTAATTTGTTTCAACAATTCGAAACAACAATTTCCGGATTTGTTATTTACCCGGATTTTCAGTGTCGATTTGAATTTTATACGCCTGTTTTTTTTACATATAATGTGCTTTTTTATATACCATGAATGCCGGACAGTCAGAACAGTTGTTCAGGAGCAATGAAATACCCCTAACACTTTTTGACTGTCTATTTTTAAGCTGTTTATCAATACTGCCTGTCATTTTTAAAGCAGTATACTTTGTCATTTTGTGTTTTTTGAGTTTTCTTTTCAGAAACTAAAGACGGTATTCTTTGAAATCTAAAGATACTGTTAAAACATTATTTTCATTCATTTTTACTTAGTAATTTGAAAGCTGATAATTTAAAAAAACCGGCAGTACTGAGAAATCCATTCCTATACAGTACTACATGCCTTAGTCTCATGCTGTCGGTTTTAAAGTAATAACAGCTAAAAAGAACACACTATGACATTAGAAGAATTCAGGCAAAAATTTTCTGAGGAAGATGCTGTCGGATGGATGGAAATTGACAGCAAATTAGAATCGTTTTATCCGGAGCAGGAACCCAGTCACTACGCTCCAATGATCAAATATATGTTGGGCGGCAATGACCCTTTAGACGGCATCAGTTATTATCATAGTGACACCCATTTACCCCATTATCACGCGGTCAGTTATGGTTTTTCCAACCTGTATTACGATGAAAAAGCCCTTGGTGGCGAATTCAGCAAATGGGGATTTGAACTCACTTACCGTACCTTTCCATATCATCTGGACAAAGAACTCCCTTTTTATGCCGGTAATGTAATGCAAAATCTGGCACGTTATGTCTATGAAAGTGAACGCTGGTTTGAACCGTATCATTATATACCGCTCAACAGCAGTATCCGGCTGGACAGCGACACCAAGATTAAAGCATTGCTTTTTGTTATAGATCCGGAACTTGGTGAGATCGACACCCTATACGGAAAGCTTCAGTTCTTACAGATGGTCGGCATTACCGAAACCGAATATCAAAAAATTCTCGACGGGCAATATACCCCCAAAGAACTGATCAATAAAGCAAAGGAAACCAATCCGCTGCTGATTACCGATTTAAACAGAGAACACGATTATTTATAGTACCCAAATCGTTTCGATTACCCATTATTACTACTCATAGTTACTCAAAAACTGCATTTTGCTGTTCTGTGTAGCTATGAGTAGTTCTTTTTTAGCATTTTCTGTAAATCTTTATTTTATTTGTCTTTACGACTACACATCCTGTACCTGTTGCCTATTTTACGGAATGCTTTTTTTTAAATGATTGCCTATGAAAATAACGACATTATTACCCCTGGAAAAACTGGAAGAATTGTTTGACTTTCCATTGTTTGCCACCAAAGAAACCTATAGTTTATATCTTGATACGGCATATTTTGTAATTCATAAATTCAAAAGTATTTATATCAACAAAAGCGGCGATTTTAGCTTGTTTATTTCCATTCAGAAAAGAAAGTACCTGTTCTGGACCACTTCCAGAATAACATATACCTATAAGACTGTAAACAGTACGGTCTGGAATGAAATGAACAGTGTTCCGCCGGAAAGTATAATCCGTTTTTTAAACCAATACTGGCCGAAACTGATCCGGGAACTGGCACACAGGGATACCCTGACCCCGGAAATCATTTCCTACTGGCGCACTATCATTTCCCGAAATATCACTGTTGAAAAAATAGTCCATTACTGCTCCCTTCCCGTTGTATTTAATACTTCCGGTCCTTTTACACAAAACTGCAAAAAAACAATTACCGGCAGCGATCTTTCTTTTCAGTTTGACTGCTTCCGTACCGATAACGGGAGCAAGAGTACCATTACCATTACGGAGCTGCACAACAACCCGAAACGGTATTCCTTTCTTTTTGTATATGAAACAACGCAGCTACAAGACAAAACCATCAGCCTGCAGTTACAGCATCATAACGGTATAGAATCCGAGTCGCGGGCAATTGATTTCTTTGAAACCGATTATCTGAAAAAAGCACTGGAATTATGGCAGGCTATGGAAATCTGCATTACGGCCAAAAACGACCTATACCTGCAAAAAGCTGCTACACAGCACGGGAATACGATTCCCATATCCAAACCGGTTTTAAAGAACAATTATGTTTCTATCCAGGGAAACAAATTGCGGCTGATCGATCCGGGACAGGCACAGCGGTATCTGGAAAATATTATGAATGCCGATTATTCCGGTAAATTGTATGAGCTCACCGATTCGTTACAATTTCCGATCCGCAAAGACAGTGTTGTTCCGGATGTGTTTATACTTGCCGAAAAAAATGTCCATCTCAGCTATCTGAATTTTAAAGAGATTCTATCGGATTATCAAGACGAACTGAATATCCTGGGCTTTATTTTCCTTAAAGATCTGAATGTGGCTTCCTATATCCTATCTGACGATTTTTGCTATACAAAGCCGTTAATCGTATTGGGCAACCTGAATACCAAAAACATCTTGCTGGACAGCCAGACACACTATATACAAGGGAATCTCAATTGTGAATTTTTTATCGGCCTGGGGTATAAAGGTTCCTTTTATGTAAATGGCAAACTGGCCGCAAAATGCCTGCTTTCAGATGAAATGACCGTTTATACTTCCGATTTGTATGTAGCCGCGCTAATTGGAAACGGAATGATCAAATTTTCAAAAATCGTCGTTGAAGAAAACAACAAAGTCCTTTTAAAATATTATAGCTTTCCCGATACCCATTATCTGAAAAACATCCTTCATGCTACCCTTTTCAACGCGCCGATAGCATTGAAAAATGTACCTAAAATAATATCCCGGATAAAAAACGGTCTTTCGTTACTGCATCCCGATTATAATCCCAATTACTCCGGCTTTCCTGTAACGATCACCAAGCGGTTTGATGTTATTTTTAATTTTCTAAAGCAATCCGGCGAGAATTCGCATACTATCGCAGCGGACGGTCAGCTGGTTTTGTGTCGTTATTTAATCAAAAATTACAACGGCAGGACCTATCAGGTGGTGGGACAGCATCATACCGCGAATAATTATTTTGTGGGCATTATCCGTAATTTACTGACCAACAGCTTCAATATTATTATTAATTATTACGAACCGGATAACAAAACCCTCAAGCTAAACCATATTATCCCGATTATCGAAAACACTATTCTGGCCAAAACGGGAAAACACGCTTTTGACAGTGCCGAGAAGGCGCTTTTGGAGCCGGTACCCATAGCGTTTTACCAATCCAACTATCATGATTTTGGCGCTGTCGGCCCCTATACCATCAACGATATCATGACCTTGCTGATTGACGAATTAAAGAGCGAAAAGTATGCTATAGACCGGGAAAATGCAGAATTTAAAGTTACTATTTACAATAAACGATGGGCCATTGCTGCCAGTATATCCGGCCTTGTTATTTTTGAAAATAAAGAACTGGATGAAATGCGGTATTCTTCGCTGCCCCTCAAGATGTACCTCTATAACATTGATGACGAAAAATTAAAGCTGTTATGGCTGGCCACGCTGTACAACGATTATGCAAAAATCCTCCGGGAAGACTGGAAATCATTAGAAGAGCTTTCCGGAAAATTAAAATGATGTTATCCTTACATCCTCTTCTTTACGGAATTATAAGCAGTAAAACATCAACATATGTAAACATTCCCGCTAATTTTTATACCGAATTTTGTATTCTAATTCTAAAAAAGTTATCATGAAACCCGGAATACTGACACCGATTTTTCTATCGCTGAGTCTGCACAACAGCTTTTCACAGGAAATATCCAATCCCGAAACCCTTTATGACCCAACGATACACGGGTATTCCCACGTTGCCGTAGTTCCAGCAAACAGTGTGCAGGTTTTTGTTGCCGGGCAGGGCGGCCATACTAAAGAGGGCGTTATTAGCCATGATTTCCGCAAGCAGGTACAGCAATCCTTTAAAAACCTGGAACTGGCATTGCAATCGAAAGGATTAAGCCTTAAAAACATTGTAAAACTGACCACGCTTGTCGTTGACTATGACGAGAAGAAACACCAAATCCTTATTGAAGAATCGGCAAAAATATGGACCGATAAAAAATTCCCGGTAAACACGCTGATTCCCGTTCCCAGACTGGCACTCACGGAAATGCAGATTGAAATTGATGCTACAGCAGTCAAATAAATAACATTATTTATAAAAGTACAGGCTATTTAAAAGAAGAAATCCTTTTATTTGAAAAAATTCACATAAAGTGAAAATCACTATAAATATTCGCATATTTCTTACATTTTACACCCCGTAAAATGTGTTTATTTGACTTAAAATACTATTTTTTTAACTTTTTTTTAAATTTATAATACATTATTAGAAAGTAAATAAATAAAATATATTCCTTTTTGGTAAACATTCGTATCTTTACCAAGCCTCACGTCTTTTTAAAATTCTGACCAAATAATTTAAATTATGCCAGTTTTAATTAGAACGACTTCAAACAATAATGATTTTAAAAATCTTGTTGTGTTACTTGACCAGGACCTTAAAATAAGAGATGGGAAGGAGCATTTGTTTTTTGCTCAGTTTAATAAAATCGACAAAATTAAACATGTCGTTTTAGCGTACAAAGATGACAAAATTGTTGGTTGCGGTGCTATAAAGCAGTATTCTGACGATATTACTGAGATTAAACGAATGTATGTTCATCCTGATTTTCGTGGTCAAGGAATTGCCGGTGAAATTCTAAAGGAATTAGAACGATGGGCTACTGAATTATTTTTTTCCGAATGCATTTTAGAAACCGGGAAAAAACAACCTGAAGCCATTCGCCTTTATGAAAGATCCGGTTATCATATTATCCCGAATTTCGGACAATATGAAGGTATAGAGAGTAGTGTTTGTATGAAAAAAGTTATCTTATAATTTGTTTATATACAATCTCGATAGTTTTTACAATAAAAAAAGAAGCTTAAAAAACTTCTTTTTTTATTGACTACTCTAGTGCCATAATATAAGGGTAATACTATATTGTTTTGTAAATTCTTCTTACAGGGATTACGACTCCTTGCTTCAAAATAATACGTTCATCCGTTACGCCCCAAATAGTAGTTTCCACCATTTTTTTAGAAACATTATCCTCAAAGTAAATCTTAATTTTCAGATGCTCTAAATTACCTAAGGTTAAAGCTCTGTTCAAATCTTCCATTCTTCTTGTAATGGCTGCTTTATCATCATCTAAAACATCACTTTCCGGGAATGATAAGGCCTCTATTAGTTCTTTGTCAACTATTTCAAAATTTGCATCCATAAATTCATTTCATTTAAATAATACTCACATATATTAACTAAATTAAAAAAAAATCCTTACAGTTTTCCTAAAAAAGTATTAAAAAAAGCCATACTTCCGTATGGCTTTTTTATCTGTCTGATTTCGATTATTTTATATATGTTTTATTTCCGTTATCGTTAATGTAATATTTACCGCCTCTTGGCCCGGTATATACTTTTTTACCGTTATAGGTACCGGTTACCTTGTCTTCTGTAACAGCTGCTTTGGCTGTTGCCGCTTTACTCTTAACGTCTTTTTTCGCTGTGGCAGCTTTTTCTTTGGTATCGGCTACTGCTTTATCCGTTTTTTTCTCTGCTTTTTTAGCCACTTCTTTTGCTTCCGCTTTGGTGTCTTTTACAGCTTTATCTGTTTTATCCTTTACTGCTGTAGCATCCTTTTTAGTATCTTTTACGGCTTTGGCTGTTTTGTCTTTTACCGCTTTGGTATCGTCCTTAGCTTCTTTTTTTGCATCAGCCGCATTTTTCTTTGCTTTAGCCATTTCCGTATCGGCTTTTTTGGTGGCTTTTTTTGCTACTGTTTCCTGGGCAAAAACACCTAATGAAACCAATAATGCCAAACTAAGATAAATTACTTTTTTCATACAATTACGTTTTACAATTAATATTAAATTTAACAGTTATATTAAAAATACATTTAATTTTCACATAAAATTACAAACAAAACCTACATCTTGTTTGCATTAACAAAAAAATAATTACACTGCTGCCAAAGTTATTTTCAGACCATAAAAAAAGCCCCATTAAAATGAGGCTTTACAATTATAATACTGTACCTGTTAATAGGCTATTAATTCCAATAAGTCTTTTTCAAAACGTTGTTTTGGCAAATATTGATCTTCCAGTGCTTTTACAAAAGGAATAGCACTTTCCAGACTTCCCACGCGTTTTACAGGACCGTCAAGATATTCAAAACAGTTTTCCATGATCATCGCAGAAACATCACTTGCAATTCCGCCAAACAGTGAATCTTCCTGTAAAATAATCACTTTACCGGTTTTCTTAGCCGACTGGTAGATTGTTTCTGTATCCAGCGGTTGTAACGTACGCAAATCGATTAAATCCGCTTTAATTTCCGGATGTTTCGATAATGTTTCCAAGGCCCAGTGTACTCCGGCTCCAAAAGAAATGATCGTTACCTGATCGCCTTCTTTTATTAAAGAAGCCTTTCCAAACGGAATGGTGTAATAATCTTTAGGTACATCCTGGTAAACACTTCTGTACAATTGTTTGTGCTCAAAAAACATTACCGGATTCGGGTCGTTAATCGCTGTATTCAGTAAGCCTTTAGCATCATAAGGAAATGCCGGATAAACCACTTTTAATCCCGGTGTTTTGGTAAACCAGGCTTCATTTGTCTGCGAATGGAAAGGACCTGCCTGTGTTCCGCCGCCGCAAGGCATACGCACCACCACATCGGCATTTTCCTGCCATCTGTAATGCACTTTTGCCAGGTAGTTTACAATCGGGTTGAATCCTGTAGAAACGAAATCGGCAAACTGCATTTCCACAACCGCTTTATGTCCGTTAATCGACAATCCCATTCCGGCTGAAACAACAGCACTTTCGCAGATTGGCGTATTGCGTACGCGGTCTTTTCCGAATTGTGCTACAAAGCCATCCGTTATTTTAAAGGCTCCACCGTATTCGGCTATATCCTGCCCCATAATAACCAGGTTATCATGACGCTCCATTGATTGTTTTAGTCCCTGTGAAATAGCATCCACCACACGGATGTTCTCTACCGCATCGGAATGGTCGAACGCTTCAAACGCATACGGTCTGTAAACATCGTTCAATTCCTCGCTCAGACTTGCTTCAATTTCAGGTTCTTTCTGAACTTTAGCCCAGTGTTCGTCTATTTCTTTTTTGATTTCCGCACGGTATGCTTCATCCAAATCCGGCGTTAGCACCCCTAACTCTGTCAGGTATTTTCTGAAATTATCAACCGGATCTTTAATAGCCCACATGTCCATTAATTCCTGCGGAACATATTTTGTACCGCTCGCCTCTTCGTGTCCGCGCATACGGAATGTTTTGAATTCCAGTAAAACCGGACGCGGGTTAGTGCGCATCGAAGCTACCAGTTCGTCTATTTTGGTGTAAACTTCCAGTATGTTATTACCGTCAATAATATGGCTTTCCATTCCGTAACCCACGCCTTTATCGGCAAGGTTCTCGCAACGGTATTGTTCATTTGTTGGTGTAGACAAACCGTAGCCGTTATTTTCAATAACAAACAATACCGGTAAGTCCCAAACGGCAGCAATATTTAAAGCCTCGTGGAAATCACCTTCAGAAGTTGCTCCTTCACCGGTAAATACCGCTGTAACTTTTCCGTTTTTCTTTAATTTGTTCGCCAAAGCAATACCATCGGCAACCCCTAATTGTGGTCCCAAATGGGAAATCATTCCGATAATCTTGTATTCCTGTGTTCCAAAATGGAAAGAACGGTCACGTCCTTTGGTAAAACCATCGGCTTTACCCTGCCATTGTGAAAATAAACGGTATAAAGGGATTTCTCTTGTTGTAAACACACCTAAATTACGGTGCATCGGCAGTATGTATTCGTCTTTGTCCAAAACCGAGGTAATTCCAACAGAAATTGCTTCCTGTCCTATTCCGGAAAACCATTTTGATACTTTTCCCTGACGGATCAGAATCAGCATTTTTTCCTCTATCAATCTTGGTTTTATTAATTTTTTATATAAATCTAATAATTTGTCGTCACTTAGATTTTTTTTATCAAAATTCATGTTGTTTTGCTTTGATTAAACGCTCCCAAAAGTATAAAAAAATAACAGTCACACATTTATTTGTTATCAAAATATTTTCCCAAAATTTACCGTGTTTCCGGAATACTTTTACAGCGGATCCGATTGTTAATAACTTTATGAATTTTATCTAAAAATTATTATTTACTTTTGTTTTATAATGGTTTCACGACCAAAAAGTTATTAACAAAATTTTTCAAGATGCAAAACATTCCCAGTGTTGACTTGCGTGATTTCCTATCGGGTGACCCGGTACGTAAACAAAAATTTGTAAATGAAATCGGAAAAGCCTACGAAGACATCGGCTTCGTAGCATTAAAAGGTCATTTTTTAGATGACCGATTAGTTGATGAACTTTATGGGGAAGTTCGTAACTTTTTCAGCCAGCCTCTTGAGGTTAAAGAAAAGTACGAAATTCCGGGTATTGGTGGACAGCGTGGCTATGTTTCTTTTGGAAAAGAACATGCTAAAGGCAGAAAAGAAGGCGATTTAAAAGAGTTTTGGCACTTTGG
Organism: Flavobacterium sp. 40-81; assembly: GCF_001898245.1. Lineage (NCBI taxonomy): Bacteria > Pseudomonadati > Bacteroidota > Flavobacteriia > Flavobacteriales > Flavobacteriaceae > Flavobacterium > Flavobacterium sp. 40-81. Next base: position 102,837 of record NZ_MKTM01000012.1, read on the forward strand.
CCAATACGTTGAAAATGACCCGAAATTAGAAGCGGAATATCCTGCTAATGTAGTTGTGGATGAGCTTCCGAAATTTAATACTGTAGGTAAAGAAGCCTATCAGATGCTTGAAAAAACAGGTGTATACGTGTTAAGAGCACTGGCTTTATACTTAGGGCTTGACGAGTTCTATTTTGACAATTACATCAAAAACGGAAACAGTATTTTAAGACCTATTCACTATCCTCCTATCACGTCAGAACCGGAAAATGCCGTTCGTGCAGCAGCACATGGCGATATCAACCTGATTACCTTATTAATGGGAGCACAAGGGAAAGGATTACAGGTTCAGAATCACAACGGCGAATGGATTGATGCCATTGCCCAGGATGATGAACTGGTTATTAATGTGGGCGATATGTTATCCCGTCACACGAATAACAAACTGAAATCCACTATTCACCAGGTGGTGAACCCGCCAAGAGAATTATGGGGAACTTCCCGCTATTCGATCCCGTTTTTTATGCACCCGATAAGCGAAATGCCTTTGGACTGCCTGGAAAACTGCATTGATGCCGAAAATCCGAAACGCTATGACGATATTACCGCCGGTGATTTCTTATACGAACGTTTGGTAGATTTAGGGTTAATTAAAAAATAATCGCTATTTTTATAGTATTGTAAAAGACATTAAGTTCGATACTTAATGTCTTTTATGTTTTACAATATCGGTGATGCAAACGGTTATACCGGCTTGGCATCACCTCTATAATTTTTTTATGGCAAAGAAAATAAGCAGTTTAGAAGACCTTGGCGGATTTGTATTTTCCACCAATAAAGATTTTGAGTTCCATGACGAGCAGGAACAGGAAGAAACATTAGCGCCTGACAAACAACAACTGGAAGCCCATCTGGATAAAAAAAACAGAGGCGGTAAAACAGCAACCATCATCAAAGGGTTTGCAGGTAGTGAAGACGATTTAAAAACATTGGCCAAGCAATTAAAAACACTGTGTGGTGTGGGCGGGGCTGCCAAAGACGGAGAAATCATCATTCAGGGTAATTTCCGTGATAAAATCATGGATTTCCTTGTAAAAGAAGGCTATAAAGTAAAACGCGTAGGCGGTTAATAAAATTAAAACGAATGACAACAATTGAATCATCAGAATTAATCCTGAATCCGGACGGTAGTGTTTACCACTTAAACCTTAAACCGGAAAACATCGCTACAGATATTATATTTGTGGGAGACCAGAACCGGGTCTCTAAAATCACCAAACATTTTGATACCGTTGAATTTTCGACTCAAAAAAGAGAATTCAAAACCGAAACCGGTACCTACAAAGGCAAACGATTAACAGTAATGTCTACAGGAATCGGTCCCGACAATATCGATATTGTTATGAACGAACTGGATGCCCTGGTTAATATTGACCTGGAAACCCGTACGATTAAAAAACAGCTGACTTCCCTTAATATTATCCGCATCGGGACTTCCGGTTCCTTACAGGCTGATATTCCGGTAGACAGTTTTGTAATGTCGGAATACGGTTTAGGACTGGACAATATGCTTCGCTCCTATATTATAGATACTATTTCCGAAAAAGAAATTGAAGAGGCTTTTATCAAACATACCGACTGGGATCTGAGAAAAGGAAGACCTTATGTTGTAAAAGGAAGTGCTGCGCTATCAAAAAAAGTAGAAAGCAGCCAGATCCACAAAGGTTTTACCGGAACGGCAGGTGGTTTTTACGGCCCGCAGGGACGTGTACTGCGCTTACCGATTCAGGACGAACAGCTGAATGCCAAAATGGACAGCTTTAACTATAACGGCACCCGAATGACCAATCTTGAAATGGAAACCGGAGCAATTTACGGCTTGGCCCGCTTACTGGGTCACGAAGCCTTATCGCTAAATGCCATTATTGCCAACAGAGCCAACGGAACTTTTAGTGAAGATCCGTATAAAGCGGTGGATGAGCTCATCCTATACACCCTGAACAAACTGGCAGAATAAATGAACACCGTTGCCGCGAAGCTGCAAAAGAATATTCAGGAGATTGAGGATTTATTTCACCGTAAACAGCTTGCTGATTTCGATCGTAAAATTTCCGGTACCAAATGGTCTAAAAAAGAAATTTTAGGCCATTTGATTGATTCGGCTATTAATAACCTACAGCGTTTTACAGAAATCCAGTACCTGGAGAAACCGTATTCCGTAAGGCCATACAATCCGGATGAACTGGTAAAAGCAAATCGCTATCAGGAAAAAGACAGTCCCGATTTACTGCTGCTTTGGGTACAGCTAAACAGGCAGATTGCCTTTGTGATGCTCAATCAGACAGAAGACACCCTGGCTTATCCGCTATTATTACCGGATAATCAGCAGCGGGATCTCCGTTTTTTAATGACCGATTATGTTGTACATCTGGAACACCATCTTAAAGCAATAAAAAATGAAGCCAATAATTGAAACCGAAAGATTGTACATCCGGGAGTTAGTTCCTGAGGATGCTGCCGGTATTTTCCGTTTGGATTCCGATCCTGACGTGCATGAATTTTTAGGCAAAAAACCCATAAAAACACTGGAAGAAGCCCAAAATGCCATTGCGTATATCCGAACCCAATATCAGACGAATGGCATTGGCCGCTGGGCAATGGTTTTAAAAGACACCAATGAGTTTATTGGCTGGACAGGTTTAAAACTGATTACCGAGCCTCTCAATCAGCATGTTCAATTCTACGATCTGGGTTATCGTATTATTAAAGAACATTGGCGAAAAGGCTATGGTCTGGAATCGGCAACAGCGTGTCTGAACTACGGATTCAACACCATGCAGCTGGATAAAATTTATGCTTATGCCATGATTGGCAATACCGGATCGCGGGCTATTCTTCAAAAGCTGGAACCGTCGCATACCGAATTTTTCTCGGATGACGGGGATGAATGCATCTGGTTTGAATACACCAATAAAAAAGCCGGCAATTAACTTTGCTGGCTTTTTTTTAGAATTTCAACACCGTTTAGATAATCGGACGGACGCTGCCCTAACAGTTTATAAAAAGTATTGCTGAAAGTCGGGATACTGTTGTAACCAACCGCCTGCGCCACTTCGTTTACCGGTAATCTTTTTTCCAAAAGCAGCTCAATTGCTTTTAGCATTCTTCGGATTGTAAAAAACTGGATAAACGACATGCCGAGGTCTTTTTGAAACAGGCGGTATAAGGAACGCTCACTGAATCCGAATTTTGCTGCCAGATCCGAAAAAAAGATGGTTTCATCTAAATTTTCATCCAGATAGGATACAATTTTAATCAGCCTTTTATCTTTTGCCGAAGGTAATGCCAGCGGCAGATTGGTTTCACATATTTCCGGCAAGATCGCTTTAATGGCTTTTGCTATCACAAAATTCCGGCTGCCTTTTTTCAGATTACCATTCCACCGGTTTGTAAAAAGCATCATTTGCAATAGCAAATCATTTACCGGGTAAATTCCTTCATTATTATAAAAGGAATGTTCATTCTTATCTATCGGAAAATACAGGTTCCGCATCATTACATTTTCCGAACTGGGATGAATACTGTGCCTGATATTGTTCGGAATCCACATAAAATGGCGTGCCGGAAGAAAATAGGTTTTGGTTTCGGTGGTCACATATACAATCCCGCCTTCCGTATACAACAGCTGTGCTTTTTCGTGCCGGTGCGTTGGAATGAGCAATTCGCCCATCAAATCATGATGGCAGTAAATACTGCTCTTATCGGTATCGACATCTTTGGTATAGTATTTTTCAATGACCTGATTGTTTTGCTCCATAGTGTCTGAAATGAATATGTTTTTGGCTTATAACAATAATAAGCTGCTATATTATTTCTCTAAAATTGTAATCTAAACCAATAATATTAAAATTAATAAAAAGCTTTTGTTATTAAAACTTTATTTTTTGGTTTTATTTTTTATCAAAATATCAATTTATGAACTCAGATAGAATTCGATTTCAAAATTACAAAGACAAAGTGATATCCGCACATCAGGCCGCCGGTTTTTTCAAAGACAAAATGGTTATTGGCTCCAGCGGATTCACCAAAGCCGGCGACAGCAAAGCGGTACTTCCTGCCTTTGCCCTTCGGGCAGAACATGAAAACATCGGCATTACCCTGATTACCGGCGCTTCTTTAGGACACACTACCGATGCCGATTTGGCCCGAAGCAATGTCCTTTATAAAAGAATGCCTTTCCAGGTAGATCCGGTAATGCGGGGGAAAATCAACAGCGGCGACATTCTTTTTATTGACCAGCATCTTAGCGAAACCGCTGAATTACTGGAAAACAAACACCTTCCGAAGCTGGATTTCGCTATTATTGAAGCAGCTTATATTGACGAAAACGGAAACATCATCCCCACTACTTCCGTTGGCAACTCGGCCACTTTTGCGCATTTAGCCGATCAGATCATTATTGAGATCAATACCTCCATCCCTTTTGAATTTAAAGGAATACACGATATTTTTATTCCCGATGCCTATCCGCACCGCAATCCGATCCACATCACTACTTCCGACGAACGAATCGGTTCTGATGTGATTGCGATCAACCCGGAAAAAGTAGTCGGAATCGTTTTTACGGAAATTCCGGACAGCCCGGCACAAACCGCCGCTCCCGATGTAAAAACCACCGCTATAGCCAATCATTTGCTGGCCTTTTTTGAAAAAGAAATTCAAAGCGGACGTTTAACCAATTCGTTAATGCCGCTACAGGCAGGAATCGGAAAAGTAGCCAACGCCGTAATGTCGGGACTTGCCAAAGGAAACTTTGAAAATCTGGTTATGTATTCCGAAGTGCTTCAGGACAGTACTTTCGAATTGATCGATACCGGCAAAATGACCTTTGCCTCGGCATCGTCCATTACCGTTTCCGAAGACTGCTACAAGCACATACTGAAGCATTTTGACAACTACAAAGACAAGATTATCTTACGTCCTCAAAACATCAGCAATGCCGCCGAAGTGATCCGCCGCCTGGGCATCATCGCGATTAATACGGCTATTGAATTTGATATTTACGGTAATGTAAACTCCACCCATATATCGGGAACAAAAATGATGAACGGTATTGGCGGTTCCGGCGATTTTGCCCGAAATGCCTACCTGAGCATTTTTGTAACCCAGTCCTCATCTAAAGAATTCAATGCCATTTCCCATGTACTGCCAATGGTTTCGCATGTGGACCATACGGAACACGACGTGGACATTCTGGTAACCGAACAGGGATTAGCCGATTTGAGAGGCCTGGCTCCAAGAGAAAGAGCCCGGGTAATCATTCAAAACTGCGCACACCCGGAATACCGTGACCAGCTGCAGGATTATTTTGAAAGAGCCTGCCTTAGAGGCGGCCACACCCCGCACCTGCTGGAAGAATCATTTCTTTTTCACACCAGATATACCGAAACAGGCTCCATGAAGCAAAACTGTCTCGTAACCTATTAAAAACAATAACATTTGTGTTGTTTTCTTTGTTTATTTGCGAAAAACTTTCCCCGGTAGTAAATCTTATTTATTATACGGGGAATGTTTATTTTTACCCCCTTCTTGTCTTAAAAATCTATTTTCTCTTACTATCTTAGCAATTAATTTTTTCACATGAAAACAATTCGAATTGCTGGAGTGCCGGAGCATTTTAATTTACCCTGGCATTTGTGCATTGAAAACGGCGAATTTAACGAAGTAGATATTGACTTACAATGGGTTGATGTTCCGGAAGGAACCGGAAAGCTATGCCAGATGCTTCGTGATAATCAAACAGATATAGCGATACTATTAACGGAAGGAATTGTAAAAGATATAGCCGGAGGAGGCAATCCGAGCAGTATCGTGCAAACCTATGTGCAGTCGCCTTTGATCTGGGGTATTCACGTTGCCGCAAATGCTCCTTACAACCACTTATCCGATTTAGAACAAAAAAAAGCAGCCATCAGCCGTATGGGTTCGGGCTCGCATTTAATGGCTATCGTAAACGCTAAAAACGAAGGCTGGAATACCGATGCCCTTTCCTTTGAAATTGTCAATACCATTGACGGTGCGGTAGAAGCCCTGACAAACGGTACTGCAGATTATTTTATGTGGGAACGTTTTATGACAAAGCCACTTGTCGATAACGGTACTTTCCGAAGAATCGCCGATTGCCCGACGCCATGGCCCTGCTTTGTTATTGCCGTGCGCAATGAAGTTCTGGAAAAAGACAAACATGTAATCGACCAGATTCTGGAAATTATCAATACAACTACCCGTGAGTTTAAAGAAATTCCGAGTATTGACCGGACACTGGCAAGCCGCTTTAATCAAAAAACGGAAGACATACAGGAATGGCTGAAACTGACACAATGGTCACAAAAACAATTCGATAAAAAAACGTTCGAAAAAGTACAGTCTCAATTATTCGATCTGGGCATTATCAGTACGAAAATTGGTTATGAAATGGTTGTAAAATAATTTTACAGTTTTATTGACGCTAAAATGACTTCACCCACGGCAACAAATTTAAAAAAAGTAAAAGAAAAGCTTTCTTTGCCAAAGCCATGGGATAATATTGTCATTTTTTTACTGAATATCTTAATAACCATTCCGATTTTTATTATTGCCCATCAGAATTTAATTGATCCGGAATGGTTTTTACATATCGACAGAGTATTGCTGTTTGTGGTGATACTGGTACTGGTTCAGCTGGCACTCCGCCTGCTCAAAACGGTCATCATTATCTGTATTTTCCTGTACCTGCTGGCTTTGATCTGGGGGACTTTATTTGGCGGTTACGGTTTTAATTCCGTTTTTGAAGATTATCGTGCCATGATCTACACCATGTCGGAAGATGCCAATCCGCAGGATATCATTATCTCTAAATTACTGCCGTTTCCCAACAAATCCAAGATTATAGATGCTGTAGATTATACCAATCCTAAAGTCCGCAATTTTGCCTTAAAAGCCACTACCCTGCATTTTCAGGATGTAAAAGGATTCCGGGAATACCGCCAGATCATTCAGTGCTTTGCCGTTTTTGCCGAGGTTAAAAAACGATGGAATTATGTTAACGATCCGAAAGGCCGGGAATACATCGCTTCGGCCAGTGAATCGCTGCAGCACTTTTCCGGCGATTGTGATGACCACGCCATCCTGATGTCGGCATTGATACGCGCCATTGGCGGTACGCCAAGAGTAATCCATACCGGAGGCCATTTGTATCCGGAAATGCTCATTGGTACCAAAGCCGATCTTGAAAACGTGATTTACCTGATCAAAGAGGTTCTTTTTAAAGAGGAAAGTAAAGGCAAAGACATTAATTACCACATAGACGAACGCGGTCAGATCTGGCTGAATCTTGATTATACAGCCAAATATCCGGGTGGTCCGTTTATGTCGGAAGAAATTCTGGGTGAGCTTACCTTTAATTAATTACCAGTTAATTTCCGGTTTTCCTTTTCCTTTCAGAAAGGCGTTGGCTTTCGAAAAATGACGGTTTCCAAACCATAATCCCCTGTTTGCACTCAATGGCGAAGGATGTCCGGTTTCCAGCACAAAGTGACGGTTCCGGTTTATTTTGGCACCTTTTTTCTTGGCAAATCCGCCCCAAAGTAAGAAAACAACGTCTTCTTTTTCATCGGAGATTTTCTGAATCACGGCATCGGTAAATTCTTCCCATCCCTGATTCTGATGGCTGCCTGCCAGGCTTTCTTTTACGGTTAAAGTTGCGTTTAAAAGCAGTACACCCTGGTCTGCCCAGCGTTCCAGGTTTCCGGTTTTCGGAGTGCCGATGCCCAGATCACTTTCAATTTCCTTGAAAATGTTTTGCAGCGACGGCGGGAAAGGAATACCATCGTTCACCGAAAAGCAAAGTCCGTTTGCCTGATTGGGTCCGTGATACGGATCCTGACCAATGATAACGACTTTTACATTATCGAAAGGGCAATGGTCGAAAGCTGAAAAAATATGGCTTCCTTTCGGATAACATTTAAATTGCAAATATTCGTTCTTTACGAAGGCGATTAATTTTTCGAAATATGGCTTATCAAACTCAGAAGCGAGTACATTTCCCCAGGAAGGATGTATATTTACTTGCATTTTTTTATTTTTTATCAAAAATAGTATTTTTAGCAGACATTTAGCCTTAGCGATTGGGCTTCTTTGTAAATTTGCAATTCAACTTTTTAAAATGATTTCAATTACCGATAAAACCCTTCAAGATTTAGAATTCAGAACGATACTGAATACCATTTCGGATATTTGCAATACCGAAATCGGGAAAAATAAAGCTCTTGAAATTACACCCTATAAAGATCAGGAAACCCTGATGGATGCGTTATTGCAGACATCCGAGTACGTTTCTTCGTTTACCAATAACAACGCCATACCGAATCATTATTTCGATACCATTACCAATGAGCTTAAGTTTCTGGCCATTGAGGACAGTTTTCTGGAGCTGAGCAGCTTTAGAAAAATAAGTGCTTTGTCGGAAACCGTTAATACGCTGCTTTTGTTTTTCAGAAAATTTGAGGATTATTATCCCAAGTTAAACGAAAAGGCTTCGGAAGTGGAGCTGACAAAATTCATCGTTCAGAAAATTGATGAGGTTGTTGACAAATACGGGGAAATTAAGGATAATGCCTCCCCGGCGCTGGTGGAAATCCGCCGTAACATGAACCTGGTACGCGGAAAAATCAACCAGAGTTTCGGAACGGCACTTTCGAGTTATAACAGCCTGGGATACCTGGACGACATCCGCGAAACGATTGTCGATAACCGCCGTGTTCTTGCTGTTTTGGCCATGTACCGCCGTAAAGTAAAAGGAACGATACTGGGCAATTCCAAAACCGGAAGCATTACCTATATCGAGCCGGAAGCGACTTTGCGCTATTCCCGTGAATTAAGCAACCTGGAATATGAAGAGCGTGAGGAAATAACGCGTATTTTAAAACAGCTGACGAACACTATCCGTCCGTATCTGGAGCTTTTAAAACAGTACCAGGAATTTCTGAGCGATATTGACATTGTTGCCGGAAAAGCCAAATATGCCTATAGAATCAACGGTATCCTGCCTACAATCACCAATGAAAAAAGATTGTTTTTCCGCGAGGCCTACCATCCTATTTTATACCTGAACAACAAGCAGAAAAATGCGCCTACCTATCCGCAGACCATTGAGCTGAATGATGAGAACCGGATCATCGTGATTTCCGGCCCTAATGCCGGCGGAAAGAGTATTACCTTAAAAACCATCGGTTTGCTGCAGTTAATGCTGCAAAGCGGGATTTTAATTCCGGTACACGAGCGCAGTGAAACGTTCTTATTTGACAGGATATTAACCGATATCGGCGATAATCAGTCGATTGAAAATCATTTGAGTACGTACAGCTACCGTTTGAAGAATATGAATTACTTCCTTAAAAAATGTAATTCCAAGACCTTATTCCTGATTGACGAATTCGGAACGGGTTCCGATCCGGAACTGGGTGGTGCTTTGGCCGAAACGTTTCTGGAAGAGTTTTATCACCGGGAAGCGTTCGGAATCATTACCACACATTATACGAATTTAAAAATCCTGGCGAACGAATTGCCGTTTGCCACAAATGCCAACATGCTTTTTGACGAGAAATCCTTAGAGCCGATGTACAAACTGCATCTGGGTCAGGCAGGAAGTTCCTTTACGTTTGAAGTAGCCCAGAAAAACGGTATTCCATACGGATTGATCAATCGTGCCAAGAAGAAAGTTGAAGGCGATAAAGTGCGTTTTGACAAAACCATAGCCAACTTACAGAAAGAGCGTTCCAAGCTTGAAAAAACCTCTCAGAATTTGAAGGAAGAAGAAAGCAAAGCCCGTGAGGAAAGCAAGAAAATGGAAGGCATTAACACCAAGATCCAGCAAAAACTGGAAAGCTACCAGGAATTATATGATGCTAACCAGCGTTTGATCTATATGGGTCAGAAGATGGACGATATTTCGGAAAAGTACTTTAACAACAAGAACAAAAAAGAGCTTATCGGTGAGTTTTTGAAAATGGTGGAAATTGAAAATTCCAAGCGTAAAAAAGTTACCGTTAAAGAGAAAAAAGCGAAGGAAATCGTTCAGAAAGAGATCATCGAAGAAGTAAAAGTCAAGGTTGAAGAAATCCGTAAAGAGAAAAAAGAAAAGAAGATAAAAGCCATCAAAGAGGAAAGCAATAAACCTAAGATTCCTTTAAAAGTGGGCGACCGCGTGCGTATGCTTGACGGTAAAGCCGTGGGCAGTATTGATGCTATTGAAAAGAATAAAGCAACGGTTAACTACGGGATTTTCACTTCCAAAGTGGATCTGGACAGTTTAGAGCTTGTGGAAAGAAAAAAATAACGAATGGAAGGTTTACCTAAAGATAAAAAAATTGTGCTTTTTGACGGTTACTGCAACCTGTGTGACAGTTCTGTGCAGTTTATCATCAGGCATGACAAGAATGATGTTTTCCGCTTTCTTCCGCTACAGTCGGAGCTGGGACAGCAGGTAATCCGGTATATCGGTATTGATACTGCCAAAACCGACAGTATTATTTTATACGAACCGGGAATTGCCTATCATTACAAGGCAGATGCAGCTATTAGTATTGCTAAAACAATAGGTGGCGTATATGCTCTTATGGGCGTGTTTTCACTGGTTCCGAAAGCCATTGCCAATGCCGTTTACGATTATGTTGCCCGAAACCGCTACAAATGGTACGGCAAAAAAGAAAGCTGTATGATGCCCACACCGGAGCTAAAGGCTAAATTCCTGTAAAACTGATAATTATCATTATTTTATCTTTTTTTAAAGTATATATTTGATTGAAACTTAAATCTTATACTTTATGGAAAAACTGGCAATGCCCTTGTATTCCTGGTCGAACGGTGCCTTTATTATGATCGGTATCTTTTCACTGGTTGTATTTTGTCTTATAGGGATTGTATTCTTTATGATGAATACCGATAAAAAGAAAAAAGAACGGGATTAGAAAATTTCTAATCCCGTTCTTACATTCAGAAAAAAAATTAAATTATTTTTTAACGATCTTTTTAGTGCTAACACCTTCGTTAGTTGTGATATTCATAAAATAAACACCTGCGTTTAATTCCGAAACATTTACCTGAGCTTCAGATACCGCATCCAGTTTAACAGTTTTTACAGTTCTGCCATTGATGTCGTTAACCTGAACAGCATTGATTAAAAGATTCGCATTGTTCGTAATCGTTACCACATCATTAGCCGGGTTAGGGAAAACGGATAGTTTAGACGCTAAGAAATCGGCAGTTGAAGCCGTTGCTGTAGCGGTAATCGCAACATTATCGATGCTCAGCAAATTCTTGTCACTATTATTATTTCTCCAGGCAATGTAGATATTCTGTCCGGCAAATTGGGATAGATCTATCGTTTTATTTTGCCAGGTATTCACCTCTGCTGAGATATTATAAACGGTAGTCCCGAAATTTGCAATACTGGTTCCGGTGGTAGAAACATATACGGTATAACCATCTCTGAAAGCAGGATCGGTATCTCCGGATTTCGCATTGAATTTTAATTCAACTACATTATTAGCCGGCACTGCAATTTGCGGCGACACTAACCATCTGTCTGCCTGTCCGGCAGGATTAAACCATGATGTTGTAGAGGCTACTTTATTTCCCGCTTCTGAAGTCCAGGAAACAACAGCCCAGGCATTTGTTCCAAATACTCCCGCATAGGTTCCGTTTGGCGTTAATCCGTCTACATTATGAAGTGTCCATCCCGCTAAAGTGGCATTGTTTTCAAAATTTTCCTGAAAAATAGTAGTTTGTGCATTCGCACTAAATAGCGTTCCAAATAGCAGACCTGCAAAAAGTAATGTTCTTTTCATTAAATATATTTTTAGATTAATAAAAGTAAATTTAACGACTAAAATTTAAGTAAAAAACTACAAATATGTTAATTCGGAAAATCCCTACAGCAACGTTAATACCTATAAAAAAACCTTAAGATTAACTTAAGGTTTTGGATAAAAGCTATTTTTTTTACTAATTTTCTTATTTTCTAAGGTAAAAATCCAATAAAACAATGGCTGCCATTGCTTCAACGATAGGTACTGCACGCGGCACCACACACGGATCATGACGTCCTTTCCCCTGCTGTTCGATCAGATTGCCTTTATTATCAAGAACTTCCTGTTTTTGCATAATGGTGGCTACCGGTTTAAAAGCGACCCTGAAATAGATATCCATTCCATTGCTGATACCTCCCTGGATTCCGCCGGAAAGATTGCTCTTTGTTGTCCCGTCAGCATTGTACAGGTCATTGTGTTCGCTTCCTCTCATTTTAGCCCCGCAGAAACCGCTTCCGTATTCAAATCCTTTAACGGCATTAATGGAAAGCATGGCTTTACCCAATTCGGCATGAAGCTTGTCGAAAACCGGTTCTCCCAGGCCAATCGGCACATTCTGGATCACACAGGTTATCGTACCGCCAACGGTATCCCCGTCTTTGCGGATTTCTTTAATATAGTCTTCCATTTTCTGAGCCGTTGCCAGATCCGGACAACGCACCGCATTTGACTCCGTTAAGGAAAAATCCAAAGCCTGGTAGGGTTTGTCGATAAAGATATCACCAACAGAAGAAACAAAAGCATTAATCTTAATTTCCGGCATTGCCTGTTTTGCAACAGCTCCAGCCACTACTCTGCTCACGGTTTCTCTTGCCGAGCTCCTTCCGCCGCCGCGGTAATCTCTTATTCCGTATTTCTGCTCATACACATAATCGGCATGGCTTGGACGGTAAGTATCTTTAATATGTGAATAATCGTCTGATTTCTGGTTGGTATTCGGCACTATAAACCCGATGGAAGTGCCTGTTGTTTTTCCTTCAAATATTCCGGATAAAAACTGTACTTCATCTTCTTCTTTTCGTTGGGTAACAATAGCCGACTGACCGGGTTTTCTTCTTTGCATTTCCTGTTGAATCGCATCAAAATCCAAAGCTATTCCGGCAGGACAGCCATCGATAATGCCTCCTAATGCGTCTCCATGTGATTCTCCAAAAGTTGTGATCCTGTATAGTGTTCCAAATGTATTTCCTGCCATGAGTATAATTTTTATACAAAAATAAGGTATTCCGTTAGCTTATCAATAATAAACTTTTCTCAAAAAACTAATAATTATTTAATGTTTCACTAAATATTTAATAACAACAAACCTGTTTATTTGTTAAACTTAAAATTCAATTCATTGAAAAAGAGAATTGTTGATATTGTAGTGATTTCCGATGTGCACTTAGGCACTTATGGTTGTCATGCCAAAGAATTATTGGAATATCTGAATAGTATCAAGCCAAAAATACTAATCTTAAACGGCGATATTATTGACATCTGGCAATTTAGAAAATCTTATTTTCCCAAATCCCATTTAAAGGTTGTCAAAAGGTTACTTGATTTTTCTTCCAAAGGAACCAAAGTTTATTATATTACCGGAAACCATGATGAAATGCTGCGGAAGTTCAGCGATACCACTATGGGGAATTTTTCCATAGTAGACAAACTGGTCTTACCGCTGCATGATAAAAAAGCGTGGATCTTTCACGGTGATATTTTCGACAATTCCGTTCATCATGCCAAATGGATAGCCAAGCTGGGCGGGATTGGCTATGATTATTTAATCCTGCTGAACCGTTTTATCAACTGGTGCCTGATAAAAATGGGCAAAGAGCCGTATTCGTTATCCAAAAAGATAAAAGCCAGCGTAAAAAAAGCCGTGAAGTTTATTTCGGATTTTGAAACCACCGCTACCGATCTTGCCATTGAAAAGAATTACGATTATGTGATTTGCGGACACATACACGAACCCAAGATCGAAGCCAAAGAAAATAAAAAAGGGAAAACGCTTTATTTGAATTCCGGTGACTGGGTTGAAAATTTAACCGCTTTGGAATACAACAAGAAACGATGGAAACTGTATCAGCACACCAAAGAGGCTTTTGCTGATGATGAAGAGGATTATTTCGAGCTGGAAACAAAATTAAGCCAGGAAATCCTTTCTCTAAAAATACTGATGAAAAGTTAATTATTTAACAAATTTTAGTAAATTAGCTAAAACATTTTACTAAAATGAAATTACGATACCTGCCCCTGATTGCTGTTGCATTTCTGGCTTCATGTTCCTCTTCCTCTGAAGGAGAAGGCACTACAGATAACCCGTCGGCTTCCGATTATTTTCCCTTGCGAAGCAGTAATTACTGGACCTACGAAATCAACGATGCAAGCGGGAATACTGTAAAAGATTCCTTATACATTTCTAACGATACCCTTATTGCCAGCACTGCTTATAAAAAGTTTAAAGCAAAAGATTTTCCAACCGGATTTTATTCCAATTCCTTAAACAAAAACGGTGTCCGGAAATCCGGTGACCAGTTACTGGCATCGGGAACCATAGGGATCACTCCGGCCGCACAGCTGCCCATTAATATAAACCTGAGTGATTTTATCATATTTAAAGAAAATGCTGCTCCCAATCAGCTCTTGAGTACGGTTACCGGCGTGATGCAGCAAACCGTTCAGGAATACCCCTTAACGATAGAATATAAGGTTACTTCAAAGGCAGGCAATTCCTTTTCCAACTATATTTCTCCCAACGGAGATCCGTATACCAATGTAAAAGCTGTTAACACAATTGTTAATTTAAAAGTTTCGACTGTAGTTTTTGGCATAACTTTTGTAGTACTACCGTCGCAGGACGTTCTTATTTCTACGCAGTATTTTTCAAAAGACATTGGTGTGGTGCATACGAATACCAATTTAAGTTATCAGTTAGCAGCAGGTCTTCCCCCGGGAATCTCTTTACCAATACCGAGTTCGGCGAATCAAACGCAACAGGAATATTTAGACGTTTATCATATTAATTAAAAAGAAAAATCACTCTGTAACTTCATAAAATCGTTTGTTAAAGAATTACAAATGGTTTTATTAAAAACTAACCGCAGAGTGGTATTATTTGTTAAATTATTTATTTATGAAGAAACTATTTTTCTCTGCCTTTATGCTAATCGGATTAGCATTTGGCGCACAAGCTCAGGAAATTTCTAAAAATGCATTAGGTCTGCGTTTAGGAGACAATGATGGTTTTGGTGGAGAAGTATCTTATCAGAGAGGTCTTTCAAAAAACAATCGTCTTGAAGTGGATTTAGGCTGGAGAAACAGCAAGCACACCGATGCTTTCAAACTATCAGGTTTATATCAATGGGTTTGGAACATTGATGGTGGCTTTAACTGGTATGCTGGTGTTGGTGCCGGAGTGGGCAGTTGGAGTTATGAAAACGATTACCATGTTGATGTAAAAGACAGCGGTACTTTCGTTTTTGCAGCCGGTGATATCGGAATTGAGTATGTATTCGATATTCCGTTACAGCTATCATTAGACTTCCGTCCTGAACTTTATTTTAATGATGATTACAGAGGAGACAATTTTGGTCCGGATATCGCATTAGGTATTCGTTACCGTTTCTAAATAAAAAAGTCCCGAATAGTATTCGGGACTTTTTTTATGAAAAATCTTTTACGGCCTTGAGGTATAAATTCTCATACAGCGGTAAAACATTCATGATATCAAATTCTTTGGAAACTTCGAGGGCATTTTTCTTAAACTGCAGTAAGGTTTCGTCATCCGACAATATTTTTACAGCATTTTCAGACATCTGCATAACATCACCCACATCACTCAGGTAACCGGAGAATCCCTGCTTGTTCACTTCCGGCAATCCTCCCGAATTACTTGAAATAACCGGTACGCCGCAAGCCATGGCTTCCAGAGCAGCTAATCCGAAACTTTCCGTTTCCGACGGCAGTAAGAACAAATCGGAATAGCACAATATCTTATCGATCTCATTACTGTTTCCGAAGAAAATAACCTTATCGGTAATGTTCAGGTCTTCACATAGTTTTTCGGCTACTTCTTTTTCCGGTCCTTCTCCAACCATCATTAGTTTGGAGGGAATCTGTTTCTGAATTTCATTAAAGATTTTCACCACATCCGGAATGCGTTTTACTTTTCGGAAGTTACTGATATGGGTAATGATTTTCTCTTCTTTAGTTGCCATTAAAGAACGATGGCAGGGAGAATTTACATCTATCCTGTTTTTGTCAATTTCAATGAAGTTGGGAATTACCTGAATTTCTTTTTCAATATCAAACAACCGGTAGGTTTCGTCTTTCAGGCTTTGGGAAACCGAAGTCACCACATCCGATTTATTGATACTAAAACTTACAGCAGGCTTATAAAAAGGGTGATTTCCCACTAAAGTAATATCCGTTCCGTGTAAGGTGGTTACCATCGGGATACGGATTCCTTCATCTTCCAGCATTTTTTTAGCCATATAGCCGGCATAGGCATGAGGAATGGCATAATGAACGTGCAGCAATTCAATTTTGTGCAGTTTTACCATATCCACCAGCTTGCTCGACAACGCTAATTCATAAGGCTGGTAATGAAATAAAGGATATTCCGGAACGTGTACTTCGTGATAGTGTATATTGTGATTTAATAAGGCCAGACGAACCGGCTGACTGTAAGTTATAAAGTGTATTTCGTGTCCTCTCCGCGCCAGTTCCAGGCCCAGCTCTGTAGCCACTACTCCACTACCTCCAAAGGTTGGATAACATACTATAGCAATTTTCATTTTTTAATTTTAAAAGTGAAACTAAAGTACAGTAAAAAAGTAAGGTAAAACCGATTTTTAGATAAAATTAACGAAATAAAAAGGTTATCGTTTTAAGACTTTCTCATAGCCTGAAATCCATTCGGCAACTGTCATTTTTGTAAAAAGTTCCGCCAGTAAATCATACGGAATCGCCTCCATCTTTTTAAAACGGATACAACTTTTCCCCATATCCAGTTTTGTTTTAACATGTTTGGGATATTCGGCCACAAACCAATCCAGCAGGTTTTTATCCATATACATCCCCATGTGGTACACCGCAATAAAGTTCTTCTGGGAAGCAATACTCAAAAACGGCAAAGCCTGTTTGGGATCACAATGATAACCGTTCGGATAGATACTATGTGGAACCACATAGGTTACCATACCATAGCTCATGGTTTCCTCAAAACCTTCCGGAAGATTTTCTTTGGTAATTTTTCGCAATGTATTCATTGCTGCTTTCCGGTCGTCCGGTAAGGCATCAAAATACGCGTCTGCTGTTGTTGCTTTAGATTGCATAAAACTTGTTTTTAGAACGGAAACCGGATTGCTTAATCGGTTATCGCTTCATAAATCACTTTCTGAATATCTTCTCTTATATTCTCTTTGGAAAGTTTGTTTACCGTACTTTCCGGGAATGTTCTGTTTGAAAGGAAAACATATACAATTTCCTTATCCGGATCGGCCCATGCCATGGTTCCGGTAAATCCGGTATGCCCGAAACTGGTCATCGACACACAGCCACAGGTTGGTCCTTCTTTTCCTAATTGCGGTTTGTCAAATCCTATTCCTCTTCTATTTCCTTCTTTGCAAAAAGCACAGTTATTAAAATCGTCAAAGGTTTTTTCAGAGAAATACTGATGGTTTCCGTAGTTTCCTTTTTGCAGGTACATCTGCATCATTTTGGCCACATCAACCGCATTGGCAAACAATCCGGCATGTCCGGCTACACCATCCTGCATTGCCGCACCCATATCGTGAACATAGCCCTGAACTTTGGTGTAACGGTAGTATTTGTCAATCTCTGTTGGCGGAATAATATCCATATCCATTTTTCGCAACGGGTTATAGGTCATAGTACTTGCTCCCAACGGTTTGTAGAAAGCGGCATCACTTAGCACATCCAATGTTTTATGGGTGGTTTTCTCCAAATAATCTTTAAGCAGGATAAACGAAAAGTCACTGTATTTGTATTCTTTCTTCGGCAATAATTTGCTCATCGCAATTCGTTTGATGATCGTGTCCGAATAGTCTTTTCTCAAATACAGATTTTCATCAACCTGAAGCGGAAATTCCGGGGAATACGTCAAACGGTAATATTTTTTGGAAGGGCGTTTGGTGCTGTCCAGCGTACTCTGATAAAAAGGAATCCATGCCTGAAAACGAGCCTGGTGCGTCAGCATGTCTTTTAAAGTAATGTTCTTTTTATCGGTATCGGCAAAAACCGGCAGCATTGTTCCCAGTTTAGCATCCATTTCCAGTTTTTTCTTATCGTACAACTGCATAACGTTAGGCAATGTCGACAATATTTTCGTTAATGAAGCCAGATCATAGACATCCTGATTCGTTACCTTATCGGTGTTTTTATAGTCGCGGTATCCAAACGATTTCTGATAGAAAATTTTTCCTTTTCTGGCTACTACTATCTGTAATCCGGGTGTCATTTTTCCGTCGATTGCTTTTTGAGCGAGCTTGTCGATCTTAGCCAGGATGTACGGATTCATTCCCACATTTTGCGGTGTTGTAAATCCAAGACGGTTAATTTTGCTGGTTTTCAGTCCGTCGTTAACCTTAAATGCATTGTTAATCGAAACCGGAAGTTTTCCTTTGGCTCCGATTCCGCCAAAGATCACTTCTGCCGCTACCGTCTGCGCAATATCATTATTCTGATACGCCAGCACTACCCCTTTAAAAACATCAAAGCTTTCAATGGACAGCAATGTATACGGTTTTGCAAAAACGGTCAGGATCACATTATTACTGCCGGCAAACAGGTTTAACAGGGATAGTTCCTTTGGCGTGAAATCATGTTTCTTCCAGGCACCGTCCGCTTTGTGGAATCCGACAATTATTTTGTTGTAGTTTTTTAATTTATCCAGCATTAACGGAACGGAATCCAATGCTATTTCCGTGACCGGCGCATAGGTTCGCAACGTATTCAGGAATGTTTCGTTCTTATCATCACCCAGTTTTATATAGGCGATGTTTTCATTTTCCAGCGCGCCAATCGGCAGTTCATTATCGGCATTTTTTAAAACTGTAATGGCATTTTCATACAGCTGGTAGTTTAAATCGTCAAACTCCGGCGCGTTCAAATCGCTAACCAGGTTATTTAAATCAATCGGTTTGTATTTGTTCAGCCCGATTCTGTATTTGTATTTCAGGATCTTTTTTACCGAATATTCAATACGGTCATCCGATAAAATCGAGTCGTTGTATGCCTGGCAAAATTTTTCGATGGCAACCGGAACGTTTTCTGCAAATAACAAAACGTCATTTCCGGCTAAAAAAGCTTCCAGATCAATATCGCCCGGCTGTTTGAAATTGCTGGCGCCTTTCATGTTCAGCGCATCGGTAAAAATCAATCCGTCGAAGCCCAGTTCTTTCTTCAGTACGTTTGTTACCACTTCATACGAAATAGAACTCGGATAATTCGGACGCGGTTCCAGGCTCGGCACATTTAAGTGGGCGACCATAACGCTGGAAAGTCCTTCCCTGAATAGTTTTTTATACGGGTAAAATTCAACATCTTCCAGTCGTTCTTTTGTAAAGTTTACGAGCGGCAGGGTGTAATGGGAGTCGTTTTCGGTAGCGCCGTGTCCGGGAAAGTGTTTTCCGGTGGCATATACATTTTCGCTTTGAATACCTTTCATCAGCGCCAATGCCCGTTTGGTTACATTTTCTTTGTTTTCCCCGAATGAACGGTTACCGATAATAGGGTTACGGGGATTTGTATTGATATCCAGCACCGGTGCAAAATTAAAATGCAGCCCCATACGTTTTGCCTGTATCGCCATTTGCTGTCCCATTTTTTCTATCAGTTTTATATCCTGAATAGCACCCAAGGTCATATTCCACGGATAACGATAGGTAGAGTCCAGACGCATGCTCAATCCCCATTCGGCATCAATACCCATGAACAGCGGTACTTTGGATTTGGATTGGTAAAAGTTCGTCAGTCTTGCCTGACGCACCGGGCCACCCTGAAAAAAGATCAGTCCGCCTACTTTGTAGTCTGTAACGAGTTTTTCAACCGATTTCACATGTGCTGCATCTTTATTGGAATAAGCCGCTACCATGAAAAGTTGTCCCAGTTTTTCTTCAAAAGTCAATTGATTGTAGATACTATCCACCCAGGTTTTCTCACGCTCTTCAGAAAAGTCTGAAACAGGTTTAGGGCTTTGAGCAAAGAGCAACTGACTGCAAAATAATATTAGAAAAACCGAATATCTCATTAACGTATTTTTTAAATAAATAAAATCATCATGCACAAATTGCCGCATGATGATTTTTAATATTAGTATTTTATTTTTTGTTTTAAAAGAAGCGGCTGTGCCAGCTTTCGCTAGCAGGAACTTCCCAAAAATCCTGCCATTCCCCAATGGTATTAACCAGATTATTAAAAACAATAGTGTTTTCGGAAACCGCTTTTTCTTTTGCCATTTTCTTAAACTCGATCAACGGTTTGTGAGCAATATGCTCGCCCAGTTTAAAAGTAACATTCATCTTGTCTAAAAGATCAACGCTGTACTTTTTCTCTAAATCCTGGATGAACTGAACCGAAGCATCAATGGAGCATCCTGTAGCGGATTGTTTTTCCTGATTAACGGCCAGTATAATGAAACGGTTATATCTGGTTACAAAGGAAGCTTCCAGTCCGGTTCCGTGTGCAGCCCAATTGCTGATAAAACCCTCAAGAGAAGCTTCTATTTCGGCAATTTCTTCTTCTGAGAATTTTCGGTTTGCCTGATAAATCCAGATTTTGGATTCTTCCGGCAAGGTATCAAAAGGTACATACATAATTATAAGTCTTTAGCATTAGCAATTAATTCTGCCACGTCCATAACTTTGATCTCGTGTTCTTTTTCTTTGAACTTCACACCATCCGTCATCATTGTATTACAAAACGGGCAACCTGCTGCTATAATTTCAGGCTGGGTTTCAAGAGCATCTTCCGTACGCTCCACATTAATATCTTTGTTTCCTTTTTCAGGTTCTTTAAACATCTGTGCGCCACCGGCTCCGCAACATAGTCCGTTTGCACGGGAACGTTTCATCTCTACCAGTTCGGCATCCAGTTTCCGGATTAATTCACGGGGTGCTTCATAAACATTATTGGCACGTCCTAAATAGCACGGATCGTGGAACGTAATTCTTTTTCCTTTGAATTGTCCTCCTTCAATAGTTAAACGCCCGTCGTCCAGAAGGGATTTTAAAAACTGCGTGTGGTGAACCACTTCATACGTTCCTCCAAGTCCCGGATATTCGTTTTTAATCGTATTGAAGCAATGCGGACAAGCCGTCACGACTTTCTTTACTTCATAGGCATTCATGACTTCGATATTCATCATTGCCTGCATCTGGAACAGGAATTCGTTTCCGGCTCTTTTTGCAGGATCGCCGGTACAGCTTTCTTCCGTACCTAAAACAGCAAAAGGAACATTCGCCTGGTTTAATATCTTTACAAATGCTTTTGTAATTTTTTTAGCTCTATCGTCAAAACTTCCTGAACACCCAACCCAGAAGAGCACTTCCGGCTGTTTGCCCTGGGCCATCATTTCGGCCATTGTAGGAACTACTAAATTTGCTGACATATCTTTTATAATAGTTGCAAAACTTGCAATGTTGTTTTTAAATTAATTTTCGTCTTTCCAGTTCAAACGGTCCATTTGGTTGTACTGCCAAGGCGCTCCGTTGTTTTCGATGTTGGTCATCATACTGTTCAGCTCTGTTGGTGCCGCACTTTGCTCCATCACCAGATATCTTCTCATATCCATAATAATGGAAAGCGGACTGATATTTACCGGGCATTCTTCCACACAGGCATTACAGGACGTACAAGCCCATAATTCTTCTGTAGTGATGTAATCATTCAATAATGATCTGCCATCCGGTATAAAAACACCTTTATTGGCATCAATATTTTTTCCAACTTCTTCCAGACGATCACGCGTATCCATCATGATCTTTCTTGGTGATAGTTTTTTACCTGTCTGATTTGCCGGACAAGAAGACGTACAACGTCCGCATTCCGTACAGGTATAAGCGTTCATTAGCTGTACCCAGTTTAAATCCTGAACATCACTTGCCCCGAATTTAGAATGCACTGCCGTTTCGTCTGCCGGCGGTGCAGCAAAAGGATCGGCATTTGGGTCCATCATTAATTTTACTTCTTTGGTAACCGATTCCAGGTTGTCAAATTGCCCCTGTGGTTTTAAGTTCGCAAAATAGGTATTTGGGAAAGCCAACAGGATGTGCAAGTGTTTTGAAAAGTACAGGTAGTTCAGGAAGATCAGGATCCCCACGATGTGCAACCACCAGGCCGCTCTTTCGATTACCACTACTGCTCCTTCTGACATTCCGTTGAATATTGGCGCAATAAACTGCGATACCGGGAAAGCTCCCGCCTGACTGTAATGCCCCACTCCCAATGTTTGTAAATGCAGATCGGCCGCATTTAAAACCAGGAATAAAACCATTAAAACGGTTTCAAAATACAGGATGTTGTTTGCATCGCTTTTTGGCCAGCCTTTTAAGTCGTTGCTAATGAATCGCTTTAGCTTAACAATATTTCTTCTGATCCAGAACGTGACAATGGCAACGATTACCAATAATGCCAGTACTTCAAAAGAGCCGATCAGGATGTTATAGAAAACACCCAGAAAGGAGAAAACCCGGTGTGTTCCGAATAATCCGTCAATCAGAATTTCCAGCACTTCAATATTAATGATAATAAAGCCTAAATAAACTACTATATGCAGCGCACCGGCAATAGGTCTTTTAACCATTTTTGATTGTCCTAAAGCAATCATTGCCATGTTTCTCCATCGCTCTTTAGGATTATCATATCGGTCTACATCCTGTCCTAATTTGATATTACGAATCAGTTTTTTTACATTTTTAGCAAAATAACCAATTCCTAATATAAGAATGATGGCAAATAGTATATTGTCTAAATAACTCATATAAATAGTAATTAATGCTATTATTTTTTATCTTCCGAATTAGCCTTTTCTTCTTCAGGGGCTACATAAGGCGCTGCCTTTTTACCAAATAAAGAGAAATGTACATATCGCTTAGGGTTCAACTTCATATCGCCAAGCAACAATTCCAATTGTTTGGAAGCACCTGCCAGGTTTTTATACATGGCTTCGTCTTTTAACAATTTACCCATTGTTCCTTTTCCTGCCTGTAAATCCAGCATGATCTTGTCTACATTTGCCAATGTGGTTTCAAGATTTTTGATTGTTTTTCCAAGGTTTGCTTTAGCCAGTGTATCGGACATTTTTGCAAAGTTGGTCGATACTTTATCAATATTGGTAATGGTATGATCCAGTTTTCCTTTGTTATCGGCTAATAATTTGTCAACATTAGCAGAAGCCGCACTAAAATGGGTCAGCGTTTTGTTTAGCTCCGCTACAGTACTTTTCAGGTTAGCCTGTGTTGCCGGGTCCAAAACGTTGTTTACACTGGTTAGCATTACATCGGCATTTGCCAGAACTTTATCCAGTCTTTCCTGGATGGGTGCTAATTTATCTTCCAGTTTCGCTGTTAATCCCTGTTTTACATCTCCTTGTAAATAATCGCCGGATTGTGCTATGGAAGTATCTTTAAAGTTAGGAATAATAGCAATTTGTTTTCCACCGATGAATCCCGGTTCGTAAATACTGGCAATACTGGACTTCGAAATAGCGAAATCATTTTTAATCTGCATTTCTACCAATAATTTCCCGGTATTTTTCTGAATTTCGATACTGTTGATTTTACCAACCACCAATCCGTTGATCGTAATGGGCGCCGAAGGTGATAATCCTTCCACGTTGTCATATACTACATAAAAATTACGATTGGAATCAAATAGGTTTTTACCTTTTAGAAAACTGTACCCCCATAAACATACTACGATTGAGGTAATGACTAAAATTGCCGTTTTTATTTCTCTTGTTATTTTCAAAATTCAATTATTTAATGAGCAAAATTAAAAATAAATATTTTCAATTACGGGATTTATTTTAAGGCTTCCTGAATAGTAATCTTTTTACCGTCTTTGTAGGCAACAATAAATGCCGACGTAAATCCTTTATCCTTAGCTTGTGCTAAAAGTTCTTTTGCCTCAGAATGCTCCTTGGTTTGTCCGTAAAAATATTTAATAATGTTCTTATCTTCTTCCATGGAAATATTGTTTAGTCCCTTAAAATTACCGGGTACTAAATCCAATTTCTTTCCGCTGGCAGAGATCTGAACTTTAAAAACCACTCCTTTATTAGAAGCTACCGGTTTTATTTCTTTTTTAATTTCCTTAGTTACTTTAGCAGTGTCTACTTTTGTTTTGGTTTCTCTGGTATCTTTTTCTGCAACTTTAGATGGTGTTGGTTTGTCCTCACGACCAACTGAAACACCCGGTACGAAGTATTCTTTTTTATAGCTCAGGATAGCATCACCAATGGCTTTTGCCAGATCTTCCTGTCCGTTATCCGAACTCAGATAAGCGCCTTCTTCTTTATTGGACACGAATCCCATTTCGATCAAAACACGCGGCATGTAGATTTTTCGCAATACTAAGAAACCGGCCTGTTTTACACCTCTGCTCTTTCTGCCCAGTCCGTTTTCAAATCCGTCCTGAATACGTGCAGCAAGGTCAATACTCTGTTCGATGTATTCTTCCTGTAAAAGTGTCATTCCAATTAATGATTCCGGAGAATTCGGATCGTAACCGTCATATTTCATCTTATAGTCACTCTCCATCGTCACTACAGCATTCTCTTTTTTCGCCACTTCCAAGTTTGAAGCGTTACGGGTAACCCCCATTACATAGGTTTCCGTTCCGGAAGCTACCGTATTTTTATTGGCATTACAGTGAATTGATACAAAAATATTCGCATCATTTCTGTTTGCGATATTGGCTCTTTCATCCAATTCGATAAATACGTCGGTCTTACGGGTGTAAATAACCTGGATATTCGGGTCTTTCTCTAAGATCTTCCCTACTTTTAAGGCTACATTCAGAGCATTGTTTTTTTCTACAAATCCATGATAGACCGCACCGAAATCATTTCCTCCGTGACCGGGATCCAGAACTACTTTAAATTTCGAGTTATTTTGAGCAAATGCGACCTGAAAAAACAGTATCAAAAATAGTGAGCTTATAAAATTAGTCTTGATGTTCCCTGTCATAGTCTTTGTAATTTATCGATAATGGTTATAATTTTATTAAATGCTTATTTTTGAGAAAAAATATATGTAAGTTTGAACCGTCAAAAATTGAGCCATATTTTTACAAAAATAGTATTAAAACCTTTGCGTACAAACTTATTTCATATCGTTTTATTATCATTTTTTCTGTTTGCCGGAAAACATGAAATCTATTCCCAGGAAATCAAATCCCAAACCAAAAAGATACCTGCTGAAAAACAGAAAGATAGCATTCATTTGGGCACTGAAAGCATGAAAAAACTTTCAGCAGAAACAAAAAATGATTCTGTCAAAAAAAAGAAGTCTTCTCTTGACGGAATTGTGAAGAGAAAAGCGAAAGACTATGAAAAAATTGACCAAAAAAAGAAGCAGTTAACGCTATACAACGAAGCGGAACTTATCTATAAAGACATCGATTTAAAGTCCGGAATTATCGTTTTAGACTATGAAAAAGACGAAGTATATGCCGGAAGAATCAAAGATAGTTTAGGAAATTACTCACAATTTCCGGTTTTTAAGCAAGGACAGAATGTGGTTGAACCGGATTCCATCCGTTTTAATATCAAAACCAAAAAAGCAAAGGTCTGGAATTCCCGGACAGAGCAGCAGGATTTTAGAATCAAGGCTGAAATTTCAAAAAAAGAGAGTGATTCGGTTTATTTCATGAAAAATGCCCGTTTTACAACTTCTAAAAATATTGAAGATCCCGAATATTATTTCCTGGCACGAAAAATCAAGTTCGTACCCGGTAAAAAAGTTGTTGTGGGGTTAACGAATATGGTTATTGCCGATGTTCCAACACCTATCGGACTTCCTTTCGGTTATTTCCCGATGAGTGAAAAAGCAGCATCCGGTTTTATCATTCCTTCATTCGGAGATACCCGGGACAAAGGTTATTTCCTTCAAAACGGAGGATATTATTTCGCTTTGAGCGATTATTACGATCTGGCAGTTTTAGGAGATTATTATACGAACGGAAGTTATGCCCTGCGTTTTGAAAGCAACTATGCCAAGCGTTATGATTTTAACGGCCGTGTCAACATCCGTTTTGAGAATCAGATCCAGAACGAACGTGGTTTCCCGAATTACAGCAAGAGGCGGGAATACAATATCCAATGGTCGCACTCCCAGGATTCCAAAGCAAGTCCCAATTCCCGGTTTTCGGCTTCTGTTAACTTAGGTAGTAGCCAGTATTTCAGAAACTCGCTTAACATGATCAACGTAGGTTCTTCCCTGAACAACAACATGAGTTCCTCGGTTTCCTACTCGCAAACGCTGCAAACGGTTCCTCAGGTAAACTTTTCCGTTACGGCAACCCACTCCCAAAACACCAATACACAGGCAATCGACATGACCCTGCCTACTTTCCAGGCAAGTGTTGACCGTATTTTCCCTTTTGCCAAAAAAGATGAAATCAAAAAAGGTATTTTTAAAAATATCAACTTCCAATATAATTTAAGAGCTGAAAACCGTATTAAAACGACAGATTCCCTGTTTTTTACGTCACAGATGTTCCGCGATGCCAAATCCGGATTTCAACATAGCATTCCGATCAGTACCAACTTTAAAGTTTTTAAATATTTCAGTGTAACTGCCGGAACAAACTATAGCGAGGTATGGTATTTAAAAACGATCAACAAAGAGTTTGATGCCACACAAAACAAAGTGATCACTAACGATGTAAACGGTTTCGACTCTTACAGAACCTATAATTTCACTTCGAACGTGGGTACCACTATTTACGGTACTTTTAATTTTGGTGATGATAAAAAAATCCAGGCAATACGCCACGTAATGCGTCCAAGTGTATCCTACTCCTATACACCGAGTTTTGAGAAATATTACGACACTTATGCTATTGATGCCACCGGAGCAACACGCCAGGATTATTCCCGGTTTGAAAACGGGATATTCGGTGCGCCGGGTAAAAACTATTCCAACAACATTGGTCTTAGCTTAAGCAATACTTTTGAAGCCAAAGTCCGCGATTCCGATCCGGCAAAAACAGAGCCTAAAAAAGTAATGCTGTTAAATAACCTTAACTTCTCGACCAACTATAATATTGCTGCCGATTCACTTGCGTGGTCACCGGTAGTGGTTTCCGGAGGAACACAGTTGTTAAACAATAAAATGAATGTGAATTTCGGAACTACATTGGACATGTATGCCATTGACAATGCCGGAAAACGTATCAACACTTATAACATTGACAATGGTGGTAGCCTGTTCCGTATGACGAGTGCGAACATTACCATTAACTATAGCGTTTCCAGTTCCGATTTCGGACCAAGCAGCGACAAAAACAAAAAAGATAACGATCAGAATGTTATGAACGGCGGACGTCCGGATGATTTATTTGGCCGTTCTACCGATTTGAGCGATAACCGTCAGAGTTTGTTTAAGGATGATGACGTAGAAAAAAAGGACAATTTCAAAGGGTTTTACCAGCTGGAATTGCCCTGGGATTTACAGTTTGCTTATTCCCTGACCTATGCGAATAACAACCGTGAAAGCCAGATTTCAACCAACTCGTTAATGGTTTCCGGAAACGTAGACCTGACTCCAAAATGGAAAGTGGGTGTTTCTTCCGGATATGACTTTGCCCGAAAAGGGGTTACCTTTACCCAGCTGCGTTTTGAAAGGGATTTATTGAGCTGGCGTATGAGTTTTAACTGGGTTCCTTTCGGAGATTATTCCTATTGGGGCTTCTTTATCGGGATCCGCTCTTCTGTTCTTAGCGATATTAAATGGGATAAACGTAGTGTTCCGGATCGTCGTTTACGATAAAAATTTACCTAACATAGTATGAAAAAAATCATTTTTACAGCTAAGGCTCCTGCTCCTATCGGACCTTACAGCCAGGCAGTCCTTGTTAATGACAGCACATTATATACTTCCGGCCAGATCGCTTTGGATCCGGTTACAGGAGATTTAGTAATGGATTCCATAGAAGTGGAAACCAAACAAGTTATGGAAAACATGACCGCTGTTCTTGAAGCGGCAGGAATGACCTTTGAGAACGTTGTAAAGACCACAATCTTTATTAGCGACATGAACGATTTTGCGAGAATAAATGCTATTTACGGTGCTTATTTTAATGAAAAAACCGCTCCAGCTCGTGAAACGGTTCAGGTGGCTTGTTTGCCAAAAAACGTTAATGTAGAAATCTCTATGATTGCAGAGAAATAGCTTTCAGCAGCAATTCGGCAGTTGCCTGATTGGTTGCTAACGGCACATTATGCACATCACACACCCTTATGAGCATGTTAATATCCGGCTCATGAGGGTGTTTTGCTAAAGGGTCTTTAAAGAACAGGACCATATTGCATTTTCCTTCTGCCACACGGGCCGCAATCTGCGCATCTCCTCCCAATGGTCCGGACAGCATTTTCAGCACCTTAAATCCCGCATTTTCCGCTTTGCTACCGGTAGTTCCCGTTGCGATTAAAGTAATGTTTTCCGATTTCAGAAAAGCTTTGTGTTCGTTCAGGAACTGAACCAGATCGGCTTTCATACCATCATGGGCAATAACAGCTATTTCCATTTTATACTGTGTGATAATTAATTAATCCGTCTATGGGTTTGCGATACACATTCCCCAGTGTAAGTCCGTTCCCGTTTAAGACCATTTCCAGTTCTTCTTTCAGATAGTAGGCAATCGAACCGATGAAGTGCACCGGGATCTCACGGCAGTCATCAAACTGGGTGATGTAATTGTCCACAAAAACCTGCATGTCATGCAAAACGATCTTCCGGATGAATTCATGATCCTTATGCTTGATTAAAAACTTGGCAAAGGTTGCCAGAAAGGCATTCGGATTGGGTACTTTATAGAAGTTGTGTTTCAGCACATCAGCATCCAGATCATACTCTTTTTCAAATTCTTTAGCCAGTTCCTGCGGCATTTTTCCAAAATAGTACGCCCGTATCAGGTGGCGCCCAAACTGGTTACCGCTGCAATCGTCCATTGCCAGATAGCCTAACGACTGTATTTTCTGGTGCAGTTCCTTACCATCATAATAACTGCAGTTGGAACCTGTTCCCAGAATACAAACGATGGCTTTTTCATTGTGCGGTGTTGTGGCAAACACGGCGGCATAGGTATCTTCGTGAACTACGATTTCGGCATTTGTAAAGTATTCTTTAAAAACACCGGTCAGGAAGTTTTTCATCCGGTCGGTTCCGCAGCCGGCTCCATAAAAATACAGGTGTGTCACCTTGTCTTTGTTATGCGAGATGTCAAACCGCTGGTCGATCCGGTATAATACATCTTCTCTTTCCAGGACTTCCGGATTTAATCCTAAAGTGGTTGCCGTAAACTGAATACTTCCGTTTTCGTCCAATGCAATCCAGTCGGCTTTTGTAGAGCCACTATCTACTACTAATTTCATTTGCCTTTATCTTGTTAAAATCAATAACTATCACGAGGTAAACACTTCTGCTGTTCCGGCGAACCTTTAGTCGTGTATGGTCGGTTCTATTTTACTGTAATTCAATTTACTGTTTTTCTGGCTGTAGCCAAAATAAATAGCCAGACCGATTAACAACCAAATGGTGAAGTAAATCCAGTTCCACACACTCAATTCTGCCATCATGTACAGACAGCATACCAGTCCCAGCAACGGAATTAAAGAAAGTCGCTTTTTATAAGCCCAAACCACTAATCCAACAAGTACCGTTAAAAAGATCCACATCGGAATTTTGTGTTTGAATAGTGCCAGACCGCTTTCGTATTTTACGTTTTCACCAATCGGTAAAGCCGCAACAACTTCGTCATATTTATCCTTATTCTCTTCTCTGTAATTGCTCAGGATATGCTCCAGATCCTGTGTTTCACTGGCAATATGTGCCTTCTCTCCTTTTAGCAAATGATTGTAAACCAATTCGGTTTCCGTTTTCGATAAAGCGGTTACAATTGCCGAAGGTTCGTTTACCTGTTTTACATTGGTAATAAAATCCATCGTCGGTTTTTTATTCACTGTAAAGGCAAATACCAAACCGGCAACCAGCAATAACGGTGCGATGTATCGGGCATTGATATAAGGGGTTTTAAATTTACCTCTCGGAATATCTTTTCTGTCCTGTAATACCAAAACTCCGGCGCAAACCAGTACGAAGGCAAACAGGGTTCCGATACTGCACAAATCGGTTACCATTGTTAGGTTCAGGAATAAAGCCGGAATGGCTACTACAAAACCGGTTACGATGGTTGCATAGGAAGGGGTTTTATATTTCGGATGCACTTTAGAAAAACGCTTCGGAAGCAATCCGTCACGGCTCATACTCATCCAGATACGAGGCTGTCCCATCTGGAAAACCAGCAATACACTCGCCATCGCTACAACGGCACTCACGGCAATAATTCCGGAAAGCCATTTTAAATTCAGTTTATCAAAAACAAAGGCCAGCGGGTCACCCACATTCAGGTCTTTATAACTCACCATACCTGTTAAGACCAAGGCAATAACAATATAAAGAACGGTACAGATAATAATCGCCCACATCATCCCTCTCGGTAAATCACGCTGTGGATTTTTACATTCTTCTGCAGTGGTTGAAATTGCGTCAAACCCGATATATGCGAAGAAAACCGCAGAAACACCTTTCAGTACTCCGTTAATTCCGTTGGGTGCAAAAGGGCTCCAGTTTTCAACATCTACATAAAATACTCCCACCGCAATAACCAATAAAATGATCGCTAATTTCACGACTACCATCAGGTTACTGGCATTTCGGGATTCTTTCATCCCTCTGTAAACCAACCAGGTAATAATGATAATAATGAATAAAGCGGGTAAGTCTGCTACAAAGTGAAATGCCCCGATTGTAGGAGCGGTAGTCCAGGCCGTATGTGCTGCCTGAAGCGCAGCACTCAGGTTTTCAAACGATTTTCCGCCCTGCATTAAAGCGGTTGCTTCTTTAAAACCATTGGAAGCCGTCAGGTAGTCCATTTGTATCCATTGCGGCAGATGAATCCCGCCGCTATCGAGCAGTCCGGTAAAATAATCACTCCACGATATGGCTACGGTAATATTACCGATGGCGTATTCCATAATTAAAGCCCAACCTATTATCCAGGCAATCAATTCGCCAAAAGCCACATACGAATAGGTGTATGCGCTTCCGGAAACCGGAACCATTGAAGCAAATTCGGCATAGGCAAAAGCCGCAAAACCACAGGCTACAGCAGTAAATAAAAATAAGAATATTACAGCCGGACCACCATCGGAACTGGCTTTACCGATAGTACTGAAAATTCCGGCACCAACGATGGCCGCAATACCAAAAGCTGTCAAATCCTTTGTAGTTAAATGCTTACCTAATGCTCCATGTCCATCGGTGGCGTTTTGTTTTACTTGTTTTAAGATGTCTTCAACAGACTTTTTTCGAAATAAATTTGAAAAACTCATAAATTATTTTTGCATGTAATCGGTTAGTTTTAGGCTAATTAATAATAAATTAAATATTATTTATTCAATTTGCTAATAAAAACAAATATATAAAACCAATTCTTAAATCAATCTCTTCCATTTAAATAAAGTGAAAGCCATTATTCCAAATAGAAATTACCTATTTAAAAATAAATAATAATAATCAAACTTAATACTCAGTACACATTATATTGGCTACTTTTGCATTGTAAAAAAATAATAATCTTAAAATTTATACAAGTTATGTCATTAGTAGGTAAAAAATTTCCAAACATTGCAATTGACGCTATTTCTGAAATGGGAGACAATTTAAAAATCAACATTTTTGAAGAAGCTACAAAAAACAACAAGAAAGTATTATTATTTTGGTATCCAAAAGATTTCACTTTTGTATGTCCAACAGAATTACACGCCTTTCAAGCTGCTTTACCTGAATTTGAAAAAAGAAACACTATCGTAATCGGTGCTTCATGTGATACTAACGAAGTTCACTTTGCCTGGTTAAACACGCCAAAAGCAAACGGAGGAATCGAAGGTGTTACTTACCCTATTTTAGCCGATACAACCCGTAACTTAGCAAACATCTTAGGTATTTTAGATATCGAAACAGCTGCTTACAACGATGAGTTGGATACCGTAATCATTGAAGGATCTAATGTAACTTACCGTGCTACTTACTTAATTGATGAGACCGGAAAAATTTTCCACGAAAGTGTTAACGATATGCCGTTAGGAAGAAATGTTGCGGAGTATTTACGTTTAGTTGATGCTTACACACACGTACAAACTAAAGGAGAAGTATGTCCTGCTAATTGGGAAGAAGGAAAAGAGGCTATGTTTGCTACCAGAGAAGGTGTTGCTAACTACCTGAATAACTAATATTAAAAAAAATTGCTATGTTAATTGAATTAAATGAAGATAAACTACAGGAATTAGTAAATACTAATGAAAAAGTAGTTGTACAATTTTCTGCTTCCTGGTGTGGAAATTGCCGTATCATGAAGCCAAAATTTAAAAAACTGGCTTCCGAAAAAGAAAACATCACTTTTGTTTTAGTAGATGCGGAAAATTCTCCGGAATCAAGAAAACTGGCTAATGTTTCGAACTTACCTACATTCGCAACTTTTGTAAACGGCGGATTGGTAAATCAGACACAAACCAATAAAGCAGAGGTATTAACAGAATTAGTAAACGAAATCGCTTAACTATGAAATTACCGGTAATTAAACAGTTAACGCAGTTTATTGAAGAAAACGATCAGGATTACATCATTGAAACCATTGAAGTACTGGAAGCACTAACCGAAGTGCCTTCCCTGAAAGATGAAGAACTGGATGTTATTGGGGAATTAATTTCCAATATGTACGGTGCTCTTGAAGTAAACAAAATGGTTAAAGACGGAACCGATAAAAAAGAAGCTTTAAACAGCTTTATGAAACGTGTTCTGGGATCCATCGACAAATAAATCCTTTAACCAGAAGGAATCTAAAAACGCTTTCCGTACGGAAAGCGTTTTTTTTATTTTAAAGTCATTTTTCAAACCGGAAATCATCAAAAAACAGCGTTAAAAGTGTCCGCAAAATTGAAATCGCACTAAAAAAATACAAAGTCTTTTATTTTTAAGCGGATAATAACAAACTCCTCTAAATTTAATTAGGCACTTTAAATCAAGTTTGCTATTTTTGTGGCACTTTATAATAAAGCTAAACGTATCAAATTATGAATTTACACGAATATCAAGGTAAAGAAATATTAGCCAGTCACGGGGTAAGAGTACAACGTGGTTATGTTGCTAACAATGCCGAGGAAGCTGTAGCAAAAGCAAAACAACTGACTGCTGAAACCGGAACAGGTTGGCACGTAATCAAAGCTCAAATTCACGCAGGTGGGCGTGGAAAAGGTGGTGGTGTTAAGTTAGCTAAAAACCTGGATCAGGTAAAAGAGATAGCAGAACAAATCATCGGAATGGACTTAATAACTCCACAAACTCCGCCAGAAGGTAAAAAAGTACACAAAGTACTTGTTGCTGAAGATGTTTACTATCCTGGAGAAAGCGAAACTTCAGAATTTTATATGTCTGTTTTATTAAACAGAGGAAAAGGACGTAACATGATCATGTATTCTACTGAAGGTGGAATGGATATTGAAGAAGTTGCTGAAAAAACACCTCATTTAATCTTTACAGAAGAAATTGATCCTGCTGTTGGACTGCAAGGTTTCCAGGCAAGAAGAATTGCTTTTAACTTAGGTCTTTCAGGAGATGCTTTTAAAGAAATG
Source organism: Flavobacterium sp. 40-81 (assembly GCF_001898245.1). NCBI lineage: Bacteria > Pseudomonadati > Bacteroidota > Flavobacteriia > Flavobacteriales > Flavobacteriaceae > Flavobacterium > Flavobacterium sp. 40-81. Next base: position 136,641 of record NZ_MKTM01000012.1, read on the forward strand.
ATCAAATTCGTAGACGCTTTATACAAAGCTTATGTTGGTGCTGACGCTTCTTTATTTGAAATCAACCCGGTATTAAAAACTTCTGATAATAAAATTTTAGCTGTTGATGCAAAAGTTGTTATTGACGACAATGCTTTATTCAGACAAAAAACCTATGCTGAAATGCGTGATATCCGTGAGGAGAATCCAATTGAAGTAGAAGCGAAAGAAGTAGGATTAAACTACGTGGATTTAGATGGTAATGTTGGCTGTATGGTTAATGGTGCTGGTTTAGCTATGGCGACTATGGACTTAATCAAACATGCAGGATTTGAGCCGGCTAACTTCTTAGACGTGGGTGGAACTGCTGATGCGAAACGTGTTGAAACGGCTTTCCGTATCATCTTAAAAGATCCGAATGTAAAAGCGATCTTAATTAACATCTTCGGAGGAATCGTTCGTTGTGACCGTGTTGCTCAAGGGGTTGTTGACGCTTACAAAAACATGGGAGACAACATTAATGTTCCAATCATTGTTCGTTTACAAGGAACTAATGCAGAGATTGCAAAAGAATTAATCGATAATTCCGGTATGCCAATCTTATCTGCTGTTGAATTCCAGGAAGCTGCAGACCAGGTAAAAGCTGCTTTATCATAATTGAGAAACACCATTCTTATATACAAAAAAGCCTGAGTTAAACTCAGGCTTTTTTATTTCTTATAATTCAGTAATCCAAGATAAGGATCTCCTTCAATATGCAGCAATTTTGCAAAAGCAGGTTCTGTTTTCATTCCTGTACTTTTCAAATTGATTATCTTATCTCTGAAAGCACTCCCCTTTTCCTGAAGAATCTGGTATTCGATTAGCATGTGGCGGTAGCCGTTTTGTTCTTTTACCGGCAAATGCTGTCCGAAGATTTCAATTTCAATGCCATCAGCAAAAAAATTCGCAATTACCGTATCTTCTCCATTGATGACCGTATTACACCATGTAAAACCGGGATATCCGGAAAAGCCATGCTTTAACACTTCAATAAAGTCTTCTTTTACATTCCAGCAGCAAACGATATCCAGATCGCTTGAAGCTATCGCAATATCAATCGGGATTGTTCCTACCAAAACGGGTGTAAAACCGGCAAGCTTATCGAAAACCGTATGGGTGGTCAATACGTCATAACTTCGTCGTTGCAGCTCGTTTCCGACTTTCAGATAGTCAAGGGTATCAAATTGATCCAAAGGCTTATGAATTCTTATTCTTTCCGTTTTTAAACCTTACTTTTTCTACGATAGGCTGTTGCTTTTTCTGCTTGAACGGTGCTTTTTTAGGTGCAGGTTTCTTTTTCTCTTCCTGTTTTGGTTTTGGCGTAAACTCCTGTTTTTTCACAGCTGTTGCGGCCGTTTTAACGCCTTCTTTATTTTTCTCCAAAACTTCCATCGGGTTTTTAGGGTTTTCTTTCGTTCCTCTAAGATGGATAACTAATCCGTTCAAAAAGTTACGCAAAACCTGATCACCACACTCCATAAATTTAGGATGGTCTTCATTACGGAAAAAGTTACCGATTTCCCCTTTGGAAATTCTAAAATCCACCAGTTCTAAAATGGCTACGATTTGATCATCCCGTAATTGTAAAGCTACACGAAGCTTTTTAAAGATATCATTATTGTTCATTAGTCGAAAAATTATCCTTCAAAGATACATAAAATCAACGGTCCCTTTTTTGATTCCGATTTTAATTTACTTTTGCAAAAAATATTATCATGAATACTTACGAAGAAAGAATCAGTCTTCTCTCAGAAATGATTGCTTTTGCTATAGTCGATGGGGAATTACACGACAATGAATACGACTTTTTAGCCATCGTTGCCGAAGAGCTTGGCATTGAGAAGTCCGTTTTTTTAAGTCTTTTCGACAAGCAGAAGGAGATTGTCATTATAAAAGACGAGCACCAGCGCATTATGCAATTCTACCGTTTGGCGTTGCTGATGCATGTTGATGATGTTTTGCACGAACGGGAAGTAAGAGCGATTAATGAGATTGGGATTAAGATGGGATTGAACCCAATGGGCATTCGCAAAACATTAAAAGCAATGGAAGATTCTCCTAATAAAATGGTGGCCGCGGAGTTTTTGATCTGCGCCTTTGAAGAACAGCATAATTAAACAATGCTGTTCTTTAAAAACACATAACTCTTATACTTTTTCCTGTAATACTTTTATTTCGTCTCTTAATTTTGCAGCCTGCATAAAGTCCAGATCTTTAGCCGCTTTTTCCATGGCTTTGCGTTTTTCACGTATGATCTTTTCAATTTCCGGTTTAGACAGATAGGCAGTTTCCGGTTCTGCAGCACGTGCGGCAGTCTTTTCCTGTTCGTAAGAGGCAGCTGAATTTTTCATCAGCGCGCTTTCAATCTTTTTATTCAGTCCTTTCGGAACCAGATTGTGCTTGGTGTTATAATCAATCTGTTTTTGTCTGCGGTAGTTCGTTTCATCAATTGTTTTCTGCATACTTGCCGTAATCTTATCGGCATACATTATTGCCTTCCCGTTCACATTACGCGCAGCACGTCCCACCGTCTGCGTCAGTGAACGATGGCTTCTCAGGAATCCTTCCTTATCGGCGTCCAGAATAGCAACCAGGGAAACTTCCGGTAAGTCCAGTCCTTCACGCAGCAGGTTTACCCCGATTAATACATCAAACAGTCCTTTTCGTAAATCCTGCATGATCTCCACCCGTTCCAGTGTGTCCACTTCCGAGTGAATATAACGGCAACGTATTGAAACTTTGGCTAAATATTTAGCCAGTTCTTCCGCCATACGTTTGGTCAGCGTTGTCACTAAAACCCTTTCATCAGCTTCACAGCGCAATTGAATTTCTTCTATTAAATCGTCAATCTGGTTCTGGCTTGGTCGTATCTCAATGATCGGATCGAGTAATCCTGTAGGACGAATGATCTGTTCTACATAAATCCCTTCCGATTTTTGCAATTCATAATCTGCCGGTGTTGCCGAAACATAAATCACCTGGTTTTGCATGCCTTCAAATTCTTCAAACTTCAACGGTCGGTTGTCCATTGCTGCCGGAAGGCGGAAGCCATATTCCACCAGATTTTCTTTACGGGAACGATCCCCGCCATACATGGCATGAACCTGCGAAATAGTCACGTGGCTTTCGTCCACAACCATTAGGAAATCATCCGGAAAGTAATCCAGTAAGCAGAACGGACGTGTTCCGGGCGCTCTTCCGTCCAGATAACGGGAGTAGTTTTCAATTCCGGAGCAATAGCCCAGTTCGCGGATCATCTCCAAATCAAAATTCGTACGTTCTTCCAAACGTTTTGCTTCAAGATGCTTGCCTATTTCTTTAAAATAATCGACCTGTTTTACCAAATCCTGCTGGATTTCCCAGATAGCATTCTGCAAAACATCCGGCGAGGTTACAAACATATTGGCCGGGTAGATATTCAGTTTGTCATATTTCTCCAAAACCTGAGCTGTTTTGGCATCAAAAGCTTCTATTTCTTCAATTTCATCGCCAAAGAAGTGAATCCGGAACGGTTCATCACCATAACTTGGAAATACTTCTACCGTGTCACCTTTGATCCGGAAAGTTCCGGGCGTAAATTCTGCTTCGGTACGGGCATACAAACTCTGAACCAAACGGTGCAATAATTTGGTCCGGGAAATGGTCTGATTCTGTTCGATGGAAACCACGTTTTTCTGGAATTCCACCGGGTTACCAATACCGTATAAACAGGAAACCGAAGCCACTACCAACACGTCCCTCCTACCGGATAACAGCGATGAAGTGGTACTCAATCGCATTTTTTCCAGTTCTTCATTAATGGACAGATCCTTTTCAATATAGGTTCCCGTTACCGGGATAAAAGCTTCCGGCTGATAGTAGTCGTAGTAAGAAACAAAGTATTCCACAGCATTGTTCGGGAAGAATTGCTTGAATTCCGAATACAGCTGCGCGGCCAGTGTTTTGTTGTGTGCCAGCACCAATGTAGGCCGCTGCACTTCCTGGATAACATTGGCTACCGTAAACGTTTTTCCGGAACCCGTTACCCCTAACAAAGTCTGAAAACGCTCTCCGTTATCAACTCCTTTACTCAGTTTATCTATAGCCTGCGGCTGATCACCTGTTGGCTTATAATCGGAAACAACTTGGAATTTCATCTGTTAATTTGAAGTATTTGACAAACACAAAGGTACAAAGGAAAATACTAATTCGATTATAAAATGAAAGGATGCTTTTAGTGTCTTTTCTTTTATTTCTAAAAACAAAAGAGGCCTGAAAATTCAGACCTCTTTTTATGTGGTTATGCCAATTTTTATTGTAAACCGGCTAAGCTTTGTTCTATCGTTGCAATTTTAGCCAAAGCATCTGCTTCTTTCTGGCGTTCGATCGCTACAACTTTTTCCGGTGCCGAATTCACAAATTTTTCATTTGCGAGTTTCGCCTGTACCGATTTCAGGAATCCTTTATTGTAGTTAAGTTCTTCCGTTAATTTTGTAATCTCTTCTTCCACATTAATATTTCCGGTAATCGGAATAAAATATTCATTGGATTTTACACGGTAGGACAACGCTCCGTCAACTTTGTCCGTAACATATTCCAAAGCGCTGATGTTTCCAAGCTTTGTGATAATTACATCAAAGAATGTCGTTGCATTTTCATTGTTCACTACTTTCAATTCAATTGTATCCTTGAAAGAAATGTTTTTGTCTTTTCTGATTGTACGAATACCGGAAATTACTTCCGTAGCAAAGTCGAATTCTGCAATAAGCGCTTCGTTTACGGTTTGTGCTTTCGGCCATTCTGCAATGATCAGGGCTTCTTTCTCTGATCGTTCAGCAATGTGCTGCCAGATTTCTTCGGTCAGGAACGGCATGAACGGATGTAATAATTTCAGGTTCGCTTCCAGCATTTCAATCGCACTGTTAAAAGTAACACTGTCAATCGGCTGCTGGTAACCCGGCTTAATCATTTCCAGGAACCACGAACAGAAATCATCCCAAACCAGCTTATACGTTGCCATTAAAGCATCGGAAATTCTGTATTTCTCAAAATGGTCTTCAATTTCGGCTAATGTTTTCTGTAATTTGGCTTCATACCATTCTACAGCAACTTTAGCATATTCCGGCTGGGCAATGCTTTCGCTTACTTCCCATCCTTTGATCAGACGGAATGCATTCCAGATTTTATTACTGAATGCTTTCCCCTGGTTGCATAGTTCTTCATCAAACAGGATATCATTTCCGGCAGCTGCACTTAACAATAATCCGGCACGAACACCATCGGCTCCGAATTTCTCAATCAAATCCAACGGATCCGGTGAGTTTCCAAGCGATTTCGACATTTTCCGGCGTTGGTTATCACGTACCAATCCGGTTAAATATACATTCGTAAACGGTTTTTCTCCGGCATATTCATAACCGGCAATGATCATACGGGCTACCCAGAAGAACAAAATGTCCGGTCCGGTTACCAGGTCATTGGTAGGATAATAGTATTTATATTCCGGATTTTCAGGATCCATGATGCCTCCGAAAACGGATATCGGCCATAACCAGGACGAGAACCAGGTATCCAAAGCATCTACATCCTGTCTTAAATCATCGGCTGTTAAAATCTGGTTACCTGTTTTTTGTATTGCCAGCGCCAACGCTTCTTCTCTGGTTTCTGCAACAACAAAATCTTCTTTTCCGTCACCATAATAGTATGCCGGAATTTGTTGTCCCCACCATAACTGACGGGAAATATTCCAGTCACGGATGTTTTCCATCCAATGGCGGTATGTATTGTTAAAACGGCTTGGATATAGTTTTACATCCTCGGTTTCCAAAACAGCTTTTATTGCCGGTTTTACCAGATCTTCCATTTTAAGGAACCACTGATCTGACAATCTCGGTTCAATAACCGCTTTGGTTCTTTCGGAAGTACCTACTTTATTAATATGTGTTTCCACTTTTACCAAAGCACCAAGCGTTTCCAGTTCCTGAGCAATTTCCTCACGAACAACGAAACGGTCTTTCCCCTGATAGTGTAATCCGAAAGCGTTTAATGTGGCATCATCATTGAAGATATCAATGATTTCCAGATTGTGTTTTTCGCCTAATTCTTTATCGTTTACATCGTGTGCCGGTGTAACTTTTAAGCAGCCTGTACCAAATTCCATATCCACATATTCGTCGAAAATAATCGGAATAACGCGGTTGCAAATCGGCACAATTACTCTTTTCCCTTTTAAGTGGAAATATCGTTCATCTTCCGGGTGAATACAGATTGCTGTATCGCCTAAAATAGTTTCCGGACGTGTTGTCGCGATCGTTACATATTCTTCGCTGTCTTCAATCTGATATCGTAAATGGTATAATCTCCCCTGGCGTTCTTCGTAGATAACTTCTTCATCCGACAGCGTTGTTTTCGCTTCCGGATCCCAGTTTACCATTCGGTAACCACGGTAAATCAGTCCTTTATTGTATAAATCAACAAAAGAACGGATAACGGAAGCCGACATATCCGGATCCATTGTAAACTTGGTTCTTTCCCAATCGCAGGAAGCACCCAGTTTTTTCAGCTGATCCAGGATTACGCCACCGTATTTATCGGTCCATTCCCAGGCATGTTTCAGGAATTCTTCACGGGATAAATCGTTTTTATTAATCCCTTCTGCTTTTAGCTTGGCTACTACTTTAGCTTCAGTAGCAATGGAAGCATGGTCGGTTCCGGGAACCCAGCAGGCATTAAATCCTTTTAAACGAGCTCTACGAATCAATACATCCTGGATAGTATTGTTCAACATATGTCCCATGTGCAGTACTCCTGTGACGTTTGGCGGCGGAATTACAATTGTGTACGGAGTTCTGTGGTCAGGTTCCGAGTGAAAATAATTGTTCTTCATCCAGTAGTCGTACCATTTCTGTTCTACTGCCTTGGCGTCAAATTGAGCTGGAATTGTCATATATAGTCTTCGTTTATTTTTCTTGTGTTTATAATAATCCATCGGCTAATCGCTTAGCAATGATGGCAATAAAAATCTTTTTCGCAAATTCAAAGATAGAAAACGGACAGTAAGAAAATGGCTTTAAAAAAAGCACTGTCGTTTCGATTCCAAAAAAGATATTGCTTTTTTGGTACACTTTTTGCAAATTATCTCGCAAAAGTAATTATATCTGAGCAAATAAAAAAAGAGCGTTAAAATATTTGTTCATTTATTAAAACAATGTAATTTTACAATAACAATAAAAAAAACTAAATTAAAAATGAAAAAATTATTAGGATTAGTTGCAGTATTAGCATTTAGTGTTGCTTCATATGCTCAAAAAGGACCAAAAATCGAATTTAAAGCAAAAGACAACACTATTGATTATGGTGTAGTATCTAAAGATTCTGACAATGGTATCAGATCTTTCGAGTTCAAAAACACTGGTGATGCTCCTCTAATTATTACGAATGTACAATCTACTTGCGGATGTACTGTTCCATCTAAACCGACTGAGCCTATTATGCCTGGTAAAACCGGAAAAATTGATGTAAAATACAACATGAATCCTGGTAAAATCAGCAAAACCATCACTGTAGAATCAAATGCTGTTAACTATGAAGGTGGTAAAGTTGCTTTAAGAATTAAAGGTGAAGTAATCGTTAAACAAGAGGCTGGAGTTCTTGAAAAACCTAAAACAACTCCACAATCGTAACAACATTACTTATTGATACAAAAGCCCTGTTAATACAGGGCTTTTTTTATTACAAGAGCTTTCTGAGCTTAATTTCATAATCCAGAACTTTCCCATCCCTTTCCACCTGAATCTTTATTATTTTATTTTCTTCCGACTGCAATAACTCGTTTATGCGCTGTTTCGAAAGGTTGTGAACATTCTTTTTATCAATCTTTAAAACCTTGTCTCCGGCTTTCAGGCCTGCCTCCTCGCCAGGTGATTTCTTCCGGACGCTGGCGATCTCAAATACCGGCTTCAAAATGAATTTGTATTTAAAACTGGAATTATCAAAAACAATATCATTCATATTGATCGCTCCCATCGGCAAGGCTTTATCGACCTGGCTTTTGGCAGATTCCTGCACCCATTCTACTCCATTGTGCTGTATTTCGATTCCGCTCATATTATAGTTAAACGGATCTTCATACATATTGTTGGTCTTTACAAGAATCCTGGATTCTTCATAATCCACCATGACCGTAAACCGCTTAATGATTTCCCCGCCCAAAGAACCGTTCCGGTCTTTAATGATCCGCAGCTGTCTGTAGGATGTGGTATCCGGATAAGAAACCAAAGGGTCTTTAAAGGTGAAATGTGCCGTTTTGATTTCTGATAAACGTGATTTTTTACCGTGAATAGTACCGCCTATTCCTTCTCCGAGCACATCTTCAAAATATTTATCATTACACTTTATCCTGTCATCTTCAAACAGCCACAGTCCGTCTGTAAGTCCTGTATCGAATAACAGCTTTAACTGCATTTCTTTCTGGTCCAGCCGGGCATGAACATCCACATAAGGTCTTCCGTTAACAATGCTCAAAGGAATACTGGTAAACGATTTTAATCTCCTTTTTTTCAATACATCCCTATTCTTGTATAGGGTAATCTTCTTTTTAATGTAATTAATCTCTACCAGGTGGTTTCTAAAAAAAGAGTACCCCAATATCCCATTAACCGGTATTCCTATTCTGGAGGAAAAATTCAGATTGTCGTCCAGGATTACCAATATCTCAAAATTTGTATCGACATAATCACTCACATTCATTTTGTTACGCTGTGATAATAATCCTTCCGCTTCTTCTTCATTTCCCAAACCGGATATTTTTATTTTTTTAGTATTGAAAAGCTGCACGGTATCATTTTGCGGAAAACTGAAAATCAGGGAAGGTTCCGATCCGGAATCCAGCAACATATTGAGCTTAGTATTATTTATTTCAACGGGAATAATAATCAGGTTATCAACAAAGACAAAAGGTATCGTGATTTTATCTTTTGAAGATTTCCACTGAAATCCATCCTGGGCGGCGATGGAATTAGGATATGTGATTAACAAAAAAAGAAAAAAGATTAATCGCATAAATTAAATTTTTCTTAAATCTAAGAAATAGTTCCGATATTTCCTATTAATAAAGGATTTTAGCCCCGATATTTTTATGAATTTCCTAAAAAAAGTCGCAAATTTGTGCATCAAAAATATTAACCATGCCTAAAGTTTCATTAAAAGGGCAACAGATGCCTGAATCACCAATTAGAAAATTGGTTCCTTATGCAGAAATTGCTAAAAAGAAAGGTCATAAAGTATATCATTTAAATATTGGCCAACCGGATATCAAAACTCCGGAAGTAGCTTTGAATGCTGTAAAAAACACCGATATCACTGTTTTAGAATACAGTCACTCTGCTGGTTTTGAAAGCTACAGAAATAAACTTTCAAAGTATTATCAGGATCACGGTCTTCCCATTAACCAGGCAGATATCATTATTACTACCGGTGGTTCTGAAGCCTTGCTTTTTGCAATGGGAAGTACTATGGATACTAATGATGAAATCATTATCCCTGAGCCCTTTTATGCAAATTACAATGGTTTTTCTACTGCTTCCGGCGTAAAAGTAGTGCCTGTGATTTCTACTATAGATACCGGGTTTGCTTTACCTCCGATCAGTGATTTTGAAAAATTGATTACTCCGAAAACAAAAGCAATCTTAATCTGTAATCCGGGTAATCCAACCGGTTATCTGTATTCTAAAGAAGAAATAATGCAGTTAGCTGAATTGGTTAAAAAACATGATCTTTTCCTGATTGCTGATGAAGTTTACCGTGAATTCACTTATGACGGAGACAAACATTACTCGGTAATGAATATTGAAGGATTAGAAGAAAATGCAATTATGATTGATTCTGTTTCGAAACGATACAGTATGTGCGGAGCAAGAATCGGTTGTATTGTTTCTAAAAATAAAGAAGTAATGGCAACTGCGATGAAGTTTGCACAGGCGCGTTTAAGCCCGCCAACTTTTGCTCAAATTGCCAGTGAAGCTGCTTTAGAAACTCCTCAAAGTTATTTTGATGATGTAATTACGGAATATAAAGATCGTAGAGACACTTTAATTGCCGAATTGAATAAGATTGAAGGTGTGAAAGTAGCAACTCCAAAAGGAGCTTTTTACTGCATTGCAAAACTACCGATTAAGAACGCTGATGATTTTGCACAATGGTTACTGGAAAGCTATGATTTAAACGGAGAAACCGTTATGGTTGCTCCAGCTGCAGGTTTTTACTCTACACCAAATGTAGGACTTGACGAAGTACGAATTGCTTATGTTTTAAAGAAAGAAGATTTAATTCAGTCTGTTAAAATTCTAAAAGAAGCACTTCAGGCTTACAACAATAAATAATATAAAAGCCTCATTTAAATGAGGCTTTTTTTGTTCAAAGGCAACCATAACGGTTGCCTTTTTTTATGATGATACCTTTTGCTTACAAACATAAAAAAACCCGCTCTTTCGAGCGGGCTTTTTACATTATTATCACAATCTAAAACTAATTATCGTTTTAACGAGAAGTGCGCCTTAAATTCTTTTAATTGTCCTTGTTCGGTATAGGTCACTGTAAACCAGTAATCCGTAGA
>NZ_MKTM01000013.1:0-197938 GCF_001898245.1 Flavobacterium sp. 40-81
GAATTCCCTTCGCCACCTTTTAGTTCATCATCTTTTTCCTGTCCCTGGAAGCCATAGCGGTAATTTTCGTTAGCTGCGTGACGATTCGGTACGAGCATCCCGAAAGGATAGTAATCATATCTTTGTAAAAAGCATATTTATAAGAACTTATAGGTTTAATTTTGATCTGCAAAATCACCAATTATGGTAAAAATGAGCCCTTTCAAAAGTAAATAAAAAAATAGTGCGAAAATGACAAATGGTTAAATTTTAGAAATAATATTCTCACGAAAAAGGTTTTTTCTGGTTTTTGAAAAAGTACTATATTGCGACGATTAAAAAAATAATTGAATCCCTTGAAAACAAAGACTTTATTTCGTTTTTTTTGCATATCCTTAGTAGTAATATTCTTTTCTTTTACAGATCCGTATCTGATAAAGCGCGTTTCCGATGCGAACTTCCGCTATGAATTCTATGTGACGGATAAAAAAGTAAAACCCAAATCGGAAAAAACCTACTATTGGTTTAAAGGAGGAGCCATACATAATGCACAAGGCGGTACAGCTGGTGAATTGCTGGATGATGCCTTTACTAAAATGTACCACAGCAACCAACTGGCAGAACAGGGGCAATTTGAAAAAGGACTAAAGATAGGTTTGTGGAAAACCTGGTATCCGAACGGAACATTGGAAACAACTCAATACTGGAGCAGTGGTTTGAAAACGGGAAACTTTTACCGCTATGATGATAAAGGAGTGCTGATTGAAAAAGGATATTATAAAAGCCATATCAAACACGGGGAGTGGATTGACCATATCAAAAAAGATACTACCGTTTATAAAAACGGAAAAGTATTTGTGGCGCCTCCCAAGTTGACCAAAGAAGAAAAAGCAAAAGTAAAAGAAGACGAAAAAGTAGCAAAAGCTGCTAAAAAAGCTCAGGAGAAACTGGACAAAGAAAAAAAAGCCCTTGAGAAAGAAAATAAGAAAAAGCAAAAAGAGCTGGACAAACAACAAAAGGCGAATCAGTCACAAAGAGTGAACCAGCCACAGGAACAAAAAGAAAGTTTCTTTAAAAGGCTGTTTAAGAAAAAAGAACCAAAAGAAAACACGAATGGTAAAGGCGCATAGTCTTTTATATGCGGTTTATATTTGCCTGATTGTATCCATAATCTGCGGCGCATTGCTGTATTTCTCCGGTTTGTACAATCAGCTGAATTTGTATTACAATTTACAGGAGGAATTATACATTCATAACCAGTCGGTGGTGAATTATGCTTTGGGGAATAAACTGGCTACAGAGGAATTTCCGGCAGACGAAGCCTCCGGAGTTCAGGGAAATTATGAAGTAAGACAATACGGATTACTGAATGTGCTGCTGGCAAAAACATCCCTAAGGAATGATACCGTTGTTTCGGCGCATATTGTAGGAAGCTATTCCAATGATAAAACAGCGATTCATTTGGCGAACCTTACCAAATCGCTTCGCTACTCGGGAACGGTCAGGCTGAATGGCGATAATAAATTACCGTCAACATTTATAGAAACGTCGTATCTCACGAACAAAGCAAGCCAGTTGACGGTTACCGGGAAAAATACTGTTTCGGAGATCAAACTTCCGGAGATCAATGAAAACTTTAAGAAGATCTTTGAAGGAATCAAAACAGAAAAAGTAGCCTTATCCCAGTTTGAAAAAACAAAAGACTCCCTGTATTTCAATTCCTTTCTGAAAGAAACTAAAGAAATACTATTGTCGAATACGCTCCTGGCCAATGTTATATTCAAAGGGAATTTCGTACTTCGTTCGAATGATTCGATAGTGATCAGGAAAAATACGGTTTTGGAAGATGTCATACTGATAGCCCCGAAAATAACTTTCGAGGAAGGATTTAAAGGAACGGTTCAGGCTTTTGCAACCAAAAGAATAGAACTTCAGGAAAAAGTGAATCTGCAATACCCGTCTGTAGTTTGCGTGTATAACGACACGGAAGGGGAGAGTAAGCTCAAAATAAAAAAGGAATGTAAAATAGAAGGCGCAATAGTCCTGTTTGGAAGCTCGATATTGACAATCAATAAAAACATTATGGAGCTTGATGAAAAAAGTTTTGTACTGGGCGATATCTATTGTACCGGAAAACTGGACTTAAAAAGCAATGTACGCGGTTCGGTGTACACCAACTATTTTTTCTATAAAAACGGTTCTTCCGTCAATGATAATATGATTGTAGACATCGAAATAGATCCTTTAAAGCGGCCGGAGTACTTTATGGCGATTCCGTTATTTGAGGCTAAAAAAAATAATTATGGCGTTATTAAAAAAGTATTGTAATATTCCGGCAAACTCCATTCTGGAATCCGTAATTGCGCTGACAATAATTTCGGTATGCCTGTATATTGCGATCACGGTTTATGCCGCGGTATTTACACCGCGCACATCTGCCAGGTTTTACAATACCCAGAATAAAGTCAATGAAATGTTTTATCTGATGCAGCTGCAAGGAGATTCTCTGCAATATGATAGTGAAGATAAGAACCTTGAAATAGAGGAAGAAGTCGTTAACCCCGGAGTGAAGAAAATATTCATACAGTATAAAGACAGTACTAATTTCAAATTTGAAAAAAGTTTTTACATACAAAGCAGCGGTGAATAAAACACAATTACAGGCCTTTTCAATGATAGAGGCCATTGTGGGTATGGCCATTACAGCAATTATCATGAGTCTGATATTTGTTGTTTTTTCTATTGTCACCGAAAGACTGCTGGATTTTAAAAACCAGAACCAGCCGGTAAACGATCTGAACCGCCTGACGTATTCGGTTAATAAAGATATTTTCGAAAATGATAAAATGCAGATCCGGCAGGAAGAACTTGTTTTTACCGGATATTCGGGTGAACTGGTCAGATATAGCGTTCAGGAAGACTATGCTTTACGCACCAAAGGTGAGTTTGTTGACACATTTAAAATTCAGATAAAAGAAATGGTCATGGATTCTGTCTTTAGTCGTTCAAAACGATTGGCCTTCCGGAAACTGAAAATGAAGCTGGAAGTCAGCGAAAAAGAAATGGGGCTGAATTTTTATAAGCAGATTTATGCTAACGAACTATTACAAGCAATACAGGAGAAATGAGTTTTGATTTAAGTACCTATAAAAAAGAAAAAACGGAGAAAAAGGATTTCAGGATCGAAACCGGTCAGCTCCAGTTCTCAAAAAAACTATCCGATAAAAAGAAAGAAGTTTTCTATCGGGAATTGGGTATGCTTTTAAAGTCCGGGGTAGATTTTAAAAAAGCACTGGAAATTCTGAGCAATCAGTCCAGTAATAAGCTGGAAAAAGAAATCATTATCGAAATAAAGGATAAAGTAGTAGAAGGCAGGAGTATCTATGAATCCATGAGGGAAACCAAGCAATTTTCGCCCTATGAATATTACAGTATCCAGATTGGGGAAGAAACCCGGAAACTGGAAGAAGTTTTAACCGAACTGCAAAAATACTTCAACCGGAAAATCCAGATGCGCAGGCAGATCGTTTCGGTATTGACCTATCCGGCGATTGTAATGTGTGTGACCATACTGGTATTGTATTTTATGCTGAATAAAGTCGTGCCGATGTTTAGCTCCGTTTTCAAACAATTCGGAAGCGAGCTGCCTAAAAGCACGCAGATCATTCTTAAGATATCGAATCATTCCGGAACCATTTTTACAATAGTGGCGATTGTGATTGCGGGACTGGTTTTAATCCATGTCCTCCTGAAAGGTAAAAATAGCTACAGGGCTTTTACGACCAACATGATTTTAAGAATACCCTATTTTGGAAGCCTGATCCGTAAAATATACATATCCAGGTTCTGTCAGGCCATGAACCTGCTGATAACCTCAAAAACAACGCTCATCAATGCGCTGTCGTTAACCTCCAAAATGATCGGATTCTATCCGATTGAAATTGCAATTGAAGAAATCAAGGAGGATATTACCAGAGGGGTTTCGCTTAGTGACAGTTTAAAGAAACACCATGTTTTTGAAAACAAAATGGTTTCCATGGTTGAAGTGGCCGAACAGGTTAATCAGCTGGATACCATGTTTGAACGACTGGCCGAACAGTATAATGAAGAGATCAGTCACCAGACAAAAATGATTGGAGTAATCCTGGAACCGATGATTATTATTGTAATTGGCGTTATCGTTGGGGTGATCATGGTATCGATGTATGCGCCGATGTTTGATTTAAGTAAAATAATAAATAATTAAGAATCATCTCATTAATGTTTGTATTTTTGCCGCCGTTAATTAACACTTTTTAATAAATAAAATAGTATAAAGATGTTTACTACCACAAAAAAATATCTTCAAAAAATAAAGAAAGCCGCTGTTAAAGCCTACTCCTTAACGGAGATTCTAATCGTTTTGTGTATCATCGGAATTTTATTACTGATGGTATTGCCCAATCAGACCTCGGTAATCAGCCAGGCCAAGGCAATTGAAGCACAGGCAATGCTCAATCAGGTATATGGCTTGCAGAAAAGTTATTTCTACAGACACTCAAAATATTCCAACAGTTTGGAGGAATTGGGCTTCGAACAGGAAAAAACCGTTCAGGAAGGTGGACAGGCTGTTTACAAAGTTGAAATCATTGAAGCGTCAAACGATTCTTTTATGGCAAGAGCGACCTCGGTTTCCGATTTGGATGGCGACGGTAATTTCAATACATGGGAAATAGACAGTAAAAAAGTGCTCACAGAAGTGACAAAAGAATAACGTGTATATGTTGCCGGGAGTATTACTATGCTTATTGCTGATGGTTTTTCAGGACTGGAAAAACAGGACCATTCACGTGGCTTTACCGCTGCTGGTCTTTGTATTGTCTTTGCTGTTGATAAAACAGGAATATAGCAGCGTGTGGATGATAACGGCCTATAATGCCGGTTTCTTCCTGATCACCTTTGTGATATTAATACTCTATATGAGCTGGAAGAACAAACAGTTTTTAAACCCGTTTGAACACTATTTCGGACTTGGTGACCTGCTGTTCTATTTAGCAATAACACCCTTATTCCTGCTTAAAAACTATGTGGTCTATTTTATTTTTTCCATGCTGTTTTCCATAGTACTACAATTGGGATTAAAGAAAATCATGAAACACAGGACAATTCCTTTGGCTGGCTTTGCATCCCTTTTGCTATTGATACTGATGGCAGGCGATCTATTTTTAAATTTTTATAAAATCACATTGATACCCAGAATATGAATGATATAATGGTCAATCCGAATATACAGCATATTATTTCAAGTGATATGGCAAATCATTACAGGGTTTTACCAAAAACTGTAAATGAAAATACAATCGAATTATATATTGATGGTTCCCACAATCATCAGGACATAAAAGACGAACTGGAATTGTTATTGGGGAAACAGATTTCATTTGAAATTTCGGATGCTTCCGAAATCGAAAAAGCACTGTCCATTCATTACCGGAAAGAACGTCATACCAGTAGTAATAAATCCCTGAATATTGAAAAAGGCGATTTCCTGGAAAACCTTTTAGAAGAAGCAAAATCCCTAAAAAGCAGTGATATTCATTTTGAGGTTTATGAAGAGTCGTCCCGTATTCGTTTCAGAATCGACGGTCAGCTTATCGAACGCTACAAGGTAGAAAAAGATAACTACCTGGAATTAGTGAATAAGATCAAGATCAAGTCCAAGCTGAACATTACCGAAAAGCGATTGCCGCAGGACGGAAGGATTACCAATGAATCATTTGATATCAGGGTTTCCATATTGCCGACCTTATTTGGCGAGAAAATCGTAATGCGTTTATTGGGTCAGGATGCCTCAAATATTGATCTGAACACGTTAGGACTGGAAAAAGAAGAACTGAGAAGTTATCTGGAAGCGGTAAAAAAACCAAACGGGATCATCCTGATCAGCGGTCCTACAGGTTCCGGTAAAACCACTACGCTGTATGCCACATTGCGATTGCTCAATGATTCCAAAAGAAATATTGTAACGGTAGAAGACCCGATCGAATATACCTTAAAAGGAATTAACCAGGTACAGCTGAAAGAAGATATCGGACTGACATTTGCGTCGGCCTTAAAATCGTTCCTGCGTCAGGATCCCGATGTCATTATGCTCGGGGAGATTCGTGACTCCGAAACCGCATTAATGGCAATACGTGCCTCATTAACGGGCCACCTTGTGTTGTCCACAATACACACCAACTCTGCAATCGGGACAATTTCCAGACTTGTAGATATGGGAGTGCCGTCCTATCTGATTGCGGAAACGCTCAATCTTTCGGTAGCACAGCGGCTTGTTCGGAAACTTTGCAATGACTGCAAAAAAGAAGCTGTTTGTAATAAAGAAGATTTTCCGTCCCATTTCGAATTTCCGTATGAAATCGAAACCTATTATAAACCGGTTGGCTGCAACAAATGCTACCATACCGGATACAGAAGCAGAAGAGCTATTTATGAAGTTTTAAATATTAACCATAGTGTTTCCGAATCGATAAAAAACAATACCATAGCGCAGTTTTTGGGTAATGATGAAAAACACAAATCATTATCTGAAAAAGCCTTTGATATATTAGCCGAAGGAGAAACTTCATTAGAAGAAATATATTCTATTTTAATTAACGCCTAAGAAATGTTTAAAAAGACCGTTTTTTTAATTATAAGTTTATTAATCACAGGATTACTGTCGGCTCAGGATATTGAGCTGGAAAAGAAATTTGACGAATTAGCCAAACAGAAAAAAGGACTGAACGAAATTATAAAAATTGATGTTTCAGGCTTAACATTACACGACTTTATTCTCTCCATTGCCGAAGAACATCAGTTGAATGTCAGTGCCGAAAGTGATCTGACCCAATCGGTTGTAAACAACTTTTTCGATGTAACGGTAAAAGACGTGTTCCTTTTCCTGGCGCAGAAATACGATCTGGAAGTTGGTTTTATGAGTAATATCATCACTTTCAAGAAAAGAAAAGAAGTGAAGATCATAGAGCGGAAACAGCCTAAACTGGTCGATGTCAGCTATAACCCTCAGAACGATTTCCTGTCGGTGAAATTGGAAAACGATTCACTGCCGTCTGTTGCGAAGGCGATTATTGATAAATCCAGTAAAAACCTGATCCTGGCACCGGATGTTAAAGGCCTTAAGGTATCTTCCTATATCCTGAACCGCCCGTTCGACCAGGTAATTGAAATGATGGCCAAGTCAAATGATTTACTGGCGACCAAAGATGAAAACGGTTTCTACTTTATTGAAAAAAATAAGGATGCGAATAGCGGTGCTACCGGAAATACTTATGGCAGTAGCGGTCAAAAAACCAAACAGCCCAAAGCATCGGTCGGTGCAGCCGGATATTATGAAGTTGACCTGAATAAAGCCGGATTTTTAACGGTAAAAGCCTATGTTGCCGATGTTTCCGATTTGATTACCGAAGCGGCAGAAAAACTGCATGTAAACTACTTCCTGTACAACAAGCCGGAAAATGAAAAAACAAGTTTGTCGGCAGACAATATCACGTTTGACGACCTGTTGGAACATGTTTTTAAAGGAAAGAAATACATTTACAGAAAACAGGAAAACCTGTATCTGATCGGAGAACACGCTACAGAAGGATTGCGTGCTACAGAACTGATCCCGCTCGAAAACCGTTCCATAGAATCCGTATTGCCGTCATTGCCGAAAACGTTCTCCGAAAAATTAGAGATTAAAGAATTTGTGGAATTAAACGGACTTATCGTTTCCGGTTCCAGAAGCGCTATAGAAGAGCTGAAAGTATACATGAAGCAAATTGATAAAGTGGTTCCTTTGGTTCAGATTGAAGTGATCATTGCGCAGTATAATAAATCATACGACATACAATCCGGGATTAAAGCGGGGATAGACAGTAAAAATATCGCGCAGACAGGCGGTACATTATACCCGTCGGCAGATATGACCGTTAACGGATCTTCCGTTAACAGTTTGATCAATGCCTTTAACGGATTCGGACTTTTTAAACTGGGGAAAGTAACACAGTCGTTTTATATGAACTTGAAATTACTGGAAAACAACTCCATTGTGAAAATTGAGTCCACACCTAAAATCGCAACAATCAGCGGACATGAAGCGAAACTGGCAATAGGGGAAACCAGCTATTATTTTGAACAAAACAACCGATTGCTGACCAATAGTATTGGAAACGATATTTTACAGTCCGGTACGTGGAAATCGACCGATGCAAACCTGAGTGTTTCGATCAAGCCGTTTGTGTCAACAGACGAAAATGTAACGCTGACAATATCTGTGGAAAAAAGTTCTTTCTTAGGTAGAGCGGGCGATACGGCACCTCCGGGTAAGGCAACGCAGAAATTTGAATCCTTGGTGCGAGTGAAAAACAACGAAATGATTTTGTTGGGAGGTCTGGACGAACTGAAAAAAGAAAACTCCGGTTCGGGTGTGCCGTTGCTTTCCCGTATTCCGATCCTGAAATGGTTTTTCAGCAGTAGAAAAAAAGGTAAGAACGATTCGAAGCTGCACATTTTTATTAAACCTACCATTATTTACTAATGCTGCCGATACTGTCTAAAATAATAAAGATTAACAGTCTTAATATCGTTGGGGTTTCCAAAACGGAAAACGGTGACGTTTTTAACCTGCTTGTTGTAAAACGAAAAGGCAATAAAATCGATATCGTGGCAACGGAAACCTACGATTCTTTTGACGGTTTGGAGAAAAAGATAGATGCCAAATTACCGGTTATCATCGTGGTCGACGGGAAAGGTGTTTTGAATAAGAAAATCGATTTTAATAATGAAGCCGATGTAAACTGGCAGAAAAACGTCGATTATAATGCGATCTATTTTACAGCCTATAAGACCGGAACAAGCAACTATATCAGTTTTTGCAGAAAAAATGCCGTTGAGGAAGTCCTGCAAAAATTTATAAACCATAAATTGCAGGTAATAGATGTATATGTTGGTGCTTTCCTGACAGTGCTGTTGCAGCCCGCTATTAACGAAAAGAAAATACTTTCCGGCGATTTGATGCTGGAATTTGAAGATGCTGAATTTGTTGGCTTTACGAAGCAGTTTGCGGAAATACCGATGAAACTGAAATACAAGATCAACGAAGACCAGATAAGCAGTGATTTTGTACCGCTTTATGGTGTTTTGGTTCATTTTTTTCTGCGGCAAAAAGAAGTTACAAAAACAGAAAGCGATGCCTTAAATATTGAAGAGATCATCTATAAAAAGGCCTTTACGCTTTTTGGAGCGGTAATGCTGGTCGGGTTTCTGCTAAGCCTTTTGGTGAGCTATTTCCTGATACAGTATTACGGGACTAAAAATGCCGAATTGAACCTTCAGAATGTCTATTCCAACCAATCGTATCAGTTGGTGCTGGATCTGGAGAAACAAAAAGAGAATAAACAGAATATTCTCAGAGACTCGGGATTTTCCTCTTCAAGATTCTTGTCTTTTTATTCGTATGAACTGATTAAGATCATTCCGGGCGATATATTGCTTAACGAACTGAATATAGTGCCGGTGGTCAAAGAGATTAAATCGAATGAAAAAGTATTGTTCGATCCGGGAACCATACTGTTAAAAGGAGAAACCTATAATGAAACCTCTTTTAATAATTGGATGAGCAGTTTGAAGAATGTAAAGTGGATTAAAAAGTTTGAAATAACAACTTTAAAAAAGGATAAGAAAAACAAGTCCCAGTTTGAAGTGAAAATTACGATTAAAGATGTTTGAGAATTACTCGTATAAACAAAAATGCGGTGCTTTAATCGTCATTTTTATAATGCTGTCCGTGACGGCTTATAAGCGGTCTTTTAGCTCACTGTTCCAGGTGGTAAAAGAGTATAAAGAACTCTCGGCACGTGTGGGAGATATTAATAAAAAGGCAAAGAATGCCGATGAGTTAAGACGCGAAATTGCCTATCTGGATCAGATGCTTGGTAAAGAAGGTGTCACAAAAGAAATGGTGCAGCAGGGAATGGTTAGTTTTGCAACACAGTCACAGCCGCATGTTTCCATAAATGAGCTGGCGCCGATTCATAGTTTTGCTGATGAAAATTATACGGTTTATACCAATCAGCTGGATGTCGTTGGGAATACCAACCAGCTCTTGCAGATGGCTTACGACTTTGAAAAGAAATACGACTATTCCAGAATGGTTGGAATGAAATTTTTTGCGACAAAAAAGAATAATAAAGAAGAAGTTTTACATTTAAAAATGATATTTCAAAATTATGAAAACAATAAATAAAATTATCATCGTACTATTGGCTGTTTTTATGTCTTCCTGTGAAGATATTTTGGAAAAAGATATTTCGAACAGTTCGGTTCAGGCTACCTATCCTTTAAACGGAGCGGTTATTCAGAGTAACGTCGTTAATTTTCAATGGAACAAAATGGATGGTGCGAAAACCTATCGTGTTCAGGTTTTTGATATGAACCAGTCGCTGATCGCAGAAAAAGAATCGGAAGATACGCATTTAGAGCAGGAATTGCCGT
The DNA here is from genome assembly GCF_001898245.1 of Flavobacterium sp. 40-81. Classification (NCBI taxonomy): domain Bacteria; kingdom Pseudomonadati; phylum Bacteroidota; class Flavobacteriia; order Flavobacteriales; family Flavobacteriaceae; genus Flavobacterium; species Flavobacterium sp. 40-81. Next base: position 10,495 of record NZ_MKTM01000013.1, read on the forward strand.
CCGGTCACTACCAGTGGCGTGTGCGGGCAGAAAATTTTGCGTACCAGTCGCAATATACCTTTCCGATAGCGTTCTCAACGGAAATTTCGGAAGACTTAACGAATCAATCGGTGATTTTATCAAGTCCGGACATTGATGCCTATACGAATTTGACAGCCCTGACCCTTAGCTGGCAAAGCCTTCAGGCAGCCACACACTATGTGGTTGAGGTGATCAATACAACTACCGGTCAGTCGGTATATTCAAATACAAACCAGACAACAACCATAGTGCAGTTAAATAATGTTGCTTTATCGGCAGAAGGTGTTTACCAGTGGAAAGTTCAGGCGGTAAACAGTGATAACGATACACAAACACAATACAGTACCCGTAAGTTTTCGATAGACCGTGTGAATCCGAACCAGCCGCAAAATGTAGCGCCGGCTAATAATGCAACGTTAACCGTTAACCAGCAAATCACCTTTTCGTGGACTATTCCTCAGGATTCCGGAACGGTTCAGTCGCCTATAAGCTATGTGTTGCAGTTTTCAGACAATGTTAACTTTACAAATGTCACACAGCAGTTCGATGTGAGCGGTACGACATTACAGCAAACTTTTACGAATCCCGGAACGTATTACTGGAGAGTTAAAGCCAAAGATAAAGCCGGTAATGAAGGAGTGTATAGCGGAGGATATAAATTTGTTTTAAACTAAGATCATGGCAAAGAAGAAAATAAATATTGTGTTGATTATTGTTGTTTTGGGGCTTTGGGGAACCGTAGGCTATAAGGCGCTTGCGCAATATTTTTTTTCAAATGAAACGGTCGAGGCGAATAGTGTTGCCAGTTATAGCAGCAGCGGAAGACAGGTTGAACGGGATACTTTTGTGCTGGAGAAAATCCACCGGGATCCGTTTTTAAATAAAACGCTGGTAAGAAGTGAAAGTGTCGCTGTTGCCGGTACTATAAACAGAGGTGTCAAACGACACACTGCTCCTGTGAAAACAGTTGTTGAAAAACCAAAGGAAATTAAAAACTGGCCTTCGGTTGCTTATTACGGTTTTATCAAATCGGGGGAGAAAAAAGATGAACTGGTAATGCTTAAAGTAGGGAACAGTATTCACCGCCTTCGAAAAGGACAGGAGGTGGAAGGACTGGTGCTGAATAAAGTCTATAAAGATTCTGTAGAATTGAGCTTTAATAAAGAAAAGAGAATGCTGAGAAGAGGATAAATACTCATAAAAATGCCCTGTATTAACTACAGGGCATTTTTTTTGGATGTGTTCTGAAAAATAAACCCTGAATGTGAAACATTCAGGGTTTTGTATCGACTGAAGTACCAATATTGAACCGATTCTAAGCCGATCTTGAACAAATAAAGGCACTTAGAAACGCTTTCGCGTATAAATTAGAATTAATGCACTTGCAAAACCCTTGTTGGCTGTAGTTATTTAACGGTTATAATCTGTTACAGTAAGACTTTTAGGAATTGGATTATTAAGTACCCACTTTACTCCTAATTCACTCATTAAATATATGTTTTCAGTATTTCTAGCTTTCACTTCACTTGTAATAATAGCCAGTTCTTCTATTTCTTCCTGGGAAAGTTGATTTTCTTGCTGAATATATTTGAAATAACTGTCCACCATTTTTTTAAATTCAATGTCCCAATTACCGCCTCCGTTATCTAATAATTCCCGGGCTACTTTTCCTGTGATACGAATAACTTCTCCCTGTACGGTTTGGGCAGCACCACGTCCGGGAACCAAAAGCTCCCATAATTCTTCGTGTTGCTTCTGCCAGGTTGTAGCTTTGACAGTAATAGGCGATTTGCCGTCATACACTATCCGTCTTGGGACAGGTTCAACCTCAAAGATGCTGTAAAGTTCATCTAAATCATTGCTTATTTGTTCCGTTGATTCATCATAAAAATTCGGTCTGTGTTGTTCAAACGTTTTTCCGATTTCAGTAACGAACCCTTTCATTTTTTCTGTTTTCTGAGCACCAGCGTTCAATAATATTTTGGAAATTTCAAGGGTATCTTTTATATCGATGTTACAACAAGACCTTAAAGTCAGCTCCAACGCTGTGTAATCTCCTCTTTTTTCTCCATAACCGTCCGAAACTAAAGCCTCAATTTCTGCGCCGTATTCTAGCAGTATTTTTATGTTCTCCGTGTTATGGTTTTTTGCTGCACAATGTAACGCTGTTCCTCTATGGGTGTTTGTGTTTACGTTTGCTCCCAATTCTAATAAACTCCTGATGTTGCCCGAAAAACGCTTCCCGGAACGCTCCTGAAGCGGGGTATAGCTATAGTCATTAAGCGCCTCTATGTCTGCTCCTTGTTCAACCAGCCATTTGGCTAATTCGTGCGGACATTCTGCAAATGACAACGCAGTTCCTTTGCTGTATCCGCCACGGGCTTCTATCTCGCATTTGTCAAATAGTTGAATGAGTTCTTGAATGTCTCCTTTCTTTAGAAGTTCCTCAAAGTCTTTCGGTAATGTTTTTCTTTTTTTTGCCATATCGTTTTTTAATTACAGCTAACAGTTCGGCAGCTTGGCGAAGTGGCGGATAAATTGGACGGGAAGTTCAATTTGCCAGAAACGCAGGAGCCGTTGACTAAAATAATAAAAAAGCCAAAGAGAACAGTATTGGTGACAAAAAAATGTGCAAACTTTCAATTTTTCCAAAACCTGCCATTTTTCCAAACAGCTTGTTAGCTGCCGTTTCTTATCGTTTCAATATTTTTGTCATTGTATGGCTAACGATATTTTGAAAAAGAAACTTCTCAAAGATATTTAATCTTTATTGAGGACTATTTTACGAAAAAGAAAATGGTTCAATCTGCAAATATTTAAATAGCATCGTTTACCTAAAGAAAATAACCTTATTGGGCATTAGAGGGCAAAATGAATTTTTTGAATTCGTTTTTGTTTGTAAATCAGTGTGTTGTGTGGTTCGATTCCTGTCAACCTAGTTGCTGGGAAGGTAGTTTAAAAATGATTGAAAAATCTTGTTTTTTTATTGTAACTATTTGAAATATAGTAATTTGTGTTTTGCTGTTTTAGTTCGATACGGAGAAATGGTGATTTTTGAGAGAAAGAGAATTTTAAATCAATTTTACTTTGTGAATTATTGATTTTCAGGCTGTTGTAAACAAAAAAAAGCTCCAAACATAGTTTGGAGCTTTTGTACCCACTGTGGTACAATTATCGAACCGATTCGAAGTCGATCTTGGACAAATGGAGTCACTTTGGGACAATATTCTGGTTGAAGGAGGGGAGGAGGTGTTCGATGTACTGTCAAGTTCCGAGGTAATGAAGTGAAAAATTACTATTATTTATTCGAGAAATTGGTGTTTAAAATTCAATTCCGGGATAAATTTATCCCGGAATTGAATTTTGTCTTGTTGTAAAATGGGATTAGCAAAAATTTCCATTTTTTCAGCCAAATACTTATAGAAAATAAATCCTAGAATGTAATCACGGAACTCATCCGCGTTCATTTTTCCTCGTAACGTATTGGCAATATTCCAAAGCTGTTGCTCTAATATTTTTTTCTGTTCTTCTGACATTAGAAATAGCGTTATTTAATTCAGGATTTTTTACCCTCAAAGAAACGTTAAAATAATAAAGTTTTATTTGACGGTACTATGGATTCCCATACAAAAAATAAATAACAATTAAATTTATTTTAGACTATATAGAAAAACGTGTTTATACTCCCTTTGGTACAAATATCAAACTGATTTGTAGTCGATCTTGGTCAAATGGAGATATTTGAAATAATCAATATTTTGGTTGGAATGGAGGGGTGAATTTTCGAGGTATTGTCAAGTGCCAATGTGATGTGTTAAAAATAATTGCAATCTCTTCAAGAAATAGCTAGCTCTAATTTGAGTTTGGGATGAATTTGTGAGTACTATTGAAATAAAAGGAATAGATACGATTAGAAGGATCTAGTGTTTATTTTTTGTTTTAAAAATCGTGTAGTATTTCTACTTAATTAAATTACCTATTAATACTGATTTTAAGTGGTTTTCTGGAAAACCAGAATGTTGTACTGATTTTTATTTTAAAATTTACGTTGCTAAAACTATATTATTTTAAATAAAATTGTCTGGATATGACAGAATACTTTTTACATGATGGGGTAAATCAATTAGGACCTTTTCTGATAGATGAATTAGAATCAAAAAATATTACAAAGGATACACCTGTTTGGCATGAAGGGTTGGACGATTGGAAAAAAGCAGGTGAAATAGATGCTTTAAAATTGATATTAAACAAAAGGCCTCCTCAATTTCAAAAGCAAGATATTCAACCTCCAATCCATAAAACTAATGCCGTTATAGAAAATAATAAAGGGCAATCATTCAATCAAATAAGAAAAATTGGTTTTGTTATTTTATTGGTTTTAATCGTAATTTTTGTTGTTGACAGAATCAATTACCAAAGGAATCAGGATAATCGGATTAATGAACTTGCACATGAGGAAAATATTAAGGCATCAATAAGGGAGAATATAAGGAATTATGTTACAGCTGGAAATAGTAATTATCAATACAGAGCGATTGGAGGAATTTCAGATTTAAAAATTTTTGTCACCAATGGAACTAACTATTTGCTGGATAATGTTAAGGTTAAAGTAAGCTATATTAAAGCTGATGGGAATGTCTGGGATTCGAAAGTAGTTGATTTTAACATTTTACAGCCATCATCGACAACTACTATAGATCTTCCAGATACCAATAGAGGGACTAGTGTGAGATATGAGATTGTGTCGATTAAATCATCAGCATTGGGTTTGAATTAAAGATGGTAAATCTATATTAGGGAATTTGTTGATTATATGTAGTATAATCTAGTACAGCAATTAGTATATGATAATAATTCTCCAAAGAAAAATAATAAAAAATAGAAGGTTATGCATAAAGAATTAGTCGATAGAATACACAAAGAGAAAGCGAAAAACGATAGCAATTCGAGAGATCTTGCTAGTACACTTAATGTATTGTCTAAAACAGTCTTTGGTGAAGTAAATCGTTTCATTTTTGAATTACTACAAAATGCAGATGATTCCTCTTCTGACGAAAATCCAATCAGTGTTGAATTTCAATTGCTGGAAAATTATCTTGTTTTTTCACACGATGGTAAACACTTTACGAAAGAGGATGTTATGGGAATATCAAGTATAGGTAGCCGAATTAGTGATAAAGATAAAAATATAGAAAAAACAGGATATAAGGGAATAGGTTTTAAGTCTGTCTTTGGGACATCTGATTATGCACATATAGTATCAGGAGGCTTTTCTTTTCGGTTTGATAAAAATTTTGAGGGTTATACTGATCCCGAAGAATATCCGTGGCAGGTAGTGCCGATTTGGACGGATCAACCTGCGGAAGAAGTTAATGGGGTCTGTAAGCCGGAAAGGGTGAATACAATTATCCGTATTAGTGATCGGCAAAAAATTAAACAAGAAATTATCAATGTTTTTGAAGATTGTCAGATTATTCTTTTTCTCCGTAAAGTAAAAAAAGTAGTATTCTTTGATGGAGATAAAAAAATATTTGAAGTGTCAAAAAATACCTCTGAGGGAGTGGTAGCTTTATATAATAATGGTAAGTTAGAAAGCTCTTGGATATTTAAAATAATGGATTTACCAATTAGTGATGAGTTGTCGAAAAAACTGGATCAACTTTCAGATACTGAGTGCCCTCGGAAATTAAAAGAAGCAAAAGCAACCAAGTTAACTTTTGCTGCTCAAGTAAATGGTCAAAATATAATACCAGTTGATAAAGCTGTTATTTACTCATACCTGCCAACAAAAGCGCAAAAAGGTTTTTGTTTTTTAATAAATGGGGACTTTCTTACAAATGCTGAGCGTACGGAACTTATGCCTAATATTTGGAATGAATTTTTATTTGAAGAAATTGCCAGATTACAATTGGAATGGTTTTACGAGTTGCGAAAAACACTATATCGCTTTGATGTGCTCAAATTGTTGAAAGGGAAGTACCTCTACCCGAGCTCAGGAATAGAAATTGAATACAATAAGGGACTTGAGTTTGCGGCGTCCACCATAGATTTTTTGCCGAAGCAAGCTGATGAAAAATATACCCTTGTAATAACCAATGGAGTAGTAGATAGTCTGCGTTTTTCAGAGTGTTTTAATCCGACATTAATAACAGAATATCTTGATATACATTATACACATAGTGTTATTGATATACGATTAAAAAATCAAGATTCTTTAATCGCTTTAGGTGCTCAACAATTTACTTTTTCGGATCTGCTCAAACTTATTGGTTGCATGACTATTGATGATGTAGAAGGAGCTATTGATATTATTGGATTTTTCTATAATAATACGTTTAATGGTCAAAATCCAACTTGGTTGACAAAATTGGAGGAGGCTACTTTTATTATGGATGATTCTGGACAATATAAAACTCCTAAAGAAATTTTTATTCCGATACAAACGGAGATTGCTGACATAAGCTTTGAGGGACTTCATTATGTACACCCGAAAATTTTAGCTCGATATGGAAAGAACGAAGAGTTAATGTTGTGGCTGCAAGATTTAGGAGTTCGAGAGCCTACGGATTTAGAGATAGTACGAAAAGCCATTATACCAATGATATTAAACGATGGTATAGATCATGAAAATGTATTAGGAGTTACACGTTTCATTTTTAAAGTATATCAATCCAAATTACTTTCTGATACAGATTACGATAATTTGAAATTACTAAAAGTGTCTACGTCAAATGGTTTGAAGGCTCCTCAATATAGTTACTTTTCTGATTATTACAATCCTGAAAAAAAATTATCAACGATACTACCGTACGCAAACTTTTTGACTGAGGACTATGTTGAAAGCCATGAAGATTGTGTAATGTTGAAAGCTTTTTTCAAGAAGATTGGTGTACGGGAGAATATTTCTATTGATCTTATCGAAGAAAAGATTGAAAGACAAGACTTCGAACGGAGATATCCAGATGCAACCGCATACCTTAATTGGCTGGAGAATATCGAGGCCTATCCTAAGTTATATCATTCTTATCGTTATAGTGGACAACATTACATACAAAATCATACTGAAATTGAATTTAAGAAAAATCTACAGGAAGTTATATTTGCTAAGTTCTTTTGGGCAAAAATGCTAGATAGTTGGGATCTTTTAATAGATAAATGTATAAGAACATATTATTATCGTCTTGGAGGATATGATGTTGTACCCAGCTATATTCAATATTATGTTCAAAATTTTGAATGTATTCCTTGTACAGATGGGAAGTGTTATAAATCAATTGATGTTTTTGCTCCATCACTAAAATCAATTATTGGGAATCATTTTCCTGTGGCGGATTTTCCTGTGGCGATGACGGTTGGACAAATAGATTTTTTTAAATTCAAAAAAAGTTTTAGCGCTGAGGAATGTTTACAACTCCTAGATCTAATAAGTTCTCATCCTCTTGATAGTGATACCAATAAACAATTATCTTTAATATATGATCAGCTTATAAGTCAGCCTACTGATATAGTTCGCTCTTTAAAAACGAGAATTACTGAGTGGAAAGCCAATGCTAAATTGCTGACTATTGACAATATTTTTCAAGATGCTAGTGATCTGTATATTTATGCTGTACATAATGTACAACCGCCCTTGGGAACTAATAAATTTCTAAAAGTTGCATCAAGATCAAAAGATGAAATAAAAGCTTTGTCTGATTTTTTAAGTATTCCAATGATTACTTATGACATGTTGGAATTTGTTCCCATTAACATTGTTGAGGATGCTGAAATACAGCGAGAATTATCACAACGAGTACCATTCCTTGCGCTCATTTGTTCTAAAAAAAGTACCGAGAACTATGGTAAAGTACTTTCTCGGATTCGAATAGAACTCCAGAACACAAAATTTATTAATGCAGAATCGCTTAGTCTGGTTTATAATGATCAAGGGCAATTGATTGTGGATTCTAAAGTTGATTGTTGGCCAGGGCGGTTTGGTGAATTTTATTTCACTGGTAAATGGGATTCTCCAATTACCTTATACAATCTCAGTAATAGTTTATGTGGTTTTTTGAAATTGGATGGTATGGAAAGAGAGTTCGGATTAATAATGAAGCTTCAGCCTAAGAAGATTCGTGAATGGCTTTTTGGACAAGGATATCCTGTAAATGAAATTTCCGAGGAAGACGATTTGTTTACAAGTGATGCTGCCGAAGTTTTGGAAGAAATAATAGGCGATGAAAATTCTTTTACTGATTTAGAAAAAGTTTTAGATGATATTTTTACACCGGAAGTAACTGTAGATGATATTGATTTTAAACAGGTTGAAATTGTAGTGAATAATTTGAAGCAAAAAGAGGTCAATACTACCAAGATTTATGCGCCAATTGAAAGTTCACAAGTAAAAATAGATATAGGAAAGTGGTCTGAAGAATATGTGAATAAGTACCTGCTTGAAAATTCTGAAATTTTTACAGAAATAACTTGGTATAATGAGACTTCAGAAAGTTATCTGCCGTATGATTTTACAGTAAAGGAGAATGGCATTGTAAGATATATTGAGGTGAAAGGAACTCCATCGCTAACTAAAGAGATGATCAATCTATCAGCGGAAGAATGGAAACAAATGTTCGTCCATGGTGATGATTATTCTATATTCAGAGTCTATGGTGCTGGAACGATTAAAAGTAGGTTGGAACGAAATGATAATATTCGGAGTGAAATAGAAGTAGGAAAATTATTGAACTTCCCAATAGAAATTTTTCTTAGATAAATAACTGGTGTAAGGTTCTGCATTACTGTTTTGTAAAATACTGAATAATTCTTATAAATGTTATAATCTATGATGTGTCTTTTATTTTGATGCTTTAATGTAAAAATAAAAGTGTGTTATAGTATTTAGAAAATAAAAAAGGTATCATTGATGTTGGCTAATTTTAAAATTTAAAGAATATCAAATATATTGAAACCCATTATTGTGTGCGATTGTAATCAAAGGTTGAATTACCTCCTTGTGTCTAGTATAATCAAAACGAATCGTGTTGTCCATTAAAGGGAAAATACTTACATACTCTTCAAGAAATCGGTTTTTGGGATGATGGTGGTTAATGATTTCAAATCCTATTTTTTGAATGTTAAAAAAACGATCATAGTGTTTTTCTAATTCAGGAAGTTTATCGCTTTTAAAAGAATTGTACTGTGTGTCTATCGGAACAAGATTCCATATTAGATCGTGTGTGACGAAAGCATATGGGACAAAATGATCCAGGGCATATTTATCGATTTGTAGTTTTTTATTTGTATAGATACAGTCAATCGTGCCTAATTCGTTAAAAATAATGTCCCAATAATTTTTCCGTTGTTTGATCAGAGAGCTACGAACAGCAGGCTTTATCAATTTACCTTGTATGTTGGGAACGTTTGGATTACGTGTCTGAAGGAATAAAGACAAATTCCAATAGCAAAAATCTTTTAGTATCCTGCCATTCTGTTTGATGTAAGATGCCCATTCCGGATTTATTTTTATTTGATCATCAAAAAGAGCGTATAACGAGTGATTCGCAAATGTTTTTGATTCGGAATAAATCCTTTTGCGATATTGAGTGTCATTCTCAGTATTGATTTTGGGAAACCAAGGTGATAAGAACCAATGAGGTACGTTTTTGTTGAAATGGTTTAATGATTTTACAGTAATAGGATTTTGACTCTCACAAAGTTGCTTTAAAATGTTGTTTTTTGCAGTGTCTATTGCGATTTTTTCTGTGATGATAATTGTGTTTACTGCTTGTTGTATAATATCCTGTTGTCCAAAAGAAATATGAAAGTAGTTTACGGTGTACCATGCGTTGCTGATCATTCTGGCAAACAGTTCTTTTTTGTCTAAATTCAATCGATCTTCCTCTATTGCTTCAACGATGGCGATGAGCCAGTAAAATTTGTATGTTGCTGAAGTATTATTAAAAGCAGATGCTAATTTTGAAATAGGTAGCTTTTCGGAAAACGGTAAACTCATGTTACTCTTTTGGTATAATTTTTTGTAGTAATTGTCTTTTGTCTAAGGTATTAAAATTAAACGATCAAGATATTCTGAATAAAAAATAATATCTTTACAATTCTATCCTTGTAAAAATTCTATCCCCTAAAAATATCGATTGGCTTTTTGTGCTCTTTTAACTTTTAAGGCATAAAAAGAGCTAGCCTTTAGTATTCAATAATGTTGTAAGAGCAGTCTGCTTTTGCAATGATATTGTTTTTGTTTCATTATGTAAAACATATTATATGCCGACAGCAATTTTATATATCAGGGTAAGTACGGGAGCGCAAGCGGCCAGAGGGTATTCACAAAGAAGTCAGTTGGATAGACTTGAGAAGTATTGCAGGGATAATAATGTCAAAATATATGATACGGTTTATGAAGATTGTTCTGCAAAATCGTTCAATAGGCCAGAATGGAAAAAGCTTTTCAGCTTGCTTAAAACCAAAAAGACTGGTGTGGATATGCTGTTATTTACCAGTTGGGATCGCTTTAGTAGAAGTATAATCGATTCGTATACGATGATTGAAAAGCTTAAAGCGCTTGGTGTAAGTGTGCAAACAGTAGATCATCCGGTTGACTTTAATACTGTGGAATCTAAATATCGATTGGCAATACATTTTGCGGAATCAGAAGCAGAAAATGCCAGATTGAGTGAAAGGGTTAAGCGAGGAATATTAAAAGCAAAGCAAGAAGGGAAGTGGATCGGTAAAGCTCCGTTGGGTTATCAAAATAGACAGACCAGTAATGGAATGAAATATATAGCATTAAAAGAACCGGAGGCTAAATTGCTGAAGAAAGCTTTTGAGGAAGTAGCTAAAAACATATTTAGTGTAGGGGATGTTTACAGTCAAATTGTTTCGGAAGGTTTGCAATGTAGTAGGAGTAATTTTTTTCGATTACTAAAGAACCCGATTTATTGTGGAAAGATTAGAATCTCCGAATCGGATACCGGAAGAGAATATGATATTGATGGGGTACATGAGCCACTTATTTCATCTGTACTATTTGAAAAAGTTCAGGAAGTGATTGAGATGCGTCAGCGAAAAACATCAAAAAGAAAAATAATCTGTGAAGAACTCATATTAAGAGGGTTTTTATCCTGTCCGGAATGTGGTAAAAGCCTAACAGGAAGTGCTTCGAAAGGGCGGTCTAAGAAGTATCATTATTATCATTGTCATCCGGGATGTCATTTCCGTAGAAGAGCGGATGAGGTAAACCTCCAGTGTGTTGAATTTCTAAAGAAACTAAAAGCAAATGAACCCTATGCTGCTTTGGTCGGAATGATTCAGGAAAATATCAAGACTGCATCCGATCTAAAAAATGAAGCAGAAAGAGCTCAAAAGGCTTCCATGGTAGAGAGGTTTTCAGACAAAATGGTTAATGCGCATGATTTGTTTGTAAAAGGAGATATCGATTATGATGATTACCTCTTAATACAGTCCAATTGTAAAAGACAAATCAAAACATGTGTTGAAGAAGTGCAGCAGTTAGCTGTACTATCGAAAACAGTACCCTTCCAAGAAGTATCGTGTATTCTGGATAAGCTGTATGATTTTTACAAAGAAGCTTCGATAGAAGTCAAGAGGGAGTTTATTAGCTATATATTGCCGGAAAAAACGACTTTGTTAGAAGGAGGATTTGATGAAATGATCAATGAACCCACAAGAATAGTTTTTAATATCAAGAGTTCAAATCCAAAACAAGGCGATGAAGACAATGGGGCAGGCTCTTTTCAGGTAATGGATGAAAAGTATTTAGCCTTTATTGAAGATTATTTTACGGAAAAGAAAATGGCTCAACCTGCAAATGTTAAAAATATAGTCATCTTCCTAAAGAAAATAACCTTGTTGATCATTAGAGGTTAGGTTGAAGTGTTTTTCATTGTACTAATTTCCCTCATCACATAAGAGAATCAGAAGTGAAAATGGTTTTAGAATTAAGCCATGATATGCTTATCTTGTTTTAATAACAGTTTCTTTAGGTATGAATCCACCCTTTACAGAAGGATGACTCTCTGAGCCTATTATCTTGTAAAAATTAGAATGTTCCTTTCCGATTGTGATGTCTATATTCTTAGGAAGTGAATCTATAATCTTACTCTTTAAATCAGGATCATTATAAATTTTTGTTTCGATCGATGTCTGGGCATTGGGAGCGAATCGAGCTTTTTTTGACTTATAATCTGATATTGCCAAGTCACAGATAATAAATGAAAACAGCAGGGTTCCTATTATTAAAAAGATGATTTGTTGTTTGTTTTTCATAAATGATTCTACTTTTAAATTATTCATATTCTACCTTGACTACATCTGAGTTTTTGATATAATCGAAATGATCCTTATGTAGTAGTAGGCTATAGAAATAGGTGAGAAATGCAAAAACGACGGAAACTGAAATTCCATCAGGTTGTATATAACGACCTATAAAATAAACGATTAATCCATAGATAATAGAAAACAGAATAGTGATTATATAACGCATGAATGCGATTCGAAAGAATGTACGGATGAAAATAATTTCAAAAAGAGGAAAAGTAATCAGCATGAAAGTCCAATGATGATCTATTTGTTTCCATAAAAGAATAGTCAGCACTAATGTAACAAGAGATGTTTCAAAATAAATAATTCGGTTGGAGCGTTTTACCAGCTTATATATTCTAACCATAAGTTGTCTTTTAAGGTTAATTCGGGGGAATTGTGTATTCTAAAATACTAAAAATACTTAATATACAGTTGGTTAGGAGGGGATATTTTGAATTGTGGTGGATGATATTGAGTTTAATTTGGCTTTTTATGGAAATAACATTGCTTTTCCGTATTTTTTAGAATGCTTTTTTATTAGAATGTTAGAGTAGAGATGGATCGCGATTCTGACGATTTTTCATAGGGGTTGGCTTTATTGAGGACTGTTTTACGAAAAAGAGAATGGTTCAATCTGCAAATATTTAAATAGCATCGTTTACCTAAAGAAAATAACCTTAATTGGTCATTAGAGAGTAAAATGAATTTTTTGAATTCGTTTTTAATTGTAAATCAGTATGTTGTGTGGTTCGAGTACTGTCAACCTAGTTGCTGGGAAGGTAGTTTAAAAATGATTGAAAAATCTTATTTTTTTATTGTAACTATTTGAAATATAGTAATTTATGTTTTGCTGTTTTAGTTCGATATGGAGAAATGATGATTTTTGAGAGAAAGAGAATTTGAAATTAGATTTATTTTGTAAATGATTGATATTCAGATTGTTGTAAAATAAAAAATCGGAAAAATATTCAGTTAAATATCTTTCCGATTTGTACCTAGGGTGGGAATCGAACCCACACACCGAAGTACACGAGTTTGAGTCGTGCGCGTCTACCAATTCCGCCACCTAGGCATGAATTATCTCATTCAATTGTGGGTGCAAATGTAAATAAAAAAAATATAAATAATCAAAAAAATAGATGAAAATATTCTTTATGTGTGGAATTTAATTTCTAAATTTGCACCTCGTTAAAACGATACAACACTAACTAACTACAAAACAACGAATTAAAATGTCACATATAGAACCGGAGGCAAAAATATTTGCATGTTCCCAAAGTGTGTACCTGGCAGAGCAGATAGCAAAGCACTATGGCGTAACGCTTGGTAAGGTTACCATATCAAAATACAGCGATGGAGAATTCCAGCCGTCTTTTGAGGAATCAATACGTGGATTACGCGTATTTTTAGTGTGTTCGACATTTCCAAGTTCTGATAATTTAATGGAACTTTTGTTAATGATTGATGCTGCAAAAAGAGCTTCGGCACGTCACATCACGGCGGTTATTCCTTATTTCGGATGGGCACGCCAGGATAGAAAAGACAAACCAAGGGTTCCGATAGGAGCTAAATTGGTAGCGAAACTTTTAGAATCGGCAGGAGCAACCCGAATCATGACGATGGATTTACATGCGGATCAGATTCAGGGATTCTTTGAAAAACCGGTTGACCATTTATTTGCGTCTACAATATTCTTGCCTTACGTGAGAAGTTTAAACCTGGATAACCTGACAATTGCATCTCCGGATATGGGTGGTTCGAAAAGAGCGTATGCTTATTCGAAATTCTTACAATCGGATGTGGTAATCTGTTACAAACAAAGAAAACAGGCGAATGTAATTGATACCATGGAATTGATTGGTGATGTTACCGGTCGAAATGTTATCCTTGTTGACGATATGGTTGATACCGGAGGAACTTTGGCGAAAGCGGCAGACATGATGATGGAAAGAGGTGCTTTAAGTGTAAGAGCAATTTGTACGCATGCCATTTTATCGGGTGATGCTTATGAAAAAATAGAGAACTCCAAAATTCTGGAATTGATCGTTACCGATTCGATTCCGTTGAAAAAAGAGAGTAAGAAAATTAAAGTTGTTAGCTGTGCACAACTATTTGCAGATGTAATGCATATGGTTCAGAATAATAATTCGATCAGCAGCAAATTTATTGTTTAAGAATTTTTTATTAATTTAATTATATTTCAAATGAAATCAATTACGATCAAAGGATCTGAAAGAGAAAGCGTAGGCAAGTCGGCAACGAAAGCGGTACGTAATGCTGGAATGGTACCTTGCGTGTTATACGGAGGAGATCAACCAGTACATTTTATCGCTGAAGAAAAAGCGTTTAAAAATTTAGTTTACACTCCAAACGTACACACAGTGGTAATTGAATTGGAAAACGGTAAAACTCTTAACGCGATTTTACAAGATATCCAAATTCACCCGGTGTCTGATAAAATCCTACACATTGACTTTTATCAATTACACAACGATAAAGAAATCACTATGGAAGTTCCTGTGAAAATCGTTGGTAACTCTAAAGGTGTTATGGCTGGTGGTGTTTTACGTTTAAACCAACGTAAATTAAAAGTAAGAGCTTTACCTGCAAACTTACCTGACTTTGTTGAGGCTGATATTACTGAATTAGAGATGGGTAACAAATTGTATGTAACTAAATTACCTACAAATAACTTCAAGTTATTGCACCCGGACAACACTGTAGTATGTCAGGTGAGAATTTCACGTGCTGCTATGAAAGCTGCTCAGGAGGCTGCAAAAGCTGCAAAAGCACCTGCAAAAGGAAAGAAAAAATAATTTTATTTTTTACCTATATCAAAAGCACCGATTTTTCGGTGCTTTTTTTATGTTTGCAGGTGAAGGACTGGTTTTTGAAGCAGATCCGTTTGAAAAAGATTATTTTTGCGCATGAAATTATTTGAGAGATTTTTTAGTAAGAAAGAGATAATAGAAAATACAGATCCCATGAAAAAGTTTTTAATTGTCGGTTTGGGTAATATTGGAGCAGAATATGCCAATACAAGACATAATATAGGGTTTAAGATTTTGGACCATCTGGCAAGAAAAGAAAGCCTGTCGTTTGAAACGGTTAAACTCGGATCCCTTACGGAATACCGGATAAAAGGAAGAACGCTTTTGCTGCTTAAGCCGAACACTTATATGAATCTGAGCGGTAAGGCTGTACAGTATTGGATGGATAAGGAGAAAATTGCAAAAGAAAACGTTTTGGTAATCACGGATGATCTGAACCTGTCGTTTGGAACGATACGCATTAAAGCTAAAGGAAGTGACGGAGGACATAACGGACTTAAAAATATTCAGCTGATATTGAACTCTGTTGAATATCCCCGGTTTCGCTTCGGGATAAGCGACCAGTTTAAAAAAGGGCAGCAGGTTGATTATGTTTTAGGAGAATGGAGTGAGGAGGAAAAAGCAAAACTGCCGGAGCGTTTGGATGTGGCTGTTGAGGTGATACAATCGTTTGCGTTATCCGGATTGGCAAATACAATGAATACTTTTAACGGGAAGTAATTGGTTTTGACTATCTTTAAAGATGAAAAATAAGTAATTATGAAAAAATTGTTGTTTGTTCCGCTGATTTTCGCGGTGTCATTTTGTAATACTGCAAAAACAAAAAAAACCGATATGGCTGTTACTATTGAATCTGTTTGTCCTGATAACGGGAAATGTTCTGTTCAGTTGATTAAAAATAAGAGCGTAGATGTTAAAATGGACGGACTGGGTTCGACATACTACCAGTTAGTTGACGATAGCAGTAAATCGGTTGTTATTTACGAGTATAACCGCGATGTGCCGGAAGGTTTGCAGGACGGGCAACACAAGGAAGAAATTATTTTTGAAATAGATAATAAAGCTTCGGAAATTGCTTTTAGCGATGGGGATTTGAGTAATGTGAAGATGTTGTTTGGCAGACACTGTTTTTGCAGGGGTCAGGCGGGTTATTTCAGGGTTAACAAAGGAAACCTTAAACTGACGCAAAAAGATAATGTAGTGTCTTTTAATTTGAATTTTAAAGTCACAGAAGTATCGCAGCTGTTTACAGAAGTTAAAGCTGTTGTAAAATAAAAAGAGTCCCGGTTTTTCCGGGACTCTTTTGTTATAAAAGTATTTTGTTTTGATTATTCAACAACAATCTTTCTTACTTCTTTTCGCTCTCCGTCAAGAACGGAAACGATATAGATGCCAGATTGTACCTGGTTTAATTGGATGTCCTGGTTGAATAATCCTGAGTTTTGGTATGATTTGTTGAAAATCTCTCTTCCTCTGATATCGTGTAAAACAACTTTGATGTCGTTGTTAGAGTTAGAGTTGAATTCAATTTTGAAATTACCATTGTTAGGGTTTGGATAGATGTTGAAATCCTGTAATCCGAAACTTTCACTTCCCAGAGTTTCTGTTCTGGAACAAATGTTTACACCAAAGCTGTTTAAAGTACCGTTATTTGCGGCAGCAACGTCAGCGATAACCAATCTCCAGTTTCCTGCAGAACTCTGTCCGTTAAATACGTCTAATGAGTTTAATGGTTTGTAAGTGTTGTTTGCTCCGATTCCTGCACAGGCAAGCGCCACTCCTGCATCATCAAAAGTAGTAACCATGTTGCTTGTTGTAAGGGCAGAACATCCTTGTTGGTAAACAATGCGGATTTCTCCTACTGTAGTTGCTCCCGGTTTTAATAAACCAATGTATAGATCATTGATTTTTGTATGTGAAATATTAACCGCAAGGTTTAAATCAGATATTGTTACGTTGTCCGGAACATTTACCTGTCCTAATATTTGCCATGCAATTGGATTTTGTGCTGCAATTGTAGTGTTAGGATTAGCAGTGTATGTGTTACAAGTTGTAGAAATAGTATATCCTATTGCGATATTTTTTGATAAAGCATAGAAGATATTTCCAACTGCTTCTACCATAATTCTACATTTAGGAGAGGCAACGTTTGGTACAGTGATTACTTGTGAACCATCGTTTGGAGTGTTGGCTACCAAAGTAGTGAAGGTTGCTCCGTCGTCAGTAGATAATAAGATGTTTACGTTAGCGGTATTGATACCGTTTGCAGTTGTTCCTGCTACATCCCAGGTAACAGTTTGTGAAGAACCTTGTGTCCATGAAACGTCAGCAGTACTTGGAGACGTGATTCTGAAAGGTCCTGTATTAGCAAATGTAACAACCATGTTGTCACGGTTTGTCTGACCTCCGTTTGGTGTTTTGTTATCTCTAACGGTTAGCGCAAAGTTCATTGTTCTTGCAGCATTAGGAACTACTTCCCATGTTGGTACAAGGTTTCCGGCTAAAACATCCTGGAATCTTGGCATATAACGGTTAGGATTCGAAGATGGCGGGAATGATCTGAAGTTAGGTCCGGTTGTAGCAGTAGCTACAGGAGGCTGTGTAGATATTTGTGTATCTGTTTGCTCCCAGCAGTAAGTAAGTGATTCTCCTGCAGTATCAGTAGCGCTTCCTTTAAGGATAAAAGCAGTTCCGTAAGGAATCGTGTAATCAGCTCCGGCATTTACAACCGGTGCTGCATTTCCGTTATTGGTTGTTACGGCACAGCTACCTGCTCCGTTAACGAAAGTTTGCATTTGTGCAATACTTACAGCATGGAAATGTGCATCAGAATTGTTTTGTACGTCTACACCAGGGCAGATACCTGCATAACCCATAATCGTGTTACCGCTTCCTGGTTCTACAGCTGTAGCGTTGCTACGTGTACTTGTTGTACAGTTTCCTCCAATACCGTTGAAAGTGTGTGTGGCACCAAATTGGTGTCCCATTTCGTGAGCTACATAGTCAATATCGTATGGATCTCCAACCGGAGCTGGTGAACCCGTGATTCCTCTTGCTTTGTTGTTTGTACATGGAGAGTTTAGCTGAGCCAGACCTCCACCACCTGTACTAACGGTGTGTCCGATATCGTAATTGGAAAGACCGATGTTTGCATCGATAACGGTTTGACTTTCGTTAATAAGCGTATTAGCGTTGTCGTTAGTGAAGTTATCCGAATCGATAAAGATGATAAGGTCGTTATTAGCTACTAAATTCATGTGCATAGCCATGTCTCTTTCGTATAATCCGTTAACACGGTTCATGGTAACGTTCATTGCTGCTAAAACGGCTGCTTTTTTCTGAGCAAGAGTTCCGGTGCTAAGACCAGCTGCATTTACGTGGTAAGCTGCATACTCGATTGTACAAGCCATAGCTAAACGGAAAACACGGTATTTCCCGTCACTTGCCAATGCAAGAGAAGCATCCTGGATCATTTTTCCGGAAACTTGTTCGTGATCGTCTTCAATCATACAGCTGAAAGTGCGGTTGGTAGTCAATCCGTCTCTCGAGTAAACAATATAATTGTTTAAGTCTTTTGTATAGGTATCAATATAGCTTGTTCCTGTTTTTGCAGACAATGTCATTGTGTGTAATCCGAATAGGGTTACTGTGAAATTGATTGTAGCAGTAGGGTCTTCAATTCCTTTTCCGATATAGGATTTGATACCTGGGTATTTAGCTGCTAATGCAGCATCCATTACAGGAGATTCGAAAATACGATAGCTGTCTAAATTTCCTTGTGGGTTAGGAAAGGAAATAACTACATTGGAATTGCCATTGGAGTTGTCTCTAAGCGGTGCTGTTTGTAATTTTGTTTTTAAAGCAGCAAGATCAAGTGAAAATAATTCAAATTTTTGAGGCTGGGAAGCACGTTCCGTTTTCTCATACATTCGAATTTTGTCCTCGCTAACTTTACTCCATAATGAACTTTGTGCATAGCCGGAAGCAAAAATACAAAAGGCCGATACAACAAAAAGTAATTGTCTTTTCATTAGTTAAGGGTTTAAGTTATTAATTAGTTGGCCGTGAATATACTAATAATAAATTATATGTTTATTTTTTTAACAAAAATCGCCGTTGTTTTTTGTGGGAACCGGTATGTTTGATGCGCTGAATAATTGGGTTAAATGAAGTTAAAATTTAAAATATTCCTACAATATGTTTTAAAATACAGCTAGTGATGCTTTATTGCGGAGATAATTTTTTATTTGAACTTTTTAATACTTTGTTGTTTAATTGTGTTTATTTTTTAACAAATAATATATGTTTTTGGTTTTAAATTATGTTTTTAGGTGTGAATAATTTATTAATGTATTCTCTCGTGAGCTGCTGAAAAATAAGGGGTTGGTGTTAAATTTAGGTAAACTTTTGATAAAAGATTTATATTTACCGAGATTAAAATTTAAACAACTAACAAATTATGAAAAAAACTACATTGCAGATTTTTGCATTAATCGCAGTTGGAATGTTTTCCAATGCAGCGATGGCGCAGAATCCTACAAGAAAAGTTACTCATTTTGGTAAGGTGATTGAACTCCCAACGCAAGCACTAACGCCAAGTGGTCATATCAGATGTATGACGGATGAGAATGAGGCTTATTTGCGAGCGGAAAACCCAAAAAGAGCTACAAATGAGCAATTTGAAACATGGCTGGCTCCAAAGATCGCTCAGATAAAAGCAGATCGTGCTGCCGGGAAAAATGTTCAGCAAGTGTATAACATTCCTGTTGTAATTCACATTATCCACAACGGAGATGCGATTGGTACCGGTGAGAATATTACCGATGCTCAGGCACGTTCCCAGATCAATGTGATGAATCAGGATTACAGAAAAATGGTTGGAACTCCGGGAGGAGCAAACTCAACCGGTTTGGCTGTAGATATTGAAATTAACTTCTGTCTGGCTCAGACAGATCCTTCCGGAAACTTAACGACAGGTATCATCAGACATAATATTGCGCCTTACAGCAATAATATTACCAATGGTGCCGGTGGTCCTGACTGGGAAACCAGAGCAGATGTTGAGACGATGAAAGCGGCTACAATCTGGGATCCGAATCAATATTTGAATATGTGGACAATTCGTCCGGGTGGTAATCCTTTAAATCACCCAACAGCACCTGGATTAGACGGGTTGTTAGGTTATGCTCAGTTTCCTTCAAACTCTAACTTAGGAGGTCTGAATGTAAATGGTGGTGCAGCGAATACTGATGGTGTTGTTGCAGGTTACGATGCATTTGGAACAATTGCTGAAAATGATGGTACATTCATGATGAATGGAACGTATAATTTAGGAAGAACCATGACACACGAAGTAGGTCACTGGTTAGGTTTACGTCACATTTGGGGAGATAGCTCCAGTTGTACTGTTGATGCAACAGACAGTTTTAATGACTATTGCTTGGATACACCGGCAGCTGCGGCAGCAAACTATACTTGTGCTACCGTTAACTCTTGCCCGTTGTCTCCAGGAAACGATATGATCCAGAATTATATGGATTATACAAACGATGCGTGTATGGATACATTTACACAAAATCAAAAAGACCGTATCGTTGCGGTTATGCAGAACTCACCAAGAAGAAACTCATTAAACGCTTCAACGAAGTGTCAGACACCTACACCAATTATCCGTTTTGATAATTCTACAGGTTCTGTAAATGAAGGTACAAACTGTAGTTATACAGAAGTTAATTTCCCGGTTTCTATCGGAAAAGCGCCTTCTGCTAATGCAGTTGTTACTTTTAATGTGGCTGCTGGCGGAACAGCAACTCAGGGAGTAGATTACCAAATCATGACACCAACAGTAACTTTTGCTGCCGGTGCGGTAACTTCTCAGAACTTAACAGTTCGTGTGTTTAATGATGGTTTGGTAGAAGCTAATGAAACGTTCACAGTGAACATGACATTAAATGCTAATGGTGGTGATGCTACCTTAAATACAGCTGCAAGCTCAATTGTTGTTACAATTATCGACAATGATGCTGCTCCTTCAGCTTCGCAAACAACTGTTTTATTAACGGAAGATTTCGAAGATGCAACAGGATGGACTATCCTTGATGGTGACGGTGATGGTAAAAACTGGGGATTAATTTCTGGTTTATCAGGAGCTCCATGGACAGGTATTTCAGGTGCGTTTGCTTATTCTGCAACAGATAACCTTATTTTAACCGGTGGAGTAGGATCTAATCCTAACGCTGATAACTATATGATCAGCCCGCAATTTACAATTCCTGCAGGTGCTACTGCAGCAAGTGTTTCATACGCAATTGGAGGTTATAGCAGAACAGCTAACCCTACAGGTTATAAAGAGCATTATTATGTGTACTTTACAACAAATAAAGCTACAGCTGCAGCAATTCAGGCTGGTGCAGTTTTAGAAAATAACAGAGAAATTCCGGCGAGAGCTGCAGAAATGAGAACGCATAACCTTACGGCTTATGCAGGTCAGACAGGTTATTTGGTTTTCAGACACTTCCACAATCCAAATGGAAATGGAATGTTGATGCTGGATACAGTTGATGTTACTTCAACCGTTTCTACTGCTGTTCAAACAGCTGTTAACACTTCTACTGCTTACCAGGCAAGTGTTCCTACAAGCGGTGTAACGTATGCTAAAGATGCTACTACCGGTAAAGTAATGGCAAGTATTACAAGTGATGCATTCAACTATGGATGTACTTCAGTGGCTGTTTCCAGAGATCAGGCAACTGCAGGTGCTGCTGCTGTAGCCTATAACGGAAATAATACTCCTAGCAGATTAGTTATGGCGAAATCATTTACAATTACGCCTGCAACTAACAATACTTCTGGAAACGTTACGTTGAAATTCTACTTCACAGAAGCGGAAATCGCTGCATGGGAAGCTGCAACCGGAAATTCAAGAAATGCTCTTAAAGTTATCAAACAGGGAGCTACTACAGCAAATACAGCTACTTTAGGTGCTTTCGGACCTAACGTTACTTTAGAAACTGTTGTGAATACAGGTATGAATGGTGTTTATTTCTTCGGAACAGATGCCAGCTTAAGTGCTTCAAGCTTTGAGATAATCAACTCTGTAAGCGTTTATCCTAACCCGGCAAATGACTTCCTGAATATTAACATTCCTGGAGATTTGTCAAGAACAGATTATATTATC
Organism: Flavobacterium sp. 40-81; assembly: GCF_001898245.1. Lineage (NCBI taxonomy): Bacteria > Pseudomonadati > Bacteroidota > Flavobacteriia > Flavobacteriales > Flavobacteriaceae > Flavobacterium > Flavobacterium sp. 40-81. The sequence goes on from NZ_MKTM01000013.1 coordinate 32,839, forward strand.
TATAACAGCTTAGGACAAACAGTTCTTGCTAAAAATAATGTTTCTCAGGTTGACTTGGTTGTAAACACGTCAGCTTTTGCAAAAGGAGTATACTTTATTAAAATCAATAAAGACGGTTCTTCTAAAACATTAGGATTTATTAAAAACTAATATATTTTTTAATAGCTGAAAAAGGGGATTACCAAATGGTAATCCCCTTTTGTTTTTAAATAAATTATTACTGTATTTTTAAAACAATAATGGTTTAAAATGTGTATTTTTTGAAAAAAGTTGTGGTTTTTGTATGAAAAAATAAAATATTCAATAGATTTGTAGGTTACTAATTTTTTAACCAAGTGATTATGAAGAAAAATACTTTATTGGGGTTACTGGGTGTAGCGGCATTGACGGGACTAACTCCAATGGCTACGTTTGCCCAAAAAACACCCAACCAAAAAGGAGCGATGGTTTTTGGAAAAGCAGTACATGCTTCTTCGGTAAACCCTAAAACAGGACATATCAGATGTGCTACAACTGAATATGAAGAATACCTGCGTGCTCAAAACCCAAAAAGAGCAACTACTGCCCAGTTTGAGGCATGGTTGGCACCATTAGTGGAGCAGGCTAAAAACAATAAATCGGAAGCAGGCGGGGTAATCACTATCCCTGTAGTAGTACACGTAATTCATAACGGTCAGGCTTTAGGTGCTGCTCCGAATATTACAGATGCACAGGTAATGTCGCAAATCACGGTATTGAACAATGACTACAGAAGATTAGCGGGAACTCCTGGATTCAACACGAATCCTGTTGGAGCAGATACGATGATCCAGTTTGCATTGGCAAAACAGGATCCGAACGGAAACCCTACTAACGGTATTGATCGTGTAAATTTATGCCAGTCTTCCTGGTCAACAACCGAGATTGATAATTATGTAAAACCAAATACGATCTGGAATCCGACACAATACCTGAACATGTGGTCTGTTAATTTTACAGATGATACGCTTTTAGGATATGCTCAGTTTCCATCCAACTCCACTTTAGGAGGATTATCTCCTGATGAAGGTCCGGCGAATACAGACGGTGTTGTTTCGAATTTCTCTACTTTCGGAAGCTCGGATTATACAGACGGAACATTTATGTTAGCTGCTCCTTATGATAAAGGAAGAACCATGACACACGAAGTGGGACACTGGTTAGGATTACGTCATATCTGGGGTGATAACTCCAGCTGTACGGTAAATATCGCAGATAGCTTTAACGATTACTGTCCGGATACTCCGGCGGCTTCAGAGGAAAACTACGAATGCCCTACAGGAACAGATTCTTGTCCTTCAAGCCCGGGATTAGATATGATTCAGAACTATATGGATTATACAGATGATACCTGTATGAATATCTTTACAGCTAATCAGAAAACAAGAATTGCAACTGTAATGAACAATGCGCTTAGAAGAGTTGAATTGAAAACATCTACCAAAGACCAGCCGATTGCGCTTTTTGCAAATGATGCCGAAATTAAAATCGATACGGATTGTACAGCTGTTTTAGGAGCAGCATGCGGAGCAGGTGGTCAGGCAGTGAAAAAAGTAATTGTTTATAACAGAGGTACCAGTACGCTTACGTCTGTAGGATTAAACTACAATGTTAACGGTGGTGCAAACACACCATATACATGGACCGGATCATTAGTATCTAATGCTTATGCGGTAATCAGCTTACCGGTTGCGGCTACAGCAAGCGGAACGTTCAATGTAGCTGTTACAACGGCTAACGGTGTAGCAGATCAAAGAGCGACAAATAATACCGCTTCCGGTACTATTGCTGCTTCATTACCGGCAAACTTTGAAACCAATCAGGTAGTATTCAGATTGCAACGTGATCGTTATGGTGCAGAAACAACCTGGAACCTTAAAAACAGTGCCGGAACGATCCTGTATCAGGGAAGTGGTTATTCAAATACCAATCCGAGCATGCCGGCTTTGTTAACGCAAAACTGGACATTGGCAAGTAACGATTGTTATACATTCACAATTTTAGATGCAGAAGGAGACGGAATCTGCTGTGATTACGGAAGTGGATTCTATGATATCAAAACACCAACAGGAACTGTAATTGTTTCCGGAGGACAATTTGGAGATTCAGAATCAAAAGCATTCAGAATAAACGCATTAGGAACAACTGAATTTAACGCGTTAGGAGCGATAACAGTTTATCCGAACCCTACTAAAGATATTTTAAACATTATGATCCCGCAAGGTTTAGACCTTCCGGAAAGTTATGTTGTTTATAATAGTTTAGGTCAGACAATTGTAGCTAAAAATAAAGTTACTACTGCTGATTTAAGTGTTAATACAGCCGACTTGAGTAATGGTGTTTACTTTATCAAAATAAACAAAGACGGTAACACTAAAACGATCAAATTCGTTAAAAACTAAATTAACCGTATCTTTATAGTACAAAGAGGATTGTTTTATTACAATCCTCTTTTTTTATATAAATAGGATAGCTTAAATTTGCGAATCAAAATTTGCCAATTGAAAATATTTTCATCAATACAGGAATTTCATTCGGAATCGAAAACAGTTGTTACTTTAGGAACCTTTGATGGTGTACATTTGGGACACAGAAGTATATTGGAAAAAGTAATCACAAGCAGTAAGACGCTGCATGCAGAAAGTCTGTTGCTTACTTTCTTTCCGCATCCGAGAATGGTCCTGCAGCAGGATTCGGATATAAAACTATTGAATACTATAGACGAAAAATCCTATCTTCTGAAAGAATTCGGAATCGATAACCTGATTATTCATCCGTTTGATCAGACCTTTTCCCGACTGACAGCCGAAGAATTTGTAAAAAATATCCTGGTAGATAAATTCAATATCGGCAAAATTATAATCGGATACGATCACCGTTTCGGAAGGAACAGAACGGCAACTATTGAGGACTTAATCCGTTTCGGACAGGAATATGGTTTTGAAGTAGAGCAGATCTCGGCTCAGGAAATCGATGATGTTTCGATTAGCTCTACCAAAATCAGAAATGCCCTGGATGAAGGTAATGTAGCCCTGGCAAATTCCTATCTGGGTTATGATTACTTCTTTACCGGAACCGTAGTAAAAGGAAACCAGTTGGGACGAACAATAGGCTTTCCAACCGCCAATATGCAGATTGCAGAAGAGTACAAGCTTATCCCGAAAAGAGGGGTTTATATCGTATCTTCAGAAATCGATGGTGTGCCGGTTAACGGTATGATGAATATCGGGATAAGACCTACAGTTGATGGTGAAAACCTGACCATTGAGGTTAACTTCCTGGATTTCGACGGAGATTTTTACGGTAAAAAACTACGAATTGCCATTCATGAAAAAATCAGGGAAGAACAGAAGTTTCCATCTCTGGATGCGCTCAAAGAACAGCTGGCTCTGGATAAACAGACCGCTTCTGCCTATTTTGCAAACCAGCAATAAACCATAACAGGTGTTTTTTTGACTTTAACGATTATTCCGCTCAATTGACTTTCGGAACCTTATTTTTTTGTAAATTTGATTAAATGCCTGATAGTAAGTTTCTTAAAACTTCTCGTCAGAAACATAAAATCTTGTTTAACTGTTAAAATGTAAGATTATGTTCAAGTCAAGAGAATTTAAAAACGGGATGGTTATTTTTATCGGTATTGCCTTGTATTTCCTTGTAATGGAACTGCTGGGCCTGACGGATAAATTGTATTTGCGGTTATTCAACGCGGTAATTGTTCTTTATGGTGCCAACAGGACGATAAAAGAGAACTTTAGAGACGGGAATGCCGAATATCTGAATAATATACTGTCGAGCTTTAAAACCTGCGTTATCGGGATTTTAATAAGCGTTGTGGCACTTATTGTTTATATTCATATAAGAGGAGGTGAACCGTATCTGAGCAGACTTTCCGATGGCTTTATATTTACCGGAGGCAGACCGAAAGTAAATGAATATTGTATCGGATTACTTTTTGAAGGTATTGCGTCGTCTGTAGTTGGCTGTATTCTTTTAATGCAGTACTGGCACGGAAAGGTCTTAAAGCCGAAACCACATCATTGATCGGTATGTTTTTTTAACTCAAAAGCCGTACCGTCAAAAACACCATAGGTGAAATAACTTATCCAGTCGCCAAGATTGATATAAGTAGCTTTTTCGGAAAGTGTAATTTCGAGAGGAAGATGTCTGTGCCCGAAAACAAAGAAATCATATTGTTTGGACTTCAGCTTTTGTTTTGAGTATTGTACGAGCCACTCATTTTCTTCTCCTAAATATTTTACGTCTTCAGCACCGGAAATCAGCTTGTTTTTTACCGAAAGATATTGTGCCAGCCGAACCCCTAAATCCGGGTGAAGCCATCGGAACAACCATTTCGAAAAAGGATTGGTAAACACCTTTTTCATTCTTTTATAGCCTTTGTCGCCGGGACCAAGTCCGTCGCCATGGCCAATCAGGAACAACTTGTCGTTAAAAAAAAACTCCTGTGGTGTGTGATATACCGGGATATTCAATTCTTTTTCAAAATAATCATACATCCATAAATCGTGATTGCCCACAAAGAAATAAATGTGGATGCCGCTGTCTCTCAGTTCCGCCAGTTTGCCTAAAACCCGGATAAAACCTTTTGGAACAACAGTTTTGTATTCAAACCAGAAATCGAATAAATCTCCCAGAAGGAACAGTACTTCCGCATCTTTTTTGATCAGATCCAGCCAGGCCACAAACTTTTGCTCCCGCGGAAAACTCTTTTCCGGGGTTGGAGCGCCAAAATGCTGGTCGGATGCAAAATATATTTTCTTGTTATGCGGAATGTTCATCATCATCAATATTACAGATTATCGGATTGGTACCATTCAGCAAAGGAGGTTTCCGTTTCCTGTAATTTTAAAGAATGCAAGTGAATTCCGTGTGGTAAGCGGTTTTTAATTTTTGCGGCAAAATCGGTAACCATGTTTTCACTTGTTGGCTGGTATTCCACCAATATAACATGATGACCGCGGTTTTTAAGCTCATTCGCCAGCTCTAGATGCGGCGTGTTCTGGTTGAAAACCGTGGCATGGTCAAAAACATCAACAATTTCTTCTTTTACAATTTTCTTCAAGTCACCGAAATCGATAACCATACCGTATTTCACATTTGTATTGTCTGTAATAGGCCTTCCGATTACTGTTACCGATAATTTATAACTGTGACCGTGAACGTTTTTACATTTTCCGTCATATCCGTATAGGGCATGTCCGGTTTCAAAAGTGAATTGTTTGGTGATTCTGATGTTACTCATTCTGTAGAAATTAGACTGCAAATTTAGTAAATAAAATAAAGCGATCGGATTTCCGTTTTGTCATATCTTTACACATCCATTATAAATAAGTATGAGTGATTTTCAATTGAATCCAATATACGAGCAGATCATAGACGATTTGCTGCAGCAGCAATACAGCATCGCTGATGATTTTTTTTCTGATAATGAAGTAATTGCCCTTCGGGAAAGTTTGTTGCAGAAATATGAAGAAGACAACTTTAAAAAATCCGCTATCGGAAACCTCAGCAATGAAAAAATTATAGATGCCGTTCGCGGCGATTTTATTCTCTGGCTGAATGAAGAAGAAAGCAATGCAGCAGAAAAAGCATTTTTCAATAAAATAAACGATTTCGTACAATACCTGAACAGAACCTGTTTTATGGGGATTCAGAACCAGGAGTTTCATTATGCCCTGTATCCGGAAGGGACTTTTTATAAAAGGCATCTGGATACGTTCCAGAACGACAGCAGGAGGAAGCTGTCGATGGTGTGTTACCTGAACGAGCAAAACTGGCAGCCCGATTATGGTGGTGAACTGGCTATTTATAAAGATAATAATGGGGTAGAAGTTACCGAAAATATTTACCCCGTTAAAGGAAGAATGGTCATTTTTGAAAGTCAGCTGCTGGAACACGAAGTAAAACCGGTCAAACAACCCCGGCTGAGTATTACCGGCTGGTTAAAAACCCGATAAAAAACAAAAGCTGTTCTGATGAACAGCTTTTTTGTTATTCCCTGTTTCGTTTCCGGGCCCTGTGGTACATCAAATAGGCTATGATAACCAGCACGACAAAAGGCAGTAAGGAACCGATAAAGACTCCGATCTCATAGTTGTTATCGGGAGCATTTTTTATTTTCTCTTCAATAGTAGCGTGCTGAAACAGGAGTATATTTTTCATGGTTTATTTCTTTTTAAACTGATTTAATGCCTTTACGGTAAAATCGGATAGTACCAGTTTTCCGGAAATGCCGGCTCTTTCATACAGCAGGCTGTCCCAGTTTTCGGTTCCTTCCCATAATACTTTTTTCATTTCGGCTAAGGCCTCCGGATTGTAGCTGGCCAGTTTGGACGTGAAAAGCTCCAGTTCTTTATCGAGTTCCGATACATTTTCCAATACTTTGGCATATAGACCTTTTTCCTGCGCCCAATAAGCATTTTTCCATTCATGAGCAGCCAGGGTCATTTCGGCTAAAGCCGCTTTGCCAATTTTTCGGGAAACTGCCGGTTCAATCACAAACGGTCCGATGCCGATAGCCAATTCCGATAGTTTGATGGCACTTTGTTCGGTTGCAAGGGCATAGTCGCAGGCTGCAGCCAGGCCAACGCCGCCGCCAACAGCTTTTCCGTGGATCCTTCCCACAATCAGTTTGGAACATTTACGCATCGCATTGATCACATTGGCAAATCCGGAAAAGAATTTTGCGCCTTCTTCCAGATTCGAAACCGCTAATAATTCGTCAAAAGATGCTCCGGCACAAAAAGCACCGTCGCCTTCACTCTTTAAAACAATCACTGAAACGTCCGGATTGCCGCTCAGCTTATGCAGTTCGTCCGTTAAGCGTTGTAATAATTCACCGGGGAAAGAATTACTGGCCGGATGGCCAAATTCTACAAAGGCAATTTTGTTGTCAATTCGGGTATATAAGGAGCCGTTTATTCTGTCAGTAGTCATTCGTAAAATATTTTGCCTTAAAAATACAATTTTTAGCAGAATCTATTTGTAGAATGATTGAAAAAGCTATATTTGTACCCGTTAATAAGCGGGGATGTAGCTCAGTTGGCTAGAGTGCTTGACTGGCAGTCAAGAGGTCGTGGGTTCGAGCCCCATCTTCTCCACTAAAAGACAAAACGCTGTAAGACGAAAGTTTTACAGCGTTTTTTTGTGAATATAATAATTGCAAGATAATGTTATCGCCATCCGCCGCCCAATGCGCGGTATAATTCGATATCGGCTTCCAGCCTTGATTTTTTAAGAGCAGCCAGTTCCAGCTCACTCTGTAATAAATTACTTTGCGCCGTGATGACCTCTAAATAATTGGCCATACCGTTTTTAAATAGCATAGTCGCATTGCGGATTGCTTCCTGAAGCGTTTCCACACGGGAAGCAGCTATCTTATTTTGTGCATCCAGTTTGTCTATTTTTACCATCGCATCCGAAACTTCTGCAACAGCAGTCAGTACCGACTGGCGGAAACTGATAACCGTTTTTTCACGCTCCTTTTTGGAAATTTCATATTGCGTACGCAGTTTTTTATTGTTCAGCAAAGGCTGTGCAATACTTCCGGCAACAACGCCAAATAAAGAAGCCGGCATGGTAAACCAGTTGCTGGACTCAAAAGAATTTAAACCGCCGGTTGCCGTGATGGACAGGGACGGATATAAAGCTGCTTTTGAAAGGCCCACTTTAGCATTGGCACTTTGTAAAGCCAGTTCCGCACTTTTCACATCCGGACGTTTGTTCACCAAAGTTGATGGAATTCCGGCTTTCAGATCTTCATGGGCAGCAATAGCCTGTAGCGTTGCTTTGCGGTCTATCGCTTTTGGAAAACTTCCGGTCAGCACACTCAACGCATTCTCCTGGATAACAATATTCTGTTCCAGTAACGGAATTAGCTGAGCGGCAACCAAACGTTGCGATGCAGCCTGTTGTTTCGCTAACGAAGTAACCTGTCCCGCTTCATATTGCAGGTTGATGATAAACAGCGTACTGTCATTCAGCGCCAGGTTCTGTTTGGCGATTTCCAGCTGGGCATCCAGCATCAGCAGGTTATAAAAACCTTTGGATACCGTTGCTACGATAGTGGTTTGCAATGCTTTTTTTACCTCTTCCGATTGTAAATACTGTGCCAGGGCACTTTTTTTCTGATTGCGGAGTTTACTCCAGATGTCTGCTTCCCAGGATAAATTGGCGGCAGCAGTAAAATCTTCAATATGATTTTTACCTAAAAACTGACTTAAACTCACCCCGTTCAAGCTGTTTTTAGACGGATTGGTGGAATTGCCGGTTACCTGAAGATTCAGGGAAGGAATAGTATTCCATTTCGATTGGCTGAACTGTAGCTGGGCAATTTCGATATTCTTTTGTGCCAGTTGCAGCTCATTGTTTTTGGCAATCGCATTGTCAATCAGGCCTTGCAATGTTTTTTCGGTGAAAAAGGATTTCCATTCCAGATCACCTGCGGTGGTACTGTCGGTAGAAGCAACCCCTCTGTATTCAGAGGGAATCGCATCTTTTGGAGTCTCCACATTCCGGGAGACCTGACAGGAACTTAACGTTGCAATAAATAAAGATAAGATGATATATTTTTTCATGTATTTTTTCATTTGATTAAACCGTTACCACTTCTTCGTGTGGTACCGTTTCTGTTTTCTTGGTGGAAACTTTCTCGTGTAAATACTGGAAAACCACAAATAGAACAGGAATGATAAACAACCCTAATACAACTCCGGTAACCATACCACCCGCAGCACCAATACTGATAGAGTGATTACCCATAGCCGATGGTCCTTTGGCACTCATCATCGGGATAATGCCAACCACAAAAGCCAGGGACGTCATGATAATCGGACGCAAACGGAGCTTCGCAGCTTCAATGGAAGAAGCGAGCAGCGACTTATCGGCTTTCCGGCGTTGTGAGGCAAACTCTACAATAAGGATGGCATTTTTGGCTAATAGACCAATAAGCATTACCAGGGCAACCTGTACATAAATATTGTTTTCAATACCGGCTATTCCGATAGCCGCAAATACACCAAACACTCCTGTCGGGATCGATAAGATTACCGCCAGCGGAAGGATGTAACTTTCATATTGTGCCGATAGCAGGAAATAGATAAACAATAAGGATAGTACAAAAATCACGGTCGACTGTCCTCCGGAAGAAAGCTCTTCCTTCGTCATGCCCGAAAACTCAAAAGCATATCCCGATGGCAGATGCTGTGCGGCAACTTCTTCTACCGCTCTAATGGCATCTCCGGAACTGAAGCCCGGTTTGGCAATCGCATTCACACCAATCGAATTAAAGAGATTGTAGCGGGATGCTGTTTCCGGTCCGTAAACACGTTTTAGCTTTACAAGCGTATTGATCGGAACCATATTGCCCATTCTGTTTTTTACATAAATGCCATTCATGGAAGACGCTTCCGTACGGGCCGACTTGTCAGCCTGAACCATTACCCGGTAATATTTTCCGAAACGGTTAAAGTCGGATGCCTGGGCACTACCAAAATAAGCCTGCATGGTCTGTAGGATATCTTTCGTATTCACGCTCAGTTGTTCCGCTTTGACATCGTCAACCTCCATGTCATATTGCGGATAATCGGCTTTAAACGAAGTAAAGGCAAAAGCAATTTCCTTACGCTTCATCAATTCTCCAAGGAATTTGTTGCCGACTTCGCTGAATTTGGTCAGACTGCCGCCGGTTTTATCCTGTAATACCAGGTCCAAACCGTCAACATTACTGAATCCCGGTACGGTAGGGAAGGTAAAGACAAAGAAATTAGCCCCTTTTATGGTTGATAACTTCTGACGTACCTCATCCATGATCGCATTGATATCTTTTACGGCACCACGCTCTTTAGCCGGTTTTAATAAAACGAAAGCAACACCCGATGACGGACTGGAAGACTGGGTAAGGATGTTAAATCCGGACAGTCCCATTAACGTCTTTTTGGACTCCATATTTTGAAGCAAACTTTCTGCCTCATGAATCACTTTGGTTGTTCTTTCCAGAGAAGCTCCTGCCGGCATGGATAAGGAAATGGCAATAAAGCCCTGATCTTCCGAAGGAATAAATCCGGTCGGCGTTCGCTGTACCATAAAAACAGTGGCAGCAATCACAACGGCAAGACCACCAAGGCTTAACCATCTGTGGCGGATCAGAAAACGGATACTGCCCAGGTATTTGCTGGTTAATTTGTCAAAACCCTGGTTGAAGCCGATAAAGAATTTCTCTTTAAAGGTTTTCTTTTCTTCCGTGGCATTTCCGTGGGAATGATTCTCTTTTAAGAATAAAGCCGCTAAAGCCGGACTTAGGGTCAAAGCATTAATAGCCGAAATAATGATGGCAATGGCTAACGTAAAGGCAAACTGACGGTAGAATACACCGGTTGAACCTTCCATAAAACCTACCGGTAAGAATACTGCCGACATTACCAGCGTAATCGAAATGATCGCTCCGGTAATTTCGCTCATGGCAGAAGTCGTAGCCGCTTTGGGCGGAAGGTGTTTGTGCTCCATCTTGGAATGCACCGCCTCGACCACAACGATCGCATCATCCACCACAATACCGATAGCCAGTACTAATGCAAACAACGTTAACAGGTTGATCGAGAATCCGAACAGGGACATAAAAAAGAATGTACCCAGGATCGCTACCGGAACCGCAATGGCCGGAATTAAAGTAGAGCGGAAATCCTGTAAGAAAAGGAAAACCACGATAAATACCAGTATAAAAGCTTCAATCAAAGTAGAAATTACCTGGTTTATGGATTGATCCAGGGAATCTTTGGTATTGTAAAGAATCAGGTATTTTACGCCTTTCGGGAAATCTTTGGAAACCTTTTGCATTAACTTGTCAATGGCAATCTGGATTTCATTGGCATTCGAACCGGCTAACTGCATCGAAGCAATATTAACACCCGGTTTACCATTCACGCGGGTAAAGTTTCCGTAAGTGTAAGCCCCGAATTCTATTTTAGCCACATCTTTTAAGCGCAATACTGAACCGTCGGCATTGGAACGGATAATGATGTTTTCATATTCCGTTGGCTTGTTTAATTTTCCTTTGTATTTGATCACATATTCAAAAGATTCGGCGCTGCTTTCCCCGAATTTCCCCGGAGCTGCTTCCAGGTTTTTATCCTGGATTGCCGCCATTACCTCTTTTGGAGTCAGATTATAGGCAGCCATTTGTGTCGGATTCAGCCAGACACGCATGGAATAGTCTTTATTACCACCAAAAATGATGGATTGTCCTACACCCGGAATACGTTTGATCTCCGGAATAATATTGATCTGGGCATAATTTGCCAGGAACGTCTGGTCGTATGTTTTTTCATCATCCGAATACAGGTCCACAACCATTAAAAGGCTGTTTTGTTGTTTGGCTGTAGTAATACCCGCCTGAACCACTTCGGCCGGAAGCTGACTTGTAGCCTGGGCTACACGGTTCTGAACGTTTACAGCTGCCTGATCGGGATTGGTTCCCAGTTTGAAAAATACGGTAATCACGAGAGAACCGTCATTACTGGCGGTGGAACTCATATAGCTCATGTTTTCCACTCCGTTGATGGATTCTTCCAGCGAAGGAGCCACCGAACGCAATACGGTTTCGGCATTCGCTCCCGGATATAAGGCGGTTACCTGAACCGCCGGCGGGGCAATATCCGGAAATTGTTGGAGCGGTAATTTTGTTAAGCCCAAAATACCCACCATTACCAATAGTATGGAGATGACAGTGGCCAGTACAGGTCTGTCAATGAATTTTTTAAACATAAATGTTGTTGGTTAGTTTTTAATTATTTCTGAGCAATTGCTTTTTTAGCCTTTTCAGGGTTGATCACAGTACCTTCCTGTAAATTTTCAAATCCTTTGAAGACAATTCTGTCGCCCGATTTTATCCCGTTGGTAACCAGGTAGTCGGTACCGCTTTTTCCGGCAACAACAATAGGCTGTTTGCTTACTTTATTGGTTTTGTCCACCGTGAAAACATAGATTTTATCCTGAACTTCCATAGTCGCTTCCTGTGGAATCAGCAGTGCATCGCTGTGTTTCATATCCAGTTTGATTTTTCCGGTATTTCCGGAGCGAAGCAAACCTTTGGCATTAGGGAACGAAGCACGAAGGGTAATCGCACCGGTGTTTTTGTCAAACTGCCCGTCAACCATATCAATACGTCCTTTTTCGGAATAATCGGAATTGTCTGCCAGTACCAGTGTAACCGGAGGAAGATTGTTGATTTTCTCATTGATGGAATTTCCGGCATGCTGCGATTTGAAAGCAATAAAATCACTTTCTCCCAACGAGAAATATACGTGTACTTCGTGTACATCAGACAATTGTGTCAGCGCTTCCACGTCGGCAGGGCCAACCAGGCTTCCTTGTTTTTTAGGTAACCTTCCCAGATATCCGCTCACCGGAGCTTTGATGGAAGTATAGCCCAGATTAATTTCGGCACTTCCTACCATCGCTTTGGCCTGGTTCACATTGGCTACGGCAATTTTATAACCGGCCTTAGCGGCTTTCAGCTGATAGTCGGAAACCACTTTGTTCTGAACCAGCGGCGTTAGTTTGTCTACTTCCAGTTGCGCGTTAATTACCGCTGCTTCTGCTGCATGCAGGCTTGCAAGGGCATTGTTTAGCTGCTCCCGGAAAGGTTGTTCGTTAATTTTAAAAAGCAATTGTCCTTTGGAAACAAAAGCGCCTTCATCTACAAACACCTTTTCCAGGTTTCCGGCCACCTGCGGACGGATCTCCACGTTTGTCATACCCTGAATGGAAGCAGGATATTCCGATGAGGTAACAGCATTATTGGCATTAATGCTGATTACAGGTAACTCCGGTGCCGGCATGGCGGTATTCTCAGTTTTATTCCCACAGGCAAAAACTAAAAGTGAAGTTAAGCTTAGAATTAGTAGTCTCATAATGATATTAAATTATTTAATGGTGTTAAGTGAAATTGAATAAAAAAAACAGTGCGTTGCATACTGTTTGCGTTTTACTATATTAAACTGTTTAACAGTGTTAAGTAATGTGTTTAAAAAAAACCGCGCTAGCGGATAGAACGGGTGATTCCAATAATGGCATCTTTTAATATTTGCTGGTTGATATCTGGTGGAAGCCCATTACCGACAATATTGATTGAGATTAAACCGTGTACTACTGAGAAATAAGTGTAATATTTTTGACAAACAGTATCTTCACCCGGATTGTTATCTTTCATCAGCTCTTTAATAGGAGCAGTGAAAAGTTTGAAAGGTGTTTCCACTTCCGGATATTTGCTCATCTGGCAGGTGGTCATTTCCACTCCAAACATTAACTGGTACATTTCCTTGTTTGCAAATGCAAATTCCCAGTAAGCCAGCCACATGGCTTCCAGTTGATCGGCAGGATTGTCAAACTTGTCCCGTGCAGCAATTAAATCTTTGTTCAGAACAACATAACCTTTTATGGTCAGCTCCTGCAGTATTGCCTCTTTATTCGCAAAATATTCATAGATAATGGGAGCAGTATATTCAATGGCATCAGCAATTTTACGCAAACTAAGTCCTTGCCAGCCCTCTTCTTTTACAATAGTGCAGGCTGCATCCAGGATGTTATTTCGCGTCTCTTCTTTTTGCCGTAATATTCTGTCTTTACTTCCCATAACCCATCTATTAAATCATTTAACAGTGTTAAGCAAAAGTAATACAAATTTTAATCATGCAACAAAACAACTATAATTTTTTTCTATGCTGCCATAAACAGCAGCCTGAAAATGCCTGAAACAGTAGGGAATAGCCGGTTATTAGGATTAGAAATAAGCTCTTAACTGAACGTTTCCGGTATGAATAGTCTGACTGGTTTCGCTTTTTCGGCCCTGATAGTTGAGGTTAATATCCAGGTATTGCGTCAGATTCTTTTGCAAAAGCAGGCGCCACGTTAAATTTTCACCTGCCTGCAAACCTTCCAGCATTTGATAGGCAACCGGCGATAATTCGTTTCCGGTGAATTTATTCTGATAGTAGGACAGCTCGCCGTTAATCGTAAAGCGCTTGTCGGAAGCATAACTAAAAGAAGTTCCTACACGTTGCTGGTTCAGCTTTTCAAAATCGGCGATCTTATTGTCTTTCAGCTGGTATTCATAAAAAAGATCCCAGCTTGCGTTTTTGGAGAATAAATACGAGATTTTGGGCGCCAGTTGATAGCCTGAGAGCTCAAAATTACGGCTGGCATAGTTTTGAGAATAGGTATTGGAGCGGATTGTTTTTCCGTTAAAGCCAACAAGCCAGCTTTTCTGGATCAGATGCGCATACTGGATCTGGTGGGAAGAACTGGTGTTTTCCTGTGAACCTACCGACAACAGGTTTTTAGCCCTGTTCGTTAAAAAAGTATAGGTAATGGAATGGTCCTGCTTGCCGCGATTGTAAAATAAACTGTTTCGGAAACTGGAGTTCAGTCCTAATAAATCGTCGTCGTTGCCAAAAAACGGATTCAGATCGAAATTGCCGCTTTTGCGTATGATCTTCCGGTCCATGATAAAAGACGTCTGGTTGTAAAAATAAGATAAGAGTTTTTTTAACCCTTTTTCATTCTGCCACTGATTGGCATTCAGGGTTACCGATTGGGAAAACTTATTTTGATGGGTTTTGATAAAAATCTGGTTTGGCAGGAATACGCGGACATATTTTGCCTGATCGGGGAATTGGGCAATTTCAAATTCTTCCAGCTCCTGAATGCCATTGCCGTTGTAATCGTTCCACATATAAATTCCCTGTCCCGGTTCGACCTGCAAATAGGTGAATTCCTGCTGCGGAATTGTACCGGAAGTGGTTTCATAAGCAGTAGTAACCTGGATAAGCTGGTTGAAATAACGATCGTTATAGAGCAGGCGGGAGTTTAAGGAAGGCTCGCTGGCTCTTACCGGATCTTCAAACTTCAGGTTCCGGTAATTGACAAATAAGGATAGATCACTTTTTTCGGTTTGCATCAACCGGGATTTCAGGTAATAAGAATAAGAGGTGTTCACCTTTTTAATAAGACCTTGCTGCAAACTGTCGTTGGTGCGTTGCAAATAGCCGACTTCCATAAAAACTTTGGTACTGTCACCACGTCCCACAAAAGCGCCGAATTCTTTAAAGCGCTGGCTTAAAGCCGAAAACTGATTGCTTTCCTTAATTTTTTCTTCGTTGTTTTCCAGTCGGAAGCTGCCACCCACCCAGTTTTTGTCGATATGGTATTTTACCAGCGACTGACTTCGGATGAATTTTGAGGTCGAGTAATTACTGTCGCTGTTCAGGAAACTGCTGTTATTGCGGATTGTCCAGTTTTTTAAGCTAAACTGACCGTCAACAACATGGCGGGTTCCGGAAAAACTTTCCGAAAAATCGAGCTTTTCCAGCTGGTATTTGGCAAAACCGCTGTTGGCAGAATTGGCCTTTTGCGGCAATCTGAAATTCAGTCCGGAAACCAAAAGCGTCTGATCGCCCAGCGGATTGGTAAGATTCCAGTCCCGGTCAAATTCTATGGTAAAAAGACGTTCAATGGTTTTAAACTCTTTCTGTACAAACTGATAGTTGAGCAGGGCATCTACTTCCCAGCGTTTTGACCATAAACGCTGTTTGATATTCAGTCTTCCGGCTAATCCCTGGTTGTCGTCATTGTCAATTGGAGAAAACAGGTTTTTGTCATTATTGCTCAACCCGATTTCAAAATCAACCAGTGTTTTTTCACTGGGATTGTATTTTCCTAAAAAAGTGGCAATCTGGATTTTCGTAGGCGGAACCAAACGGATAATCGGTTCGTAATTTCCTCTTGGCAGGCCGTTTTCCGGTGCAATGTATTCATAGATACGCCCCACCGCCTGATTGTTGGCCAGTATATAGTTTCCCTGATTGTTACCCACCAAAGTAAAACGGACATTGTACAATTCATCTTCCGGATTGTTGGAATACTGGTAGGTCGTGACGCCGTTTACCACTACTTTTTTATAGAGGATCTTATTTTCGGAATAACTGTCCACATAAGCCGAAGGAGCATTCATCAGATCCGGATTGTCGCCGGCATCGGTTAGGATCTGAATCTGCTCAGGCGACAGGTTTTGCTGTAACGGCTGGCTTTTTACATCACTTTCGGAATATAAAAAACCGCCGACACTCCATTTTTCGCGTTCATGGGTTACTCCGCCATAGGTTACAAACCGCGTATAATTCCGGTCGGTATATTGGTACTCAATATTGATACGCATTTCGGAAGTAATCGGGAAAAGGGAGGTAAAGCGTATTTCCCCGGCATTATAATCAATTATATAATCGTTGCTTTCCCCGCGTTTCAATAAGATCCCGTTTACATAAACCCGTTCGGAGCCGGAAATGACCAGTACATACAATTCGCCGTTTGGCCCTTTTAATTTATAAGGTCCCTGATTGCCTTCCTGCCCGATAAAGGTACTTCGGGTATATTGTCCGCGTACGAGTGCCCCGGCAGCGAAAACATCGGTTTTGTTACCGGCATCGCCAAAAGTGAAATGCGTGGAAAGTCCCTGTACTTTTTTATTGAAATTTAAAAAGCGGGATTGCCGGTTTTCCAGGAATAAATCCCCGGCACGGATGTTCCATTTGTCCGAAAACAATTCGATAAAGATCTGGTCAAATTCATCCAGCTTTTGGGAATAACCGCCTTCCTGCAAAGGAATATTGCTGTCCTGAATGGAAGCACGCAAACTGACCTTATCGGATATTTTACCGGTGATCTGCAAATCCAGATTGGAGTTTAAAACCGTATTCTGGTTGTTCCCGATTGTAACACCTCTGGTAATACTTCCGGAAGTGTTCAGGCCGTCAAAAGGTTTGAAATTGTTTACCGGTTCCCGGGTAATGGTATATAGCTTTTGCCCGGTTCCGTTGTTGACCACGCGGGACGGGTCGTAAATCGTATATTTTCGGGTCAGGAATTCCGGGAATTTTAAATAGCGAACCGTTAAAGTGTCGCTTGTCTGAAAATTGTTTTTGAAAGCAAGTGTGCCTTTCTGGAAATTTACGGTATAATAAGTCGTGTCAATTTCATTTCCGGCTTTGTCCAGAAGCTTGAAAAACTCCTTATTAATGCTGACCTTGTCAATGGTAATGGTGTCTTTGGAAACCGTGATCTTTTTGGATTTATAGGGAGTCTCTATTTCTTGGGCATAAAGCCCAGAAACACATAAAAAAGACAAAATTAAAATCCAGTTTTTCAGCATACAAGATATAACTCCAAAATGCCAAAAGTAGTGTAATTTCGTTTAAATTTTAAAAAAGCCGCAAAGTAGGGCAGGGAAAAGAACCGTTAAAAGGAAAGCGCTCCTTTTAACGGTTTATATTTTGGATTATTCTTTAGTGATAATCTGCATGGTCTCGCGGCTCATTTGCTTAACCAGTACATCTTTGTCTTTTTCGACCATTTGTACCGCCTTTTCCGTAAAATGACGAATGGTGTATAACGAAACATTATCGTTATAGGTGACTTTGAATTTTTTAGATAAAGTGTTTTTCAGCTCGTTAAAGTTATTGAATTTATCTTCAATACAAACCGAGAAACTGATAGCCGTGTTTTGAATAAGGCTTACCTTTATTTTATACTGATGGAACAGGCCGAAGATCTCGCTGATGTTTTCTTCCATGATAAAAGAGAAATCTATTGAAGAAAGCGAAATCAGCAATTGGTTTTTCTTGACAATAAAGCAGGATGTCTGCGGTTCCAGATCGGCACCTTTGGAAACACTCGTTCCCGGTAACAACGGATTGACAAACGATTTTACATACAAAGGAATCTCTTTGCGTTGTAGTGGTTGTAACGTTTTCGGGTGAATTACCGAAGCGCCGTAGAAAGCCAGCTCAATCGCTTCACGATAGGAGATCTGGTTCAATAAAACGGCATTTTCAAAATAACGCGGATCGGCATTCAGAACACCCGGTACATCTTTCCAGATGGTTACGCTTTCCGCATTCAGGCAGTATGCAAAAATCGCTGCCGAATAATCGGAACCTTCACGTCCCAGAGTTGTTGTGAAATTGTTTTCATCCGAACCTAAAAAGCCCTGGGTAATGTTCAGTACTTTTTTCCGGATGTTTTTGGAAATGGTTTTTTGGGTCAGTTCCCAGTCTACGATCGCATCGCGATAGGTTGTATCGGTTTTAATCAGGTTGCGGACATCCACCCATTCGTTTTTCAGTCCGGCATAATTAAAATAATAACTCAATATGGTTGTCGACAGGATCTCGCCATAGCTTACAATCTGGTCGTAAACAAAATTGTAATTCGGGGATTTGTTGATGTTCAGGAAATTTTCCATATCGGAAAAATGTCTGTTCACCGCAGCAAAAACGGCATGTTGTTCGTCTTCAAACAAATCCAGTAAAATCTGATTGTGGTATTTCTTGACTTCCTGTATGGAAGCCTTCAGCTCCGGGGACTTATCAAAATAGTTCTTTATTACCACTTCTAAAGCGTTTGTGGTCTTTCCCATTGCCGAAACAACTAGAAGAACATCGTCAAAACCTACTTTTTGCAAAACGTCATATACGTTTTTGATACTACCGGCATCTTTTACAGAAGCACCGCCAAATTTGAATACTCTCATTGTTTATTAATTAGACATATAAATATTGTGATTTATAACTGCTGGAAGCTATAAATTATTTGTAAAATCAGCAATTCCGGCTTCGCTCATCTGAACGACATACCAGTCTTTTAAAACTTTAGCCCCGGATTTTTCATAAAAATTAATGGCATTCTGATTCCAGTCCAGAACTGCCCATTCGATACGGCGGACATTGTCTTTCTTTCCCTGTTTAATAATTTCGGAATACAAGGCATGACCCAGTCCGGTTCCGCGCATTTTTTCTTTTACGATAAGGTCTTCCAGATGGATCGTTTTTCCTTTCCAGGTCGAATAACGGTGGTAATACAAAGCCATGCCTACAATTTCGGAATCTACCTCTGCGATAAAGGTTTTAAACAGCGGACGGTCTCCAAATCCGTCACGAACCAGATCCTCAGCCGTTATTACCACAGCATCCGGTTCTTTTTCAAAAGTAGCTAACTCCTGAATTAAATCAAGAACAGCAGGCATATCTTCTTTTCTTCCTTCCCGTATTGTCATTTTTTTAGAAAAATTATTGAGTTTTATTATTGCGAGAATAATTATTCGCATTGCACAAAAATAGCGATATTTGTACTCGAAAACACAACAACAATCCTATTTAATAATGAAAGATCGCAATATAACGCTAGGTGAGTTTATCATTGAAAAACAAGAAGAATTCAAGTACTCATCGGGAGAATTATCTCGTATTATCAACTCCATACGTCTGGCAGCAAAAGTGGTTAGCCACAAAGTAAACAAAGCCGGACTGGTTGATATAGTAGGGGCAGCCGGCGAACAGAATATACAAGGTGAAGATCAGCAAAAACTGGATGTTTATGCTAATGAGGTTTTTATTCAGACCTTGATCAACAGGGAGATTGTTTGTGGAATTGCTTCGGAAGAAAATGATGATTTCATTACGGTTCAGGGAAAAGACGCCAGCCACAATAATAAATATGTGGTATTGATGGATCCGTTGGACGGTTCTTCCAATATTGATGTGAATGTTTCGGTAGGAACCATTTTTTCGGTATACAGAAGAGTAACACCAATGGGAACACCGGTAACGCTGGAAGATTTTTTACAGCCGGGTGTCAATCAGGTAGCTGCCGGATATGTGATTTACGGAACATCGACCATGCTGGTCTATACTACCGGTCACGGCGTAAACGGATTTACACTGAATCCTGCTATCGGAACGTTTTATCTTTCGCATCCAAACATGCGTTATTCGCAGGATGGTAAGATCTACTCGATTAACGAAGGAAACTATATTCATTTCCCGCAGGGTGTAAAAGATTATATCAAATACTGTCAGCAGGAAGAGGGAGATCGTCCGTATACGTCCCGTTATATCGGAAGTCTGGTTTCCGATTTCCACAGAAACATGATCAAAGGCGGAGTATATATTTATCCGACCAGTTCCAAAGCGCCAAGCGGAAAATTGCGTTTGCTGTATGAATGCAACCCGATGGCTTTTATTGCAGAACAGGCAGGAGGAAAAGCATCCGATGGATTTGACCGAATACTGGAAATAAAACCGACGGAACTGCACCAGCGGGTTCCTTTTTTCTGCGGAAGCCGTAACATGGTTGAAAAAGCAGAAGAATTTATGACAAAAGCAAGTCAGTCGTAACCATAAAAAAAGTCCTGAGCAATCAGGACTTTTTATTTTTATAGCGGAATCTTTTATTTGTTCATGTTCTGCATTTCATATACAAAAGTATCCAGGTCCACACTCAGAACCAAAAGGGATAAGGCTTTGTCTACAATATAAGAAGCGTTTCCGGGTGTAAAGCCCAAAGCCAGAGTGAAACGCATTAAAATTTCTTTTTGTTTAGGTCCTAAAATATGGTCAGCATAAACCATACGGGATAAATCATACAAACGCTCCAAACGTTGTGTGTATAAATAAGGAGGGTTAATAGGGTACTTTGAAGGGTTTTCCAGGATCTCTTCATATTCTTCCTTGGAAATTTCTAATTGGATAGCCAGTTTGTCTAAAAAGGCTCTTTCCTCATTGGTTAAATCACCGTCGGCGATTGCAACTCTTACAATAGCAGAAAAATGACCTTTATTTCTGTTCTTAAATTCGCTATCGAATAAATCTGAAAATGACATAATTTTTTGGTATTAATGGTGTTATGCAAATATACTTGTATTTCCAATCGTTTGAAAACAATTGAGAAGCTTTTATTGAGCAGTTAAATCAAATATCAAAATAAATTGTAAGTTTGAGAACCCAAATTAAATAAAATAAAATTATGTCGGAATTTTGGATATATTTTAATATCGGCCTGCGCCATGTGCTGGATATCAGGGCTTATGACCATGTGTTGTTTCTTATTGCTCTTGTTGTTCCTTATGCTTTTAAAGACTGGAAACGGGTGTTGCTTCTGGTAACCCTGTTTACCTTAGGACACACCCTTTCGTTATTGCTCTCTGTGTATGGCGTTGTTTATATAAAAGCCAGCCTGGTCGAATTTTTAATACCAATAACCATACTGGTTACGGCACTTTTTCATTTGTTTACTGCCGGAAAATCGGGTAAGAATGAAAGTGTGAGCTTTGTTGCTTTTGTAACTCTGTTTTTTGGAATTATACACGGTTTGGGTTTTTCCAACTACTTTAAAACACTGCTTCCGGGTGGTGCTTCAGACAAACTGCTGCCGTTGCTGGAATTTGCTTTGGGAATTGAAGGCGCACAGATCATTGTTGTACTGGTTGTGCTGATTTTATCGTATATTATTCAGACATTTTTCCGTTTTTCAAAACGCGACTGGACGCTGGTAATGTCTGCTTTTGTTATTGGAGTCGTATTGCCGATGATTATCGAAAGCGAAATTTGGAAGCGCTAATAAAAAATGCTTATCTTTTCAGTATCAGTAGCGAAACGTTTGCGTATTTTTGTAAAGCCTAAAATGCCGGCTGTTCGCGATAGCTTGTTGCAGTAACAAGCATGTATTGCCATCGGGGCAAACGGGAAACCATAGCGTTTTAGCTAAGGCTTAAAAGCAATCATTAATGAAAGAACAAAAGCGGAATAAATATGATAAAGCCTATTTGCGTATTGCGAAAGAATGGGGACAATTATCATATTGTAAAAGAAAACAGGTTGGAGCAATAATTGTCAAAGACCGGATGATTATCTCCGATGGATACAATGGGACACCTTCAGGATTTGAAAACTGTTGTGAAGACCATGAGGGGATGACAAAATGGTATGTACTGCATGCAGAAGCCAATGCTATTTTAAAAGTAGCCAGTTCTACACAGTCCTGCGAAGGAGCGACACTTTATATAACACTTTCGCCCTGTAAAGACTGCAGTAAGCTGATTCACCAGGCGGGAATTAAAAGAGTGGTCTATTATGAAGGCTATAAAGACGATGCCGGATTGGATTTCCTGAGAAAGGCAGGCGTAGAAGTAGATCATATTACAGACTTGGAATAATATGAGAATCAAAAAAATATATTTGCCCGTTATCATCGCTACGGCCATAGCCGTTGGGGTACTTATTGGCGGCTATCTGAATTTTTCGGCACCCACAGCTACATTTTCATCCAATGCAAGTAAAAACAAGCTCAACAAACTGCTTGATTTTATTAATAATGAATATGTCGATGAAGTGAATACCGATTCTATTGTGGATATTACGGTTAACGGTATTCTTGAAAAACTGGATCCGCATTCGGTATACATTGCAAAAAATGAATTTGAAGCCATTTCCCAAAGCATGAAAGGGGATTTTGTAGGTATCGGGGTTAACTTTTATACCTATAAGGATTCGGTAGCGGTAATCAAACCCATAGCGGGAGGGCCGTCTGAAAGAGCCGGGATAAAAGCCGGTGACCGGATTTTGTTTGCCGGGAATACCAAACTTTTCGGAAGAAAAATTTCCAACGACACCCTTTTTTCAAAACTGAAAGGGGAAGTGGGTTCTAAAGTAGAGCTGACGATTTACCGAAAAAGTGAAAATAAAAAATTCAAAGTAAAGGTTACCCGCGATGTTGTGCCTATTAAAAGTGTTGATGTGGCGTTAATGCTGGACAATCAAACGGGATATATTAAAATTAACCGGTTTGCCGAAACCACCTATGATGAATTTCACAAAGGTTTGCTGCAGTTAAAAGCGGCCGGAGTGCAGCAGCTGATCGTTGACGTGCGCAACAACGGCGGCGGTTATATGGAAAAAGCAGTGGAAATAGCCGATGAGTTTCTGAAAGATAAAGAACAGATCGTAAAGATCAAAAACCGTAAAGGAACAGAAGAAGTAACCTATGCCACTTCCAAAGGCGCTTTTGAAAACGGTAAATTATACATGCTTATTGATGAAAACAGTGCTTCTGCAAGTGAAATCTTAGCCGGAGCCATTCAGGATGACGACAGGGGAATAATTGTAGGCAGACGTTCTTTTGGTAAAGGATTGGTACAGCGTGAAATGCCTTTGGGCGACGGTTCTGCCGTTCGCTTAACGGTGGCACGTTATTATACGCCATCCGGACGTTCTATCCAGAAACCTTATAATAAAGGAGCGGATGATTATTTCAGTGATTTCGAAAAACGTTTTGAAAGCGGTGAGCTGTATGCCTTTGATAGTATTAAAGTGGCGGACAGCCTGAAATTTAAAACCAAAAAAGGCAAAATTGTATACGGCGGCGGTGGAATCATTCCGGACATCTTTGTTCCGCTGGAAGGAAAACACGGCGATGAAGCCTTAACAATGATCATGCAATCCGGAATTGTAAGCTATTTCGTTTTTGAAGAAGTTGATAAAAACAGAAAAGAATTTGAAAAGTTAAACGCTGTTCAGGTTGAAGAGAAAATCAGGAATACCGATTATTACTTTAACGGATTTAGAAAGCACCTTTCCAAAAGCGGTTTGATCTTTAATCTTGAAAAACACCAGGATGTGGTAAAACAATATTTGGCAGCGGAGTTTGTGCGACAGCTCTTTAACGAACAAAAATATTATCAGATCATCTTAAAACAGGATCCGATGATTAAGGCTGTTTTAAGTGCAAAAAAATAGGGAGACATTGTCTCCCTGTTTTTTTATATGCTGGTATTATTTTCGAATACTGTCGTGTGAATGGGTTTCAATGCCGCCATTCCATAAGGTCAGGATGTCGGTGGCAACAGCAGCACCGCTTCCGGCTGCAATAGCCAGCTGACTTCTCCATCCGGCTAATGTTCCGGCTGCATAAATGCCTTCGGCAACAAGATGGTCGTTGTTTTTTAATTGAATTCGGTTCTTTTCTGCCAATGACTTTTTATGCGGTTCAATATACTGTGTTAAACCTTCAATGCTAAACAGATTGGAAGCACCAATGGCAACTACAATTATTTTTGACTGATAAGAAGCTTTGTTGGTAGTTACCGTAAAATTACCATAACTTCCGGTTACGCTAATAACCTTTTCATCGGCAATCTGCTCGATGTGCGGATAGGTCATCGCCAGGTGTTCAGTACTTTCGGTCAGGATTTCAGCGCCCGGTTTTCCGGCAGGAATGCCATAGGCGTTGTTAAAAAGCGCATCTTGTAATGCTGACGCTTTTTGATGGGTGATAATACCGATCTTTTTATCGGCTACGAAATTTTTCTTGTGTGCGGAGCCTAAAATCAGGGCACAGGATACCCCGGCTACACCGCCACCAATAATTAAAACATCAAACATGAATCTAGTTTCCTTTTGTTTTTTCTTCGATGGCTTTCGACATCTTAAAGATAAGTAAAATACAAACAGCACATAAAGAAGCTACGATTCCTATTAGCGCCACTAAACTGTTGCCTTCGAAAAGATTTGAAAAATCTAAAAGAGTTACATTAAAAATGATTAACCCTATTGCAGCAGCAATTAGTATGTATGAGAAAATTTTCATTGTAATTAAAAAAAAGAACTACGAGTAGTTAAATTATGGCGGTGAAATTAATAAAAATCTGCTTAAATAAAGAGACCTTTAACATTAGCTGCAAATAATTTAACAGCAATCGCTAAAAGCACTACTCCAAATACCTTTCGGATTACGCCCAATCCGTTTTTACCTAATGTTTTTTCAATTTTGGCAGATGACTTTAAGACCAGGTACACAATTAATATATTGGCTACAATACCAAAGATGATATTGATCGTCTGGTATTCCGAACGAAGGGATAATAAAGTGGTCATGGTTCCGGCACCGGCAATCAGCGGAAATGCGATTGGTACAATGGAAGCCGTATTGGGAGCATCGTCTTTATATAACGTGATGCCAAGAATCATTTCCAAAGCCAGGAAAAACAATACAAAGGAACCGGCTACGGCAAACGAATTCACGTCAATACCGATTAATTTCAGGATTTCATCACCTACAAACAGGAAGGAAATCATGATCACCGCGGCAACAATCGACGCTTTTTCAGACTGAATATGTCCTACCTTGTTGCGTAAATCTACGATAATAGGAATGCTTCCGAAAATATCGATAACCGCAAATAATACCATTCCTACCGTAAAAATTTCTTTCCAATCGAATCCCATGACTTGTTTTTTTGAGGGTGCAAAATTATATATTATTCTAACAAAATTATATAAAAACAAGTTAATTTTTAACAAAAAAATAAAATATCTGTATTTAAGGCTGCTTTTTTTGTTTATACTGCAATAAAGCTGTTTGGAGTGAGATGGTTTTTGATTCGCATTAATGCTTTAAACTTTGTACCTTTGCCGGATAAATTTAGAATCGGAAGTAAAAATGTTTCAATTAGGTAAAACCATTGTGTCTGAGGAAATTCTTGAAAAAGAGTTTGTATGTAATTTGTCGGCTTGTAAAGGAGCCTGTTGTGTGGACGGGGATGCCGGTGCGCCGCTTGATGAAAACGAAACTAAAATTTTAGCGGAAATATATCCTATTGTAAAGCCGTTTCTTCGTCCGGAAGGTATTGCTGCTATTGAAGCGCAGGGAACTTCTGTTGTTGGGGAAGACGGAGAATTAGAAACACCTTTAATTAACGGAGCCGACTGTGCTTACGTTATTTTCGATGGAAAAACCGCGCTTTGCGGTATAGAGCAGGCGTATAATCAGGGATTGGTAGACTGGAAAAAACCGGTTTCCTGCCACCTGTATCCAATTCGCGTTAAAGACTTTTCAGAATTTGCAGCTGTTAACTATCACAAGTGGCATATTTGTGATGATGCCTGTTCGTTGGGAAAGGAATTGGAAGTGCCGGTGTATAAATTTGTAAAAGAAGCTTTGGTTCGGAAATTTGGACAAGACTGGTATGATGAGCTTGAAAAAGTAGCCGAAGAACTCAAAGCGTAAAGCTTCAAAAAAGAATCGTTTCCTTTAGGCTTTAAGCCAATGTATTTACTGCTTTTCGGGCAGGTTTTCGTTGTTTTTTGATTTTTTGTAAATTGTTGAAATTCAAAAATTTAGACTTTAATAATGACCTTGAAAGAATTTTCTTCGGTTGTTAAAAACTCGTTCCAATTGTGAATAAGTTTGGCTGGGTTTGACTTTCTTTTTACATTTCAAATGACAACCTTTGTAGGGATTCTTTCCGGGAATCTTTAAAATTATAATTCTATAAAAGTCAACATACTATGTCAGCAGTCGAACCAATTTTACAAGAAAACAAAGATCGTTTTGTGATTTTTCCTATCAAACACCATGATATCTGGGAATGGTACAAAAAGATGGAAGCTAGCTTTTGGACGGCGGAAGAAATTGATCTTCATCAGGATTTAACCGACTGGAATACCAAGTTAAATGAGGATGAGAAATATTTTATCAAACATATTCTGGCATTTTTTGCGGCTTCTGATGGTATTGTAAATGAAAACCTGGCTGAAAACTTCGTGAATGAAGTGCAGTATGCCGAGGCGAAATTCTTTTACGGTTTCCAGATCATGATGGAAAATATCCACAGTGAAACCTATTCGCTTTTAATTGATACGTATGTAAAAGACGAAGCGGAAAAGAACCAGTTGTTCCACGCTATTGAAGTGTTTCCGGCAATTAAGAAAAAAGCGGAGTGGGCTTTGAAATGGATTGAGTCCGATTCGTTTGCAGAGAGGTTAATTGCTTTTGCAGCGGTTGAAGGAATCTTCTTCTCAGGAGCTTTCTGTTCTATTTTCTGGTTGAAAAAACGCGGATTAATGCCGGGACTGACATTTTCGAACGAACTGATTTCCCGTGATGAAGGAGTGCATTGTGATTTTGCAGTGCATTTACACAACCACCATTTGGTTAATAAAGTATCGAAAAACAGAATTAAAGAGATCATTACAGATGCACTGAATATCGAAAGAGAATTTATTACAGAATCGTTACCGGCGAGTTTGATCGGGATGAACTCTGTATTGATGATTCAGTATCTGGAATTTGTTGCCGACAGATTGTTGGTGGAATTGCAGTGCGAAAAAGTATATAATGCAACAAACCCGTTTGATTTTATGGACATGATTTCGTTACAGGGAAAAACAAATTTCTTTGAAAAACGAGTTTCCGAATATCAGAAAGCGGGCGTTATGAATAAAGATACCGATTCGCAGAAAATTAGCTTCGACGCTGATTTTTAATCGACATGTATTCCCTTTTTGGGAAAGTTTAAGCAGAAAACAAAAAAGGTTTTCTCACAATTTTTAATTAATCACTCATAAATTTTTCAATAATATGTATGTAGTAAAAAGAGACGGACGAAGAGAACCTGTAATGTTTGATAAGATTACAGATAGAGTTAGAATTCTATGCTACGGATTAAACGACCTGGTTGATCCTGTAAAAGTAGCCATGCGTGTTATTGAAGGTTTGTATGATGGAGTAACAACATCCGAATTGGATAATTTAGCTGCCGAAACGGCAGCGTCAATGACCGTTTCGCATCCGGATTATGCACAGTTGGCAGCGCGAATTGCGGTATCCAACCTGCACAAGAATACTAAAAAATCATTCTCGGAAACCATGACTGACATGTATCAGTATGTTAATCCGAGAACCAATCAGGATTCACCGTTAATCTCCGATGAGGTTCACGAAGTGATTATGGCAAATGCCGAACGATTGGATTCTACAATTATCTATAACAGGGATTTTAATTACGATTATTTCGGATTTAAAACCCTGGAGCGTTCTTATTTGCTGCGTATCAACGGGCAGATTGTAGAGCGTCCGCAGCACATGTTAATGCGTGTTTCCGTTGGAATTCACCTTAACGATATTGAATCGGCTATCGAAACGTATGAGTTAATGTCTAAAAAATTCTTTACACATGCAACGCCAACGTTATTCAATGCCGGAACACCAAAACCGCAAATGTCTTCATGCTTCCTGTTAGCCATGCAGGATGACAGTATTGACGGTATTTACGATACATTAAAACAAACGGCTAAAATTTCCCAGTCTGCCGGCGGAATCGGATTATCGATCCACAACGTTCGTGCAACCGGTTCGTATATTCGTGGAACAAACGGAACATCAAACGGAATCGTACCGATGCTTCGTGTGTTTAACGATACGGCCCGTTATGTAGACCAGGGTGGTGGAAAACGTAAAGGTAGCTTTGCTGTTTATGTAGAGCCGTGGCATGCGGATATTTTTGATTTCCTTGATTTGAGAAAAAATCACGGTAAAGAAGAAATGCGTGCCCGTGACCTTTTTTATGCAATGTGGATGAATGACCTTTTCATGAAAAGAGTTCAGGAAGACGCTTCATGGACTTTAATGTGTCCGAACGAATGTCCGGGATTATATAATGTTTACGGCGATGAGTTTGATGCGATGTACATTGCCTATGAAAATGCTGGAAAAGGCAGAAAAACAATAAAAGCCCGTGAACTATGGGAAAAAATCCTGGAATCTCAAATTGAAACAGGAACACCTTATATGCTGTATAAAGATGCGGCAAACCGAAAATCAAATCAAAAGAATTTAGGAACAATCCGTTCTTCCAACCTGTGTACGGAAATCATGGAATACACATCGGCAGATGAAATTGCTGTTTGTAACCTGGCTTCCATTTCGTTACCGATGTTTGTAGAAAACGGGGCGTTTAACCATGAATTGCTTTTTGATGTAACGAAACGTGTAACACGCAACCTGAATAAAGTAATCGACAGAAACTACTATCCTGTTCAGGAAGCGGAAAACTCAAACATGCGTCACCGTCCGGTTGGATTGGGAGTGCAAGGTCTGGCGGATGCTTTTATCTTACTGCGTTTGCCTTTTACCAGCGATGAAGCTAAAAAACTGAACCAGGAAATCTTTGAAACCATGTACTTTGCTGCAGTTACTGCTTCAATGGAAATGGCAAAAGAAGAAGGGCCATATTCCACTTTCCAGGGATCACCGATCTCTCAGGGAGAATTCCAGTATAATCTTTGGGGATTAAGCGATGAAGAATTAAGCGGTCGTTGGGATTGGAAATCACTGCGTAAAGAAGTAATGGAACACGGAGTGCGTAACTCTTTGTTGATGGCGCCGATGCCAACAGCTTCCACATCTCAGATTTTAGGAAACAATGAAGCTTTTGAACCATATACATCCAATATTTATACAAGACGGGTATTGTCTGGTGAATTTATTGTAGTAAACAAGCATTTATTACATGATTTGGTAAACTTAGGATTGTGGAAT
Source organism: Flavobacterium sp. 40-81 (assembly GCF_001898245.1). Classification (NCBI taxonomy): domain Bacteria; kingdom Pseudomonadati; phylum Bacteroidota; class Flavobacteriia; order Flavobacteriales; family Flavobacteriaceae; genus Flavobacterium; species Flavobacterium sp. 40-81. Next base: position 62,077 of record NZ_MKTM01000013.1, read on the forward strand.
GAAAGCCTGAAACAGGAAATCATGCGTGCAAACGGTTCTATCCAGGATATCGATGCGATTCCTCAGGATATTAAAGAATTGTACAAAACCGTTTGGGAAATGAGTATGAAAGATATTATCGATATGTCACGTCACAGAGGATATTTTATCGATCAGTCCCAGTCGTTAAACCTGTTTATGGAAGGAGCTACTTTTGCAAAACTAACATCAATGCATTTCTATGCGTGGCAATCCGGATTAAAAACAGGAATGTACTATTTAAGAACGAAGAGTGCGGTTGACGCGATCAAGTTCACATTGAATAATGATAAAAAAGAAGAAACACCATCCGTAAAAGAAGATGAAATTGCAGTTGACGAATTCCGCGCCATGTTGGAACGTTCTAAAAATGCAGAACCGGACGATTGCGAAATGTGTGGTTCATAATTCTGGAATAAAACTATAAGAATAACAGGCAGCTACTTGAAAAGGTAGCTGTTTTTTTACTGTAGAAAATAGTAGAAAGAAAGAATATATAAAGAACAGTTGTCATTTGACAGCTGTTTTGTTTTTAAAGAAATTGTATTTGTACATTTGTGAATAAGTCCTAACGTATAAAACCGGAATAATTTTGAGTACTTTATATTTTACAGACAGGAGTAATGTCAACCTGGAAGATGTTGTTTTTAACGAAGCGGTATCCGGACAGATCAATCAGTTTTTAAAGGAATACCAGTATCGGGAAATTTTGGAACAGTATGAACTGCCGGTAGTCAACAAAATGCTGCTTTACGGAAAAACCGGCTGCGGGAAAACAATGACGGCAAAAGCCATAGCAAAACGGCTCGATAAGAAAATCATCATTGTAAATCTGGCGAGTATCGTGTCGTCCAAACTGGGCGAAACAGCAAAGAATATTGAAGGACTGTTTAAAGAAGTATTGTATGAAAGCGCCGTATTGTTCTTTGATGAATTTGATTCGTTGGGGCAAATCCGGGATTATGATAACAAAGACAGTAGCGAGATGAAAAGGGTTGTCAATGCCATTTTACAGCTGATTGATAACTTCCCGAAAAAATCCATTCTAATTGCGGCAACCAACCAGATACAGATGATTGATGAAGCTTTGGTGCGCCGGTTTGAATTAAAGCTGGAATTTACCTTGCCTTCCAAAGAGGTGCTGGATAAATATTACACCCATTTATTGTCTAAATATCCGGTACCATTCCAAAAACTGGAACGCATCTATGATATTTCATTTGCAGAAGCAAAAAACCATGTTTTTAAAGAAGTGAAAAACAATATTATTCAGGCAGAGATAGCCAAACAACAAAATAATTAATCCTATTTTGAATCAGAACAATTCAGAATATATAATATAAGGAATCCAATGATGAACTGGGAACAGCTCTTGTCCTTAAAAAGACAAGGCGATACAAGCAAACGTTTAAGAAAAGAACAGGATGATACCCGGCTGGGTTTTGAAGTTGATTACGACAGGATCATCTTTTCATCTGCCTTTCGAAGCTTACAGGATAAAACGCAGGTTATTCCGCTTTCGAAAACCGATTTCGTACATACGCGGTTAACGCACAGTCTGGAAGTATCGGTTGTGGGACGTTCTTTAGGCCGTTTGGTTGGAAAGAAAATCTTAGAAAAATACCCTCATTTAAAAGAAATACACGGTTTCCACATGAACGATTTCGGAACGATTGTAGCGGCAGCTGCTTTGGCACACGATATCGGAAATCCGCCGTTCGGGCATTCCGGCGAAAAGGCGATAGGGGAATATTTTAAAACCGGAAACGGCTTGCAGTATCAGGCGCAACTGGAACCTAAAGAATGGCAGGATCTGGTGGACTTTGAAGGAAATGCCAACGGTTTTTCGGTCCTGACCGGTTCCCGTCCGGGTAATGAAGGCGGGCTTCGGATTTCCTATGCCACCTTAGGTGCCTTTATGAAATATCCGAAAGAAAGCCTTCCTAAAAAACCTACGGCTAATATAGCCGATAAGAAATTCGGCTTTTTCCAGACCGATAAAGAATTTTTTAAAGATGTAGCGGCAGAACTGGGAATGCTGTCCAATAAAAAAACGGAAGATATCGGGTTCGAAAGACATCCGCTGGCATTTCTGGTTGAAGCGGCAGACGATATTTGCTATACCATAATCGATTTTGAAGACGGTATTAATCTGGGGCTGGTAGAGGAGGACTTTGCTCTGGAATACCTTATTAATTTAGTAAGGCATACGATCGATAACAAAAAATACAATACCCTTACCACAAAAGAAGACCGTATCAGCTACCTGCGCGCTTTGGCGATCAGCAGCTTGATAGGGGATGCCGTAAAGGTCTTCCTTGAAAATGAAGAAGCAATTCTTCAGGGGAACTTTCATGTAGCCCTGATGGATAAAAGCCAGTACAAAGCCCAGATGGACGACATTATCAAGATTAGTATTAAGAATATCTATCAGAGCCGTGAGGTAATTGAAAAAGAAATCATGGGTTACCAGATTATCAATACGTTGCTGGATAAATTCTGTACGGCATACAATAATAAATTTGAAGGCAAGGCAACTAATTATGATATCCTGATCTTAAAATTATTGCCGGAGAAATTTATAACCGAAAAAATGAAACTTTATGAACGGCTGATGCATATCTGTCATTTCGTTTCGATGTTAACTGACGGTAAAGCTTTACAAATCTTTAATATTATAAAAGCCGGGATTTAATTCTTACTGATAAATTAACGCTATTTTTTTGTTAAGTGGAATAAAAGTTTAATTTTGTGATACTTAAATTAAAAAAGCTAACTACAAATTATGAAAAAAACTACCCTATTGATGCTAATGTTAGCAAGTGGCGTAGGATTTGCCCAATCCCAAAATGAGCAGATTCAGCGATATCTGGCTAATAATCATCAAAAACTTGGATTAACGAAGCAAGATGTTGAGGACTGGTTTGTTGAAAGTGAAGCGAGTTCTTCCACTACAAAAATCAATAACTATTATGTTAAGCAGCGGTATAAAGGAATCGAAATTTTTAATGCAATAACCAATTTTTCTGTTAAAAACGGAGAGGTTATTAATGTTGGAAATCGGTTTGTTCCGGGAATATCGGCAAAGATCAATACGGTTACTCCTGTTTTATCAGTGCTTGACGGCTTCCAGAAAGCGTTAAGCCTGTTGAAAGTACAAACGTTCAGCAGCCAGGTTGTTACTACAATCAGCAATAAAGAATTTAAGTTGTCTAACGGAACGTTACAGGATGATCCGGTAAGTGCAGAATTGGTGTTCCAGCAAATGGAAGACGAATCGTTGCGTCTGGCCTGGGATTATACTTTTTATACTTCCGATTACAAACATTTATGGAGTGTTAGAATCGATGCTGTAAACGGTAAGCTTCTGGAAAATTTTGACTTGGTTTTAAGCTGTAATTTTGGTGATGCGAATCACAAAGAGCACAACCACTCCATGAACTTCGGCAATAAAGCGTTTAAAGAAGCAAATTCTTTTGCGCAGGTACAGTCGGGATCTTACCGCGTGTACCCATTCAATGTGGAAAGTCCTAATCACGGTAACAGAGAGTTGTTGGTTTCTCCGGATAATGCGCTTGCCTCTCCTTACGGATGGCATGATATTAACGGAACAGCCGGCGCGGAATTTACCATTACAAGAGGAAATAACGTTTGGGCAAAAGAAGATATTGCCGGAACAAACGGAAACGGAGCAAGTCCGGACGGAGGTGCAGGATTGGTTTTTGACTATCCTTACGGCGGAACCGGAGTAGCAGCGTCTACTTATACGAATGCTGCAACGACAAACCTGTTCTACATGAATAATATCATGCACGATATTATGTATCAGTATGGTTTTAATGAAGTTAACGGTAACTTTCAGCAGAATAATTATGGAAAAGGAGGAACAGTTACCCTTCAGGGTGATGCTGTTTTAGCTGATGCACAGGATGGAAGCGGAACAAATAACGCAAACTTTTCCACACCGGTTGACGGACAGCGCCCGAGAATGCAGATGTATTTATGGGATGTTGGACCAAGACCTAAATTTTTCGAGATCCATTCCCCGGCTTCTTTAGCGGGTAGCTATGTAGCGGTTGACAATAACTTTACTAACGGTCACGTGGCATTGCCGGTGCAGCCTGCAGGAATTACGGCTAATGTGGCCCTGTTCAATGACGGTGTTCCGGATAATGCAGATGCTTGTACAGCAGCTATAAACGGTGCAGAATTGAACGGTAAGATCGTAATGATCAAAAGAGGAACCTGTTCTTTTGTTGAAAAAGTTATGTTTGCTCAGAATGCAGGAGCACTTGCAGTTATCGTGGTAAACAATTTAGAGGAAGATATTGTGATGGGTGGTGATAATGCAGCGATAACAATCCCTGCTATTTCCATCAGACCTTCTGTTGGAAATGCTATGATCGCAGCCATGCAAAACGGAACACTTAATTTAACGATCGCTATTCAGCCGGTTAACTTTGTGAATTCTGATGGCGATTTTGATAATGGTGTTATTACACACGAATACGGACATGGTGTTTCTTCCCGTTTAACCGGCGGACCGGCTAATGCGGCTTGTTTAACAAGTTCAGAGCAAATGGGAGAAGGATGGTCAGATTTCTTTGCTTATATGTTGCAGATGAAAGCTGGTGATTCTCCGGTTGTTGGTAAAGGTATTGCTACTTTCTTAGCCAATCAGCCTACAGACGGAAGAGGAATCCGTGCTTTTAAATATTCAACGGATTTAGCTATTAACCCGCTTACTTACGGAGATACAAATGGTTTAACGTATGTAGATGCTAACGGAACAACAAGAATTGATGTTCACGCTGTAGGAACGGTTTGGGCTAGTGTATTATGGGATTTAGCCTGGGCTTATGTTAACAAATACGGATACGATGCGAATATGTACACTGGTACCGGTGGAAATAACAAAGTTTTAAGACTGGTTATTGACGCTTTAAAATTACAGCCTTGTAACCCTTCATTCGTTTCCGGTAGAAATGCTATTATTGCAGCAGATCAGGCAACGACAGGCGGACAGGATTTCTGTATGATCTGGGATGTATTTGCAAGAAGAGGATTGGGTGTTAATGCTTCGGCTGGAACCAATTCCGGTATTGCCGGTATTAACGACCAGGTGGAAGACTTTACAACACCACCACAGGGACCTAACTGTACGTTAGCAGTAGACTACTTCCAGAATGAAGATATGATCAAGGTATATCCTAACCCTTCAAACGGAACGTTCAATGTGTTTATTGGAAACTACAGCGGAAAAGTGACACTTGAAGTATTTGATATAAACGGAAGAAAAGTGTACAACCAAAAAGTTGACGACTTCAATATCGAAAAAACAATAAATCTGAAAGGATTACAATCAGGAATGTATATTCTTAAGATTGACGGAGATAATCTAAGTTATACGAAGAAGGTTATATTAAATTAATTCTAATAAAAAAGGTTCCGAAAGGAACCTTTTTTGTTTTTAAAAAGTATAGCTCAATCCTACACCGAGTAATTGTTTAAACTGGATTTTAGGACCTTGTGTAACCTGTACGCCGTCTATCTCCTTTTTCGATTTGATGTCATCGTCATAAACGAGATTGGTACCGATATTGGCTTTTACATATTGATTTACGACCAGATCAAGCTGTACCTGCCAGTCTACATCGACATTGCCAAAATTATTCAGGTAATCGGTATAAAGGCTTAATCGATGATCCAGGAAAATATTTTTATAGATTTCATTCTTCCATTGGTTGGTGACTAAAATTCCCACTTCTGTCCGGGACTTTTTACCATGCCTGATCAGATTGCCATCTGCGTCATAAACCGCTTTGTCAACCCCGAAAGCCCCCTGGTCGGCTAAACGCTGATCCAGTACTAAAGTGGTTTTTTGTGTCAGCGGTGAAAAATAGGCATTCAGCTTTTTTTCTTTATTGGAATATTCTGCTCCTACACCCAGAAACCAGTAAGCCGGGGCAAAAGCCTTCGAAATTGCCAGATCCGTATTAGGATAAGCATAACCGCTTGTGAACTGCGTGTTGAAATTTAATTTTGCACTGTGGTACCAGTTTGAAATACTATCATGACGGTATCCGATGGTGGAATTAAGCTGTACCGCATCATCCGTTTTCCGTAATTCCCTTTCTTCCTGCTTATTTACGCCATAGCGCACGATTAATTCGTTTTTCCATCTAAGATTACCTTTGGTGTAGTTTCTTAGGAAAGCACCCTTTAAAAGGCCGGAAATGGAGTTGTTTCCTCCGACGCTCCAATTGATAAAGGCAATCTGGCTGAAATCGAGGCCGATGACGTTCTTTTTGTGCCAGTAGGTGGTGGTGTCGGGGATTGTTGTTCTTACAACGTCTTGTGCATTACTTTTTGAAATAGCTAAAATAAAAAGTAATCCGATTAGATACGGAGTAATTTTCATGATCAAATAGAGTTTTTAATTTTGTAATAGGCAAAAGTGCTTACATTCAGAGGCTTGATAAAAAATTCTTCAAACTGATAACGTCAATTTTGCAACTTTGTTGTTGCTCAATAACTGTGCCGTGTTCAATGAAAAAATCCGGTACCCCCAGTTTTTTAACACTTACAGGGTAATTATTATCGGTTATAAAAGCAGTAACAAGACTGCCGAAGCCGCCGATGATGCTGCCATCCTCAATGGTTATGATGGTGGTGTGTGTGTTGCAGATTTCATGCAGGCTTTGTTCATCCAGTGGTTTTATAAAAGGAAAATGATAATGCGAAAATAAAGCCGCATCCTGTATTTCGTTTAAAGCCGCAGTGATATTATTGCCAATTGTGCCGGTAGATAGTATGGCTGTTTGGGTACCTTTTTGCAATGGTCTGGCTTTGCCGATCTCAATTTTTTCAAAAGGCAGCTGCCAGTTGCGGATATAGCCTCTTCCTCTCGGATAGCGTATCGCAATGGGATGTTCCAGTCCTGTCTGTGCGGTGTACATCCCGTTTCTCAGTTCGATCTCATTAAGCGGAGCAAACAGGATAAGGTTCGGAATACAGCTCAGGTAGGCAATGTCAAATACACCCTGGTGGGTTGCGCCGTCTTCGCCGACAAGCCCTGCACGGTCCAGGCAAAAAATTACCGGAAGATCCTGTAGTGCCACATCGTGGATAACCTGGTCGTAAGCCCGTTGTAAAAAGGTAGAATAAATGTTGCAAAAAACAACCATTCCCTGTGTTGCCATTCCGGCGGCCAGTGTTACGGCATGCTGTTCGGCTATGCCCACGTCAAAGGCACGCGACGGGATTTCCTCCATCATGAATTTCATGGAAGAACCGGTTGGCATAGCGGGTGTGATGCCGATTATTTTTTCATTCTGTCGGGCCAGTTGCACTAAGGTCAGTCCAAAAACATCCTGGAATTTTGGCGGCAGATGATCTTCAGATTTGGGGATTATCTCACCGGTTACTTTGTCGAATTTTCCCGGCGCATGGTATTTCACCTGATCTTTTTCGGCCTGTTCCAGTCCTTTTCCTTTTGTGGTGATAATATGAAGGAATTTAGGGCCTTTTTTATTTTTAAGACGGTTCAGCTCACTTAACAAAAGAGGGATGTCATGACCGTCAATAGGACCGGAATAATCAAAATTCAGGGAACTGATCATGTTGTTCTCTTTCGGATTCTTTCCGGCTTTTACCGAAGTCAGGTAATCTTTAAGAGCGCCTACGCTGGGATCTATCCCAATGGCGTTGTCATTCAGGATAACCAGTAAATTGGCATCGGTTACCCCGGCGTGATTCAGTCCTTCAAAAGCCATTCCGGAAGCTATGGAAGCATCACCAATTACGGCGATGTGCTGTTTTTCTGTTTCTCCTTTCAGGTTGGACGCAATGGCCATTCCAAGTGCGGCCGATATTGCCGTGGAGGAATGCCCGACACCAAAAGTATCGTAAATGCTTTCGCTGCGTTTCGGGAAACCGGATATGCCGTTCAGCTGGCGGTTCGTATGAAATATTTCGGCTCTTTCAGTCAGTATTTTATGTCCGTAAGCCTGGTGACCTACATCCCAGACCAATAAATCTTCAGGGGTATTGAAAATATAATGAAGCGCTATCGTAAGTTCGACTACTCCAAGGCTTGCGCCTAAATGGCCTTCTTTGACAGCAACAATATCAATTATAAAGTCGCGTAATTCCTGTGCTAAAACCGGAAGTTGTTCAGCCGGAAGCTGCCGTAAATCGACTGGAGATTGAATATTTGGTAAGAGTTTTTCGGACATGCAGCAAAGGTACAATTTGAAATTGTATTTTTGTTTTTATGGAAAATATTTTCACCGACGATTATTTTATGAAAAAGGCTTTGCAGGAGGCCGAAATTGCCTTTGAAAAAGGGGAGATTCCTGTAGGCGCCATAGTGGTTATAGACAATCGGGTTATTGCCAGAAGCCATAACCTGACGGAGTTGTTAAACGATGTTACGGCACATGCCGAAATGCAGGCAATTACTGCATCGGCTAATTTTTTAGGCGGGAAATACCTGAAAGACTGTACGCTTTATGTAACGCTGGAGCCCTGCCAGATGTGTGCGGGGGCGTTATACTGGAGCCAGATTTCTAAAATCGTATTCGGTGCCCGCGATGAACAGCGCGGATTTCAGAAAATGGGAACACAGCTGCATCCCAAAACGCTTGTTACCGGCGGGGTTATGGAAAATGAATGTGCTGCTTTAATGAAGGAGTTCTTTAAGAAAAAACGATAATATACACATATAAAAAAAACCGCTAATCAGTTAAGAATAGCGGTTTTTTAGTTTATTTAATTTCATTTCCCTGTTTGTCAAAGAAATGGTATTCTAAATACGTGTAAGCATCACGAGGTATAATTTTCACCCATTTTTTATGTTCAAAAAACCATTTTGAACGTAATGATGGAAAACCTTTTGTAAGGTATGCAGCCACGAATGGATGCGCATTCAGAACCACTTTGCTGTGATCCTTTAAAATTCTTTCTAGATCAGCTGATATCTTATCAACAATCAAGATTGGAGCTTCGATTTCCCCGTTTTCATTATTCGGGTTTTCTTCTCTTGTTTTGATATTAACTTCAGGTCTGACTCTTTGTCTAGTGATTTGAATTAATCCAAATTTACTAGGAGGCAAGATTTTATGTTTTGCTTTGTCATCGCTCATTTCTTCTTTTAAGAAATCATAGAGTACTTTGCGGTTGTCAGGATTGGACATATCGATAAAATCGACTACAATAATACCACCCATATCTCTTAATCGCAGCTGTCTTGCAATTTCTGCAGCAGCTATCAGATTAACTTCAAGAGCAGTGTCTTCCTGATTTTGCGCTTTGTTGGAACGATTACCGCTGTTAACGTCAATGACGTGTAATGCTTCAGTGTGTTCTATGATTAAGTAAGCTCCTTTACTCATAGAAACCGTTCTTCCAAATGACGTTTTAATTTGTCGCTCTATATTGTATTTCTCAAAAAGAGGTAACTCTTTCGATTGATAATGCTTAACAATAGATACTTTTGAAGGAGCTATTTCTTGCAAATACTCCTTTGTTTGATAATACAGATCCTCATCATCTATGTGAATACCGGTAAAGGTATCATTAAATACATCTCTCAATATTGAGGAGGCTCTGTTGAGTTCACCTAATACTTTTGAAGGATGATGAGCTGTAGGGATTCGCTTACACATTGCTGTCCATTTGTCCAGTAAATTTTGTAAGTCTTTGTCAAGTTCAGCTACTTTTTTGCCTTCTGCTACTGTTCTGACAATAACACCAAATCCTTTTGGTTTGATAGATTGAACCAAACGTTTTAAGCGGTCTTTTTCTTCTTTGGATTCGATTTTTTGAGAAATCGAAATCCGGTCCGAAAAAGGAACTAAAACAACATACCTGCCGGCTAAAGAAAGCTCAGAGCTTATTCTCGGGCCTTTTGTGGATATGGGTTCTTTAACTACTTGAACTAAAATCGACTGGTTGGCGCTTAATACATCAGAGATGGCGCCATCTTTGTTGATTTCAGGTTCAAAAGGAAAGTTTTTTAGGGAGAAATCTTTTATTTTACCTGCGCTTACAAGTTTTATGAATTTTATTAAAGAAGATAGGTTTGGTCCTAAATCGTGATAATGTAAAAAGGCATCTTTTTCAAAGCCTACATTTACAAAAGCAGCGTTTAGTCCCGCAACCGGTTTCCTGATTTTGGCAATAAAAATATCGCCCACCTGAAAGCCGTTGCCGTTTTTGTCGCCCTCTTCTTTGTGTAATTCAATTAGTTTTCCATCTTTTAATAAGGCAAAATCTACAGCATCTGAACCAGATCGGATAATTAATTCCTTGTTCACATGGTACATTTTTATCCATACATGACCATTGTGTTTTGCAAGGCAAAACAGCAACTAAACGTATAGATGGATTAAACATTAATTTACAGGTTAAACCCGCGAAATTAAAGATTTGAGGTGCTAAAAAACCGATTTGTAATATAAATCGCTCTTTTTTGAGTCAAATACGATAATTTCAATTTCAATGAACTTTAAACTTTAAAAAGAAAAAAGTAGTTTTAAACTACTTTTTCTTCTTGTGACGGTTAGCTCTCGCTCTTTTTTTACGTTTGTGAGTCGCTACCTTATGTCTTTTTCTTTTTTTACCACTTGGCATAAATTGTAGTGTTTAGTGATTAATAAATTAGTTAACTTTTACTTCAGTATTCGTTTTCACGCCATCAACAAAAATTTTTGCTGGTTTGAAAGCTGGAATGTTGTGGGCAGGAATCTTTATTGTAGTGTTTTTAGAGATATTTCTACCTGTTTTTTCTGCTCTTGTTTTGATGATAAAGCTACCAAAACCTCTTAAGTATACATTGTCACCAGTTTCTAATGAGTTTTTTACTTCGTCCATAAAAGACTCAACTGTTGCTTGTACATCTCCTTTTTCTAGACCCAATTTTTCGGAAATTTTCGCTACGATGTCTGCTTTCGTCATTTTCTTTCGATTTATATTGATGTGTAATTTTTTGAGTTTGCAAATATAGCAATTAAAAATACAATATTTCAACCTTAATTGATTAAAATTTAATTACATAAAGTTTTATTTTTGTTGACTAATTTTTTAGAATGCATTTTACTAACTTGTTAATTCAATGGTATTTACAAAATAAACGTGATTTACCCTGGAGAAAAACAACGAATCCGTATCCTATTTGGCTGTCAGAAATCATGTTGCAACAAACGCGAGTTGCGCAGGGTTTGCCCTATTTTTTGTCTTTTACGGAGGCTTTTCCAACGGTTCGTGATCTGGCAGATGCCGAAGAGGAACAAGTGTTAAAACTCTGGCAGGGTTTGGGATATTATTCCCGTGCCCGTAACCTTCATGCTACGGCCAAACAGGTTGCGTATGAAATGGGTGGTGTATTTCCCGGTACTTATAAGGAGTTGCTAACATTAAAAGGAGTGGGTGAATATACAGCTGCCGCAATCGCTTCCATTGCTTATGGTGAGCCCGTTCCGGTGGTAGACGGTAATGTGTTCCGGGTGTTGTCCCGCTATTTTGATGTGGAAACGGATATTGCCTCTCCGGCGGCTAAAAAAGAATTTAAAGAGCTGGCGGCAGCTTTGTTGCCCAAAGAACAGGCGTCCTTGTTTAATCAGGCGATGATGGAATTTGGTGCTTTGCAATGTGTGCCGAGGAATCCGGATTGCGGAAGCTGCGTTTTTAATGACAGTTGTGCGGCATTGCAAAAGAAAAAAGTAGACAGCCTGCCGGTGAAATTAAAAAAGACAAAAGTTGTTAACCGCTATTTTAATTACCTTATTTTAAAGGATGCCAATGAAAGATCGCTGGTTGCGAAAAGGGAAGCAAAAGGGATCTGGCATGGATTGTATGAATTTCCGCTGTTTGAAACCAGTCAGGATATAGGGCAGGAGGAAATGGCGGGGTTGCTGCAAAACAGCGGGCAGGATTGGAGCAGGGAGGGAATTGAAACATCGGATCTGAGGTTGCTGAATACTAAAAAAATAATCCATAAACTTTCGCACCAACACCTGCACATCCATTTTTGGGAGCTGAAAACAGACAAGCCACTGGTTGGCGGAATGTCTTTTCCGGAGATTGAAAAGCTGCCCTTCCCGATAGTGATCTATAATTTTATTGAAGAGTATAGAGCAAAGTGAATAGAAATTAGTATATTTGAGTGAATAAAACAGGTATCAGCCATGAACGGAACGGTAAATAAAGTTATGTTAATAGGACATTTGGGAGATGATGTAAAAATGCATTATTTCGAAGGCGGAAATTGTATAGGACGTTTCCCTTTGGCTACTAATGAGGTCTATATTAACAAATCCACTAACGAGAGAATCACTTCTACGGAATGGCACAATCTTGTGGTCAGAAATAAAGCGGCTGAAATATGTGAAAAATATCTTTCTAAAGGAGATAAGATTTATGTAGAAGGGCGTATCAAGTCCAGACAATGGCAGGCGGAAGACGGAACTACAAAATATACAACAGAAATCCAGGTTACGGAATTTACTTTTTTAACAACTAAAAAGGAAATTGAAAACAATAAACAGGGATTCTCTTCGTCATCAGATCCTTCGAAGCCTTCTTTTGACGGGCCAAATACGTCAGGTCAGAATGATGACATGCCGTTTTAATTGTTTAACTAAATTGATTTGATTTGGACCCAGGCCCCGTCAGTTTAATAAGTATAATAGATTTTAACCTTATTTTTTTAATAATAGGAATACTTTTCCTGTTGTTTTGTTCTGCATTGGTTTCCGGTGCAGAAGTCGCTATTTTTTCCCTGAACAGAAAAGAAATTGACGATTTGATATCGGCCAATACGAATAAAGGAAAACAAATCAGCAGGCTTTTGGAAACACCCAAAAAGCTGTCCATGACTTTTCTGGTCGCCAATAACTTTCTGAACATTACAATTGTGGTGCTTTTTTCCTATTTTGGAAACCGCGTTTTTTCCGAAGGAATGGCGCTGAGCACGAAAGTAATCCTTGAAATTGCTATAGTGGCGGTATTGATCCTGTTTTTTGGGGAAGTACTGCCTAAAATGTATGCCACCCGGAATAATGTAAAATTTGCCAAAGGGGTCAGCACGTTTGTGGTTTTTTTAACCGGACTGCTAACGCCGGTAAGTGTTCCGCTTCGGCAGATCATCCTGTATCTGCATAAAAAAATAGGGAAAGAAAAAGAAAACTTTTCGGTAGATCAGCTGTCGCAGGCATTGGAAATGACCGACTATGGCGATGCAACCAAAGAAGAACAGAAAATACTGGAAGGCATAGTAACCTTCGGTAATACGGAAGTGCGCCAGGTTATGAGTCCCCGTATTGATGTTTTTGCCTTAAATATTGAAGAAACATTTGAAGAGATTTTTGCTAAGATCGTAGATAAAGGCTATTCGAGAATACCGGTTTATAAAGAAGATATCGATCATATTGAAGGCGTTTTGTTTGTAAAAGACCTGATCCCGCATATTGATAAAACCGATTTTGAATGGCAGGCCTTATTAAGGAGTCCGTTTTTTGTTCCCGAAAATAAAAAACTCGATAACCTGCTAAAGGAATTTCAGGGTATGAAAAACCATCTGGCAATAGTAGTTGATGAATATGGCGGAACCTCCGGCCTGATATCGCTGGAAGACATACTGGAAGAAATTGTGGGAGATATCAGTGATGAGTTTGATGATGAAGATATTGTCTTTTCGCAGATTGATGCCAAAAACTTCCTGTTTGAAGGGAAGATAAGCCTGAAAGATTTTTACAGGATCGTCCCGGTCGATGAAGAGGTTTTTGAAGCCAATAAAGGGGAATCGGAAACTTTGGCCGGATTTATTTTAGAGATTTCCGGAAATTTTCCAAAAAAGCACCAGAAAATAAATTTTGCAGATTGTATATTTACCGTCGAATCGGTCGATAAACGCCGTGTGAAACAAATTAAAGTTACACTGCTTTAAAAAATGAATAGAAAATTAAGAAATACCGGATTACTGCTGCTAATGGGAATAGGCTTCTTGTTTACAGCCTGCAAAGGTGATGTAGTGCCAAAGCCAAAAGCACACCTGCGATTGGAATACCCTATGCCGGAATACAGAATGTTTACGGATGGCTGCGCTTTTACTTTTGATGTGAATACGCTGACGAAGATAACCGAAAAAGGAGCCTGTGGCTTTAATATTGTGTATCCGAAAATGAAAGGGACCATTTACATCGATTATAAGCCGGTAAATAATAATATTGATGTCCTGTTAAGAGATGCGCAGAAACTAACGTATGAGCACGTTATTAAAGCGGACGACATACAGGAACAGCCGTTTGTGAACCGTAAAGATAAAGTTTACGGAATGTTTTACCAGGTGGGCGGCGATGCGGCTACGAATGCACAGTTTTATGTAACGGACAGTACGAAGCATTTTATTGTGGGATCGGTTTATTTTTATGCAAAACCAAATTTTGATTCCATTATGCCGGCGGCAAGTTATATTAAAAACGACATGCGGGAAATCATGCAAAGCATACGATGGAAATAAAAAAAAGCGAACTATTCAGTTCGCTTTTTTTTATACTATGTGTCCGGTTATGCCTTTTTAACGTCAGTGTCTTTTTTAGCATCTGTGGCATAGCTTTTAGGTGCATCTCCTTTTTTATCGGCACATGATTTTTTAGCATCAGCCGAACAGCATTTTTTACCTTCTGCTTTTTTCGGTTCCTGATCCATAACCATTGCTTTGTCACCAGATGATTTTACGCTGGTAACTTTGTATGTTTTTCCGTCGGCAACACCTTCAACAGTTTGTGTCAGGGAAATAGTTGACTGTTTGTTTGCATCAAATTCTACAGTAGCTGTTTTGGTTTCAAAATCAACTTTGGCAGAAGTAACACCTTCCAGGTGGGATAATTTATTTTCAATGGTGGCTGCACAGCCCATAGCGCAGGTCATTCCTTCAATGTTCATGCTGGCTGTTTCCATTTTTGCTGCTACGTCTTTTGACGCTTCTGTTGCGGTTGCTGCAGTAGTGTTTTTATCTTCTTTTTTACAACTAACCAATACAAAAGCGGTTAAAGCAAATACAGCTATTTTTTTTGTGAAATTCATGATGGTGTTTTTTTAAGATTAAAAAGCTCTTTTGTAAAGAGTTACAAAATTATAAAAAAACAGGCGTTTTTTCGTTTTAATATTAGAATTTTACACCTTAAAATTGATAGAAAATGACAAAACAGCTAAAGTGGGTTTTACTGATAGGGCTTTCCCTGATATGGGGGAGTTCTTTTATTTTAATCAAAAGAGGATTGGTCGGATTATCGCCTTTTCAGCTGGGAGCTTTACGGATATTGTTTGCTGCTGCCTTTTTGCTGCTGATAGGATTTAGAAGCCTGCCGAAAATTCCGCTGGGAAAATGGAAATATATCGCGCTGACGGCTTTTGTGGGAACATTTATGCCGGTGTTTCTTTTTTCTATTGCTCAAACGGAAATCAGCAGCTCAACCAGTGCGATTCTGAATTCGTTAACACCGCTCAATACCTTATTGCTCGGTGCTTTTGTTTTCGGGCTGGAATTTCAGCGAAGACAATTCTTTGGGGTACTGATAGGGCTGATAGGCTGTGTGCTGCTCATTTATTCCGGAGCGCAGAGCAATCCCAATCAGAATTACTATTATACCTTGTTTGTGGTCGTGGCGGCAATCTGCTATGCAATGAATGTCAATCTGATTAAAAAATACCTTTCCGATCTGAATACGCTGAGTATTACTACCGGGAACTTTGTTGTGCTGACCATTCCGGCATTGATAGTGCTGTCCTGTACCGATTTCTTTCAGGTTGCCGGTAAGCCGGAAGTTCAGGAGTCGGCGATGTATATTGCTATTCTGGGTATTGTAGGAACCGGAATCGCAAACATTGTCTTTTTCCGGTTAATACAGATCTCATCGCCCATTTTTGCGTCTTCCGTTACCTATTTAATTCCGGTGGTCGCTTTTGTGTGGGGTATATTGGATCATGAAAAAATGGAATTCTTCCAGATTGTAGGCGCCCTGATAATTTTAGTCGGAGTGTATTTCTCCAGCAGGAAATAAAGAAAAAGACCGCCGGAAGGCGGTCTTTTTTATGATATTGTATTTTGTGATTATTGGAAATCAGCTGGTGTTACACCTTCGTTGATTTTTACATCAGAAGTTGTAAAGTCTAAATCCATTCCAACGTTCATTACCATTTTGTAAGGAACTTTAATTCCTTTTACATCTTTGTAATCTCCGTAAGTAATCATTTGTGTCATTTTCTGACCAGCTCTTTCAAGTGTTTTTGCTTCCGCTACTTTTAAACCGGTTTTTACATCATAGTATAAGGTGCTTTTTCCGTTTTCGATAGCATAAGCATCTTTACCATTAATGCTTTCGATAGCTTTGATTTTTAAATCTGCTTTTTTCGCTAAAGCCAATTCCGGGAATGCAGCAGCACTTTCTTTTTTCTCTTTGAATTCTTCTGCAGTGAAATCTTTTCGCTGACCTTGTTGAATAGCATAAGCCGCTTTGTCGTTTACAACTTGTTTGGACATTGTCATTCCGGCAACTTTCATTTCAAACAATGACTTGTTGTCTGAAGTGTGTTTGGAAGTCATTTCCAAAGCTTGTCCCTGGATTGTAGCTGTAGCTGTAGTAGCGATAGATTTAATGCTGGCAACGGCTTTTTCACCACCAATAGCTTTGATGTAGTTGTCAAATACTGTTTTTGCAGTAACACCGGCAGGAATTGGTTTGTTTACCACTGGTTTTTCTGTAGCATTACCGAATTTGTCGAAATAGAAAATAGGAATTTTTAAAGACTCTAATCCTGACAATACATCTGCAGCTTTACCGACAACCACAACTCTGGTGTTGTCTGATAAAAAGAATTTGTTAGCGGCATTTTTAATATCTTCCGGAGTAACGGCATTAATGTTTTTAATGTAGTTCTCGTAGAAATCTTCCGGTAAGTTTTGTGTTGCAGTGTTTAAAGCATAACGGGCAATTGTAGCCGGTTTTTCAATTTGCATTACAAAGTTTCCGATGTATTTTGCTTTTGCATTTTTTAAATCTTCAGCAGAAACAAGGTCTGTTTTGATTCTTTTTAATTCGTTGAAGAACTCTACTACAGCACTGTCGGTAACTGCATTTCTAACAGAAGCAGAAGAACGGAATTTCGTAACGTATTTTCCGGATCCGATAGAAGAATAAGCACCATAAGTCCATCCGTGTTTTTCACGAAGGTTTAAGAATAATCTTCCTTCACCACCACCACCAAGGATCTGGTTGGCTAAAAGAGAAGCGAAATATTCTTTATCCGTCATTTTGATGTTAACCGTATTTACTAAAGCAATTTCCGACTGTACCGCATTTGGCATGTCTACAAAATTGATTTGAGTGTACTGTACGTTTTTTGGATCGGAATAAACCAACTGCGGTGCAATCGCTTTTTTCCATGAACCGAAAAGTTTTTCAACCATTTTCTTGGTGTCTTTTGTGTTCACATCACCAATAATTACCAGATAAGCATTACCCGGAACAAAATATGTGTTGTAGTTTAAAACCACATCGTTTAACGTTACTTTGTTGATCGTTTCTTCGCTTAAATATTCTCCGCTTGGATGTGTTTTTCCGAAAGCCAGAACGTTTTCAACACGTCCGGCAACAGCCGTAACACTTTTTTCCTGCGATTTTATTCCTTCCAGTAATTTTGCTTTTTCCTTGTCGAACTCTTCCTGAGTGAAAACAGGATTTAAAGCACCATCAGCCATTAATTCCAGGATTTTTCCGGAATATTTAGACAATCCGCTGGCAGAAGCTCCGCCGGAAGAGAAGTTGATGTTTGCGCCTAAGAAATCGATTTCTTCGTTAAAAGCGTCTTTAGATATTTTTCGGGTACCTTTACCAATCATGCTGCTGGTTAAATCGGCTACACCTTTTTTGTCACCTTCCGCATACGGAGGGTTGTCCAGTGTTAAGGAATAAGTAACTCTCGGTAGTTTATGGTTTTCTACTACCATTACTTTTAAACCATTCTTTAAAGTGAAGGTTTCCGGTTTTTTAACATTGATTGTTGGAGCCGGTCCCGGTTTTGGTTGAGGTCTGTCTTGTGCTTGCATAGTAATCGTTAAAAACAAGCTCGCTGCTATATATATTATTTTCTTCATGATTATTGGCTGCTTAGTTTTGTGCTTTATCTTTTGCTGGAACATAATCTAAAATCAAACGTTGGTTTGGATTTAAATACTTTTTAGCAACATCTCTGATTTCTTCACGGGTGATGGAACGGTAAATGTCGATTTCAGTATTTACTAGGTTCACATCGCCATAAAGTAAGTAGAAAGAAGCCAGGTTCTCTGCAACACCTTCTAAGTTTGAATTGCTGTTTACGTATTGGTTTTCAAACTTGTTTTGTAATTTCTGAAAATCTTTTTCAGAAATCAATTCCGTTTGAAGCTTAACGATTTCCTCGTCCATACCTTTAATTAATTCAGCAGGAGTTGTCGGGCTTTGTGGTAATCCGTAGATAAAATACACACCATAATCTTCCTGGCTGTAGTTGAAAGCACCAATTTGAAGCGCCATTTTCTTATCGTCAACTAACTTTTTGTATAATCTTGAACTTTTTCCGTCAGAAAGAATAGAAGAAATCATGTCCAGTACTCTGGCGTCATGTGTTTTCATAGACGGTGTTCTGTAAGCCGTAACAGCCATTGGGATCTGGATGTTCGGATCCTGGTATGTTGCGTGGATTGTTTGTGTTATCGGAGTCTCTTCAATTTTCTGACGCGTGATAGGCGTACCTTTTTGGATTGGTCCGAAATAGTTCTGGATCCATTGTTTTGCCTGAGCGCTATCAAAATCTCCGGCTACAACCAGAACCGCATTGTTAGGAATGTAGAACTTTTTGTTGAAAGCCTGGAATTCCTGAAGTGTTGCAGCATCTAAATGCTCCATAGAACCGATAGGTGCCCAACGGTAAGGGTGTTTTGTGAAGATGTTTTTCTTAACCTCAGTGAATAAGTTTCCGTAAGGCTGGTTGTCAACACGTAATCTTTTTTCTTCTTTAACAACTTCGTTCTGAGTGTCAACACCAATTTGATTGATTACCGGATGCATTAGTCTTTCCGATTCCATCCATAAGGCTAACTCCAGATTGTTGGAAGGGAAAACCTCGTAGTAATACGTTCTGTCGTCAGAAGTGTTGGCATTATTGTTACCGCCATTAGCCGTTACAATTTTAAACCATTCTCCTCTTGCGATATTTTTAGTACCTTCAAATAAAAGGTGTTCAAAAAAGTGTGCAAAACCAGTTCTGTCCGGGTTTTCGTCTTTTGCACCAACGTGATACATTACCGAAGTAACCACTACCGGAGCGGAAGGGTCTTTGTGTAAAATCACATGCAGTCCGTTGTCTAAATTGTATTCTTCAAACGCTACTTTCTGCGCCGAAGCTACGCCGCCAAGCATCAGAAGGGAACTCAAAGCCATCAAAGATTTTTTCATAAAAATTAATAATTTATTTTGGATATTCGTATAGGTGTGCAATTTCGGCAAATTGTTACATTTAAAAGTGATGATTTCCCGTAATTTTGAGAATTAAGTTACTTTCCTGTTGCGGGATTGTGAAATTTGTGCATATAGGGTTGTATCATAAAGAATTAGTTGTATATTTGCACTCTTAAAAAATTAATTAAACATTATTGTTATGTACGCAATCGTAGAGATAGCAGGGCAACAATTCAAAGTAAGCAAAGACCAAAAGGTTTATGTTCACCGTTTAGCATCTGAAGAAGGAGCAAAAGTTACTTTTGACAAAGTTCTTTTATTGGATGACAAAGGGAATGTAACTTTAGGCGCCCCAGCTGTAGAAGGTGCTTCAGTAGAAGCTAAAGTGTTACAACACTTAAAAGGTGATAAAGTAATCGTTTTCAAAAAGAAAAGAAGAAAAGGTTACAAAAAGAAAAACGGTCACAGACAATCTTTAACTCAAATTGTAATCGAGGGAATCGTTGCAGGTGGAGCTCCAAAGAAAAAAGCGACTAAAAAAGCGGAAGCTACAGAAGAATAATTAACATTAAAAACTAATACGTCATGGCTCACAAGAAAGGTGTCGGTAGTTCCAAGAATGGTAGAGAATCAGAATCGAAACGTTTAGGTGTTAAGATTTTTGGTGGTCAAGCTGCAATTGCTGGAAACATTATCGTAAGACAAAGAGGTTCTAAGCACAATCCAGGTGAAAACGTTTACATGGGTAAAGATCATACTTTACATGCAAAAGTTGATGGAGTTGTGAAATTTCAGAAAAAAGGAGATAACAAATCTTTCGTTTCTGTAATTCCATTCGAAGCATAAGAATTTATATCTTACAAGAGAAAATATTAAAAAGCCCGTTTCTTAGAAACGGGCTTTTTTTTATGCGGAATATTGAGAAACAGGTAAATAAAAACCCCTTACAAGCTGTAAGGGGTTTTGTTTATTATAACGATACGGCTTAGTATCTGTAGTATTCCGGTTTGAATGGGCCTTGTACCTCAACACCAATATAAGCTGCCTGCTCTGTGTTTAATGTTTCTAACTCAACACCTAATTTTGCAAGGTGTAAAGCGGCTACTTTTTCATCCAGGTGTTTTGGTAGCATATAAACCTGGTTTTCATATTTATCGCTGTGGTTCCATAACTCAATTTGTGCCAACGTCTGGTTGGTGAAAGAGTTACTCATCACGAAACTTGGGTGACCTGTAGCACAACCTAAGTTTACTAAACGACCTTCAGCAAGGATAATGATATCCACTCCGTTAATGGTGTATTTGTCAACCTGAGGTTTGATTTCGATTTTAGAAGCACCGTGGTTTTTGTTTAACCATGCCATGTCGATTTCATTGTCAAAGTGACCAATGTTACAAACGATAGTTTTATCTTTCATTTGCTCGAAATGTCTTCCAACAACGATATCTTTATTTCCTGTAGTCGTGATGATGATATCAGCATTTCCTACTACAGTGTCTAATTTTTTAACTTCATACCCGTCCATAGCAGCTTGTAAAGCACAGATCGGATCAATTTCCGTTACGGTAACAATAGAACCTGCTCCACGGAAAGAAGCGGCAGTTCCTTTTCCAACATCACCATATCCGCAAACAACAACTCTTTTTCCGGCTAACATTAAGTCTGTTGCACGACGAATTGCATCTACAGCACTTTCTTTACATCCGTATTTGTTGTCAAATTTAGATTTTGTAACAGAATCGTTTACGTTAATAGCCGGCATTGGTAACGTTCCGTTTTTAACTCTTTCGTATAAACGGTGAACTCCGGTTGTAGTCTCTTCCGATAAACCTTTGATTCCAGGGATTAATTCCGGGTAACGGTCAATAACCATATTCGTTAAATCACCACCGTCATCTAAAATCATGTTTAAAGGCTGTCTGTCTTCTCCGAAGAATAAAGTCTGCTCAATACACCAGTCAAAATCCTCTTCGTTTAATCCTTTCCAGGCATAAACCTGAATACCTGCTGCTGCAATTGCTGCTGCTGCCTGATCCTGAGTGGAGAAAATATTACAAGAACTCCAGGTAACTTCAGCTCCTAAAGCAATTAAAGTTTCAATTAAAACGGCAGTCTGGATAGTCATGTGAAGACAACCTGCGATACGAGCACCTTTAAGAGGTTGCTCCTCTTTATATTCAGCACGAAGAGCCATTAATCCCGGCATCTCTGCTTCTGCTAATTCAATTTCTTTTCTTCCCCAGGCTGCAAGGGAAATATCTTTTACTTTGTAAGCCACGAAAGGCAATGTTTTTGTGCTCATCTACTCTATATTTGTATTTACAAAAAATTTAGTGCAAATTTACGGAATTACTTTTTAAAATATATAGGATTGATTGATAATTAGCATTTGTTTAAAGATGCTAAAGTGTTAACTTTCAGAAAAATAAATTAACAAGTTGTAAACTTAAAATCAAATACGCTCTGATGCCGCTGTATAAAACGATAGAAATAGATAGTAATACAAAGGTTCTGGTATGGGAAATTACCGAAACTTTGGAAGAACTGTTCCGGAACAAACCTTTAAAAGATTCCAGTCTGACCCGGGTGGAAGGGATGAAATCTGAGCAGCATCAAAGAGGATTTTTAAGTGTGCGGAACCTGTTGGAAGCATTGGGGTATGACGATTTTGATTTGTATTATGATGAATTTGGAAAACCACATTTAAAAGACGGTAAACATATTTCGATAACTCATTCCTATAGTTTTGCGGCAATAATTGTGGGTTATGACAATGTGGGCATCGATATGGAACTGCGCAGGGATAAAATAAGTAAAATAGCCGATAAATTTATGGATACGGAATTCTCGTTTTTAGATAAAACAGCAGATGACTATATCCGTAAACTAACCGTTATATGGGGCGCGAAAGAAGCAAAATACAAAATGTGTAACTCGAAAAGCCTTAGTTTTAAAGATAATATGACCGTACATCCTTTTCTGTTAGCAGATAAAAAAGGATTGGCTACCGTTCGAAAAGAAGATTTTAAAAAAGATTTCCAGTTTTACTTTGAAGAAATTGAAGATTTTACGCTGGTTTATGCTTTAGAACAAGATAAAAGAAAATAGCATGAACAAAATTTACGCCGAAATAGTTGCAGCAAAAAGAGAAGGCAGAAAACTACTGGCAATTTTACTGGATCCGGATAAGATACAATTAGCACATTTAGCGGATCTCATTACAAAAATTAAAAACGCTCCGGCGACCCATGTTTTTATCGGAGGAAGCCTGCTTTTTTCAGACACGCAGGAGGAGATCATCCGGGAACTGAAAGCAGCATTAACTGTTCCGGTTTTGCTTTTTCCAAGCAATGCTTCCCATATTACCAATTTAGCCGACGGGATTTTATTCCTGTCGCTGCTCTCCGGCCGCAACCCGGAGTATTTGATCGGGCAGCATGTCCAGGTGGCTCCTTTGCTAAAACAAACACAGCTGGAAGTAATGGCAACCGGCTATTTGCTGGTGGAAAGCGGCAGGCAAACCACCGTTTCCTACATGAGCGGTACAACACCTATTCCTAAAGATAAACCCGAAATTGCTGTGGCAACGGCTATGGCGGGAGAAATGCTGGGGAATAAGCTCATTTACCTGGAAGCGGGAAGCGGCGCCGAAAATCATGTGCCGTTAGCCATGGTAAAAGACGTTTCAGATAATATTGATATTCCGCTGATTGTGGGCGGTGGTATCCGTTCGCAAAAAACAATGGAAGCCCTCTATCAGGCAGGTGCCACCATGCTGGTTATCGGGACGGCTTTTGAAAAAGATACTAACTTTTTTAGGGAAGCACAAGTATGATCGAATTTTTTCTGAACGCCTATAAGAACGCACCGCTACTGCAGATCATTCTGGAATTTCTGGCATTTGTATTTGGAATCGCCAGCGTATGGTATGCTAAAAAAGAAAACATTCTGGTCTATCCTACAGGATTAATAGCAACGACAATCACGGTTTATCTGCTTTTTCAGGCAGGCTATTTAGGGGACATGATCATCAATATTTATTTCTCGATCATGAGTGTTTACGGCTGGTACAACTGGTCAAGAAAGCGGAATGAAGAAGATAGTCTGCTTATCTCCAGGACAAGCCTTCGGGAAAAAATTATCGGTATGGCATTGTTTTTAACGACAATTGTTATAATTTTCGCGATCTATAATGCCGTGGATTACGAAATTAAGCACGAAAATTATATCGATATATTGGCATCAGGACTGTTTTTTACAGGAATGTGGTATATGGCCAATAAAAAAATAGAAAACTGGACGCTTTGGATAATAGGCGACATAATTGCAGTGCCTCTTTATGCCTATAGAGGTTTGGGGATGTTGTCGCTACAATATTTAATATTTACAATTTTGGCAATCTCTGCCTATTTAGAATGGAGAAAGATCTTAAACAACGATATTCAGAAACGATAAAGATAACCATGTACGGTCCTGAAAGTACCGGTAAAACAACCTTGTCAAAACAGCTGGCTGCACATTTCAATACGATTTGGATACCGGAGTTTGCCCGCGATTATCTGCAGGAAAAATGGGATTTAAAAAAAGAGATCTGCGATGCCAACGACATGCTTCCTATTGCCGTTGGACAGATAAAACTGGAAAATGAAGCTGTTTTATCGGCTAACAAACTCCTGTTTTGTGACACCAACTTAATGGTGACCAAAGTGTTTTCTGAAATTTACTACGGATTTTGTGATGAGGCTTTAGACGAAGCCGCACGCGAACACGAATACGACCTTTTCTTTCTGACGGATGTAGATGTGCCCTGGGAAAAAGATGACTTAAGAGACCGGCCGGAAAACAGAAAAGAAACGTTTGAACGCTTTAAAAAAGCCTTGGACGAAAACAATAAACCCTATATAGTGCTTTCCGGAAACCAGGAAGCGCGTTTCGAAAAAGCGGTAAAAGCCGTTAACGGACTAATCACTGCCAGATCCATTGGATTCACGGCTGCTGATTTTGTGCAAATGTGGGAACAGGGAACCAATATCGACAGCATTGCGAGACAATTGGGTTTCTTTAATGAAGGAATCGCAAAAATTAACCTCGCAAAAATTGCAACGGTAAACGATGGTATCACAGCTTTTAAAGAAGAGCAGATCCAGCAGTTGGTGGACTACTTTGATGCCAGTAAAGCCGCATTTTCAATTGAGAAATTCGTTCCGGCATCCGGGGCTGCCAGCAGGATGTTTAAATTTCTGGTAGATTTCCTAAACGAATTCAAACTGCATAAAGAAAGTATCAATGCCTATATAAACAGAAAAAAAGAGGCAGAGCTATCAGTGTTTCTGGTAGGAATTGAGAAATTTCCTTTTTATGAAAGTGTGCTGTATGAAGTGAGAAGGATACACAAAGGCTATGACGATTTTACACAGGATGAAAAGTATTACCATTTTATTACGGCAATGCTGGCTACGGAAAAATTTGACTTCCTGAATAAACCAAAAGGAATCCTGCCGTTTCATCAGGAAGGAGATTTTATTACTACTCCTATCGATAAACATTTAAAAGAAGCACTGGTATATACAAATGTGGACGGGAAACCGAAAATCCATTTCACGGTATCGGAAGAACATAAAGACAGTTTTGAACAATCTGTTTCACAAAGCAATGTGAATGCTGCGGTGTTCTATTCTTTTCAGGATAAATCGACCGACACCTTAGCGGTAGCGATGGATAATACTCCGTTTAGACTGGATAATGACCGTTTGTTCTTTCGTCCCGGCGGACATGGTGCGCTGATACAGAACCTGAACCGGCTAACGAGTGATATTGTCTTTGTAAAAAACATTGACAATGTCTGTTACAACCATTTTGAAGGAATTGTACGTTATAAAAAACTACTGGGCGGACTTTTGATGCAACTGCAAAAAGAAACGTTCGGATATCTTCATGCTCTGGAAAGCCCGGTAAACGAGGAAGGCCTGCAAAAAATAATAGATTTTGCAACCAGTCAGCTGAATATCGTATTGCCGAAGAATTTTTCAAAATACACTTTTGAAAACCAGAAAAACTTATTGTTTCAGTTGTTAAACAGGCCTGTCCGGGTTTGCGGGATGGTAAAAAACGAAGGCGAACCGGGCGGAGGACCGTTTTGGGTTACCGGTGAAGAAGGTGGTCTGTCCTTGCAGATCGTCGAATCGTCACAAATTGATCTGCAAAATAAAAAACAGTGGCAGATCCTGAATAGTGCAACACATTTTAACCCGGTGGATTTGGTGTGCGGACTTAAAAACTACAAAGGAGAAAAGTTTGAACTGGAAAATTTTGTAGACCATAACGCAGGCTTTATCGTTCAGAAAACAAAAGGCTGTCACGATATTAAGGCCTACGAACTACCCGGATTATGGAATGGTGCTATGGCAAACTGGATTACCGTTTTTGTTGAAGTGCCGCTTTTAACCTTCAATCCGGTAAAAAATATTAACGACCTGCTAAAACCGGCACATCAGCCCAGATAATGGAAAAAGAAAAGCTAATTGCCGAGTTGCGTTATAAAGCTGTGAGAAGCAGTGGTGCCGGAGGACAGAATGTAAACAAGGTTTCTTCGAAAATCCAGCTCACGTTTGATGTTTCCAATTCGACAGCACTTACGGATGAGGAGAAAAGTAAAGTGCTGGAAAAACTGACAGCCCGGCTGACGAAAGAAGGGGTTTTGTTACTGAATTGTGATGAAAACCGGAGCCAGTTAAAAAATAAAGAAATAGTTACCAGGCGCTTTCTGTCACTCATTCAGGAATCGTTATGGGTTGATAAAGAACGGAAAGCAACTAAAATTCCGCATTCGGTAATTAAAAAACGTATTCAGAGCAAACGGAATTTATCCCAGAAAAAAGACTTCCGCAAAAAACCGAAATTGGACTAACTTCCGGTGCTGATTTGTGTAAAATGTAATAATGCTAAGGAATTACAGGTAATTATTGCGTTTTTATTGGTATTATTTGATTTTGTGTGTTTTCTTTTTATACTTTTGCGCTGTCTCAAAGGGGTGCTTATATCCGGTTTTTCCGGACAATCGAGCTGAGATCATACCCAATGAACCTGGAACAGGTAATGCTGTTTAGGGAGAAATGACAAACGGAATGAGGCAATTGTTCCGCGTCATTGAAACATCATTTTAATTTAAAACAAAGAATAATTACCCCTTTTATTCGTAAACTTTTACGAATGAAAACGTTATTACAATCAGTCGTTATTGCATTTTGCCTGCAGCCTTTTGTGCTTTTCTCGCAGGAAAAAACAACTCAGGACACCGTTAAACCCAAACAGATGGATGAGGTTTTGGTGTCGGCAGTACGGGTTACTTCCAAAACACCGGTTACCTTCAGTAATCTTGGTAAAAAACAATTATCAGAACGAAACTTAGGTCAGGACATACCGGTGCTGATGAATTACCTGCCATCGGTAGTGGCCACAACCGATGCCGGAAACGGAGTAGGTTATACCGGAATCAGGGTGCGTGGTAGCGATGCCACCCGTGTGAATGTTACCATCAACGGAATTCCGTATAATGATTCTGAATCACAGGGGACTTTCTGGGTAAACATGCCCGATTTTGTATCGTCTGTAGAAAGCCTTCAGCTGCAAAGAGGTGTCGGAACGTCTACAAACGGAGCCGGCGCTTTCGGAGCAAGTTTAAACATGTTAACCGATACGTATTCCGAAAAAGGATACGGTGAAATTGCCAACTCTTTCGGAAGCTTTAACACGCGAAAACATACTGTGAAATTCAGTACCGGTTTGATGGATAATAAATTCGAAATAGCCGGACGTTTGTCAAAGATCAATTCCGACGGATATATTGACAGGGCTTCTTCCAACCTGGAATCCTATTTTTTACAGGGAACTTATGTAGGGAAATCAACATTGATAAAAGCTCTGGTTTTCGGCGGTTCCGAAAAAACATACCAGTCATGGAACGGGCTGGACGGTATGGAGCTGAAAGACCTGGGACTGGATGAGCACATGCTGGATAACAATCCGAAATTCAATATTTCCGGTTTGTATTTTGATGAAAACGGCAATGTGAAATTTTACGATAATCAAACGGATAATTTCAGACAGGATCATTATCAGCTGCACTGGAATGAGAAATGGACCGATAACTGGTCTACCAATGTGGCACTGCATTATACCAAAGGAAAAGGGTATTATGAAAGCTATAAAAGAGGTGGGAAGTTCAGTGAATTCGGACTGACGCCTTTTGAAGAAAACGGGGTTACAATAAAAAAATCTGATTTGATCAACCAGAAATGGCTGGATAATGACTTTTACGGAGTGACGTTTTCGACAAACTACAAAAAAGACAAACTGGACCTGATTTTGGGTGGTGGTGCGAATAAATATGAAGGCGCGCATTTTGGCAAACTGCTTTGGGTAAAAGAAAAGGCGGTCTATAACTATGAGCAGCTTTTCTATGATGATTTTGCGACCAAAACAGATGTGAATGTATTTGCAAAAGCAACCTATGATATTACCAGTCAGTTAAGCCTGTTCGGGGATTTGCAATACCGTACGGTAAATTACAAAGCGAATGCTGTAAAAACGGGACTTGTTGACGATACATTTAAATTTTTCAATCCAAAAGGAGGGTTGAACTATGCGATAAACAAACAGAACAACCTGTATTTCTCGTATGCAAAAGCAAGCCGTGAACCAAACAGAAACGATTATGAAGGAAATGTTCCGAAACCGGAAAAAATGGACGATTACGAGTTGGGATGGCGGCATGCTTCGGCTGTAGCCAGACTGAATGTTAATGCCTATTATATGAAATACAAAGACCAGTTAGTGTTAACCGGTGCGTTAAACGATGTGGGAGAATCAAAACGGATCAATGTGGATAACAGCTATCGTTTAGGACTTGAAGTAGATGCCAGTATTTTTGTTTCTGACAAATGGGTATTGAGACAAAATGTTACGGTGAGTCAGAATAAAATTGTCGACTTTGTAGCCGGTAAAGATGGGGAAATGCACAATTTCGGAAAAACCAATATCGCTTTTTCACCCGATTTTATTGCCGGTAATGCGGTAACGTTTTTGCCGTTAAAAAACCTGCAGCTGACTTTGTTGTCAAAATTTGTAGGAAACCAGTATATGGGTAATATCGATTCGGAGAAATCTGTTTTGAAAGCCTACTCGGTTTCCGATTTTAATATTGTCTATGAAATTAAACCGAAACGAATTTTTAAATCCATCGTGATTTCCGGTTTGGTGAACAATATCTTTAATACCAAATACCAGTCCAACGGATTCTTCTATACTTATGATGATGACTGGTCCAGTCCGGATACGGTTACCACCATTGAAGGAACGGGATATTATCCGCAGGCAAGAATTAATTTTATGGCCGGCCTAACGCTGAAGTTCTAAAAAAAAATCCTGATGTTGTCATCAGGATTTTTTTTTTAATTGAATACCCGTATAAGTGTTCCCATCTGTTCTGTACGGTATTGCTTCATCGGATATTGTCCGTCGCCTATTCCGGTGAACAGGCTGTACTTTTTATTGTCACAGGAACACACGGCAAAAATACCGTCTACATCCATAGTGGAGCATTCGCTCAGTGACTGATTCGGACAGGCGCGGTCAAATGCCGTAATGCCGGTTCCGGTATTAAAAAGGATGATTCCTCTGATTCCGGCTGTCGGGCCGGCAATATAAGCTGATCCGTTTGTGAATTTTAAAGGACTGTATGAAGGAAGGTTCGTGTCGATGGTAATCAAAACCTGATAGTTAGGCAGATAAGGATTATTGTTGTTAACAACGCTGTCTTTGCTGCAGCCGCCAATCAGGGGGATTAAAAACAATAAAAAGATGTACTTTTTCATATAAATTATCGTAAAACAATTGAAAAACAAATTTAATTTAATTAACTTTGACTAATGCTATAAAGCGTATTAAAAATTGAAATAAATAAAAAACAATATCTTTGTAGAAATAAATCCCGTTTCGATGGGATTTTTTCTATTTATATAAACGACGAAATTATGAGTAAAGTATCTTATTATACGGCTGAAGGATTGAAAAAATTAAGAGATGAGTTGGATCAGTTAAAAAGCATCGAACGTCCTCGTGCATCGCAGGCAATTGCAGAAGCAAGGGACAAAGGTGACTTATCTGAAAATGCAGAATATGATGCGGCTAAAGAAGCTCAGGGACTTTTGGAACTTAAAATTTCTAAAATGGAAGACGTAGTTGCCAATGCCCGTTTAATTGATGAATCGCAATTGGATGTATCAAAAGTATTGGTACTGTCTACTGTTAAAATAAAAAATCAAACCAACGGAATGGAATTGAAATATACGTTGGTGGCAGAAAGTGAAGCCGATTTAAAAACCGGAAAAATCTCCGTTACCTCACCAATTGGTAAAGGATTGTTAGGGAAATCCGTAGGTGAAATTGCAGAAATTCAGGTACCGAACGGTATTTTGAAATTTGAAGTATTAGAAATTTCCAGAGACTAATTAATTAAATCCTATTTGGCAATGAGTTCAGTTTTTACAAAAATCATAAACGGGGAAATTCCGAGTTATAAAGTAGCGGAAGACGAAAATTTTATCGCTTTTTTAGATGTGAATCCCAATGCAAAAGGACATACCCTTTGTGTGCCTAAAAAAGAAATCAACAAGATTTTTGATATGGAAGAAGAGCACTATCTGGAATTGATGCGTTTTTCCAGAAAAGTTGCCAAAGCTTTAGAAAAAACAGTGGCCTGCAAACGGATCGGAGTAGCTGTAGTGGGGCTGGAAGTGCCGCATGTACACGTTCACTTAATTCCTTTACAGGACATGGATGATATGCGTTTTCAACGTAAAACAAGCCTTACACCATTACAGTTTGAAGAACTTGCCCAGGCTATTGCCGGCAATATGTAAACATGAAAAAATATACCTTCCTGCTGTTTTTCTTTTGGCTGTCTGTTTCGGTTTTTGCCCAGGGACAGGATAGCTATTTGTGGCTGTCCGGCAAAAACGCAGGATATTCCGAAACCAATCAGATCAATGTAGAAGGAATTATAGGTGTCAAAAACTGCTATGTGAGGGATATGCCTTCCACAGCGGGAAAACTGATTGATTCCCTGCAATTGGGAAAAAAAATAACGGTTTTATCCAAAACCGAAAAAACACAGAAACTAAAAGGTATCGATATGAATTGGGTTGAAATTCAATACCAGTTACCCAATCGCGATATCCGGAAGGGCTATCTCTGGCTCGGATTTTTAGCATTAGACTATAAAGAAACAAACGGACTGAAATTCCTGACCGTTCTGGAACGGATCAATGCTAAAAAAGAAGAAGATTATGTTTCCCAGGAACACGTTATTGCCGTTAAGGTCCTGGATGAAAACAATCTGGTGCTGGATAGTAAAGAAATTAAAAAACCGATTAGCGAAAGCTATTATTACCAGCAAAGTCTTCTGGGGAACCAGGGACTTAAAAATATTCAGGAACTATACCGGATCAGTTTTAGCGGGGAAGCCTGCGGTATACCGACCTACTTTTTCTATTTCGGGTGGACCGGAAAAAAACTATTGCTGCTGCCGGAAAAAATGAAGGTTGGCGATGCCGGTGTTTACTACCACAGCGAGAACTTTATTTTTCCGAAAGAACCAGGAGGAAAACCGGATTATATCTACAAAATTATTGAAGAGGCCGAAGCAATAGACAGTGAAAACAATGAGGACTATATGATGCGGGAAAAGGTGTGGAAAGAAACCTATTCCTGGGATGGCGAAAAAG
The DNA here is from genome assembly GCF_001898245.1 of Flavobacterium sp. 40-81. Classification (NCBI taxonomy): domain Bacteria; kingdom Pseudomonadati; phylum Bacteroidota; class Flavobacteriia; order Flavobacteriales; family Flavobacteriaceae; genus Flavobacterium; species Flavobacterium sp. 40-81. Next base: position 93,377 of record NZ_MKTM01000013.1, read on the forward strand.
CCAGCCTGCTAAAAAAAGTCCAGCTGAAAGAAGGCATCATTAAGCAGTAGCTTTCTCCTTTTTAAACGTGACCTGCATGGTCGTTCCTTTTCCTATTTCGGAATGAGCTACTTTAATCCTTCCGTTATGGTACTCTTCCACGATACGTTTTGTCAGCGAAAGCCCTAATCCCCAACCGCGTTTTTTAGTTGTAAAACCGGGTTCGAAAACACTGTTAAACTGTTTTTTCGGAATCCCGCTTCCGGTATCGGTAACCTTGATTTTTACAAAACGCTCCGTGTCCTCAATAACGATAGCCAGTTTGCCTTTTCCTTTCATGGCATCAATAGCATTCTTTACCAGGTTTTCAATGGTCCAGCTGTGCAGTACAGGATTCAGCATGATATGGATGGGATATTCCGGAGCCAGGAACGAAAATTCAACCTGTTTGGAAGTACGGGATTGTAAATATTCGAACGACTGTTCGGTTTCTTTTACCAGATCATAATCACCAAGCACCGGTTCGGAACCGATTTTGGAAAAACGATCCGTTATTGTCTGTAGCCGGTTGATATCCTTTTCAATTTCGGCTATGGTCGTTTCATCCACATTATCGGCTTTCATAATTTCCAGCCAGCCTATTAAAGAAGAAAGCGGCGTGCCGATCTGGTGTGCGGTCTCTTTGGCCATACCGGCCCAAAGCCTGTTTTGGGTAGCCATTTTACTGGCCCGGTAAAAATTAAAGATCATACCGCTAAAGAAAAGCCCGATAAGGACTAAAGCCACCGGGTAAAATTTCAATTTGGTCAGCAGCGATGAATTGCCATAATAGAGATATTGATTGTAACCGCCCAGCTCGATGATGATCGGGAGGTTTTCGGATTTTAACTTGTTCAGGAAAACTTTCGATTTGGCGGCATCGGCAACAATCTCCTTATCCACATTAACCATGTTGATAATGCTGTCCTTGTCGGTCGTCTGTATAATCGGAATCGTGGTGTTGTTGCTCAGGATCTGGAAAGGAAGTTCCACTTCCGTATTTTCATCGGCATTGTTCAGTGTCTTGGTTGCCGTTGCCCAGAGCTCCATTTTAAGACGTTCTTCGTCTTTGAACTTCTGAAAAAAAGTATACGTATTCCATAGAATCAAAACTAAAATATTGAAGGATCCCAGAATAATTATCCAGCGAATTAAATTTCTTCTTTCCGAAAAGTTCATGCTTTGTGTAATTTGTGTTTAAAAATAAGGAAAAGATATAAGGGAGCAAAAATATAAGCAGGAAATGCATGCTGCCCGATCGGGAACTTCAAAATAAATACGGACAGCTATGTAAAATTGTATTTTCATTCGGGCTAAAAAAAAGTATATTTGTGGAAATTTTACAGCTATGATTAGTGTCGATCCAAAGGAGTTAAATCCGATGAAATTACAAGCTTATTTACAAGGTGCCGTTGGTCCCAGACCGATTGCTTTTGCAAGTACGATGGATGAACAGGGTAATCCGAATTTATCCCCTTTCAGTTTTTTCAATGTGTTCAGTTCTAATCCGCCGATACTGATTTTCTCTCCGGCGAGAAGAGTGCGTAACAATACCGTGAAACACACGCTGATCAATGCGGAACAAACGCGCGAAGTGGTAATCAACATTGTAAACTATGCGATCGTACAGCAGGCTTCTTTGTCCAGTACGGAATATGGCGACGGCGTTAACGAGTTTGTGAAATCCGGATTGACAATGGTTCCTTCCGATGTGGTAAAGCCATATCGCGTTGGAGAAAGCCCGGTGCAGTTTGAATGTAAGGTAAACGATATTATCGAACTGGGAACCGAAGGCGGTGCCGGAAACCTGATTATCTGTGAAGTTGTTAAAATACATATTGATGAAGCCATCCTGGATGAAAACGGAGCAGTTGATCAATATAAAATAGATCTGGTTTCCAGAATGGGAGGAAACTGGTATTCCCGTGCCAATCAGGGATTGTTTGAAGTGGAAAAACCACTGACAACACTTGGAATTGGTGTTGATGCCGTTCCTGATTTTATTAAAGAAAGTCCGGTTTTTGACGGGAATGACCTTGGTAAGCTTGGAAATGTGGAAGCATTGCCAACGGATGAAGATATTGCTATATTTGTAAAAGAAAATTTTGCCATTAAAGCAGTTTTAAGTGCCGATGATGAAACTAAAAAACATCAGAAAGCGAAAGAATATCTGGACAATAATGAAGTGCTGACCGCCTGGAAAGTACTTTTGTCAAGACAATAAGAATTAGCGGTTTGTATTTTTGAATTGAATTTTTATATAAGCCTTACTATAAACAATTAATATTTTTACTATGGAAGTTACAGGGAAAATTAAAGTGATTAATGGAGCGCAGCAAATTAGCGCAAGTTTTAAAAAGAGAGAGTTAGTTGTCACTACCGAAGAACAATATCCGCAACATATTATGATTGAGTTTACTCAGGATAAATGTGATTTACTGGATAGTTACCAAGTGGGAGAACCTGTGAAAGTTTCTATTAATCTTAGAGGTAGAGAATGGGTTAATCCTCAGGGAGAAACAAAATATTTCAACTCTATCCAGGGTTGGAGAATCGAAAAATTACAAGCAGAAGCACCAGCAGGTCAGGTACCTCCAATGCCGGCTGCCGATGCCTTTGAACCGGCTTCAAATTTCAATGAAGAAGAACATGACGATTTGCCGTTCTAATAAAACTTAGAATCCTGAAAGCTTCAAAACTTTCAGGATTTATTTTTTAAACGACTATGTATTTTCTAACAAAAGAATTGTATTTCCCCCCGGTTACCGAAACCGATTATTCCGGGATATTAGCCGTAGGCGGCGACTTATCTGTAGAACGCCTTTTACTGGCCTACCGTTCCGGTATATTTCCCTGGTTTGAAGACGGGGAACCGATTACCTGGTGGGCTCCGGATCCGAGAATGGTGCTGGTATTCGATTATCTGGTGATTTCCAAAAGCATGCGGAACATCCTGAACCGGAAAATCTTCACCGTCACATTCAACCAAAACTTCCGGGAAGTCATTACCAATTGCCAGTCCATTAAAAGAGAAGGGCAAAACGGAACCTGGATTACCGATGACATGATTGAAGCCTATTGCGAACTGCATCGGCAGGGACATGCACAATCTGTTGAGGTATGGCAGGATGGCGAATTGGTTGGCGGCCTGTATGGTGTTGACCTCGGTCATATTTTTTGCGGGGAAAGCATGTTTTCCAAAGTTTCCAATGCTTCCAAAGTGGCTTTTATCACTCTGGTAGAACACCTTCGGAACAACAATTACGTATTGCTCGACTGCCAGGTCTATAATGAACACCTGGAAAGTCTGGGCGCTTTTGAAGTGAACCGGGAAGACTTTATGAAAGTATTGCATTATAAAAAAGGGAACTGAAACGGTTCCCTTTTTTAATGCTTAAAACTGTAGTTTGGTCAATTGCCATTCCAGCGTGTTTAGCAGCAGCAGCTCATTGGTTAAAACGGGTAAACCGGTAATCAGCTTTAAGGTTTCGTGTGCCATCATCGAACCGATTATTCCGGGTAACGTACCCAAAACGCCGTTCAGGCTGCAATTCGGTACATCTTCCGGGTTTGGTGGTTCCGGAAACAGGTTCCGGAGCTGTTTGCTGCCGTTATGATTGAAAACAGCTACCTGTCCTTCAAATTTTAAAATACTGCCGTAAATGAGCGGTTTATTTAAGTTTACGCAGGTGTCGTTCACCAGATAGCGGGTGGTAAAATTATCGCAGCCGTCCACAACGATATCAAAATGCTGAAAAATCCCGGCGGCATTATCCGGAGTAAGCTTTTCATTAAAAACAATAGTACGGATTTCCGGATTCAGCTGTTTCAGGGCCAATTCGGCAATAAGGGCTTTGGGCTGGTTAACATCGGCTTCCCTGTATAAAATCTGACGGTGCAGGTTGTGTAATTCCACCACGTCAAAATCAATGATTCCGAGGGTTCCCACTCCTGCTGTGGCAAGGTATTGTAAAACGGGACAGCCCAATCCGCCGGCACCAATGACCAGAACGCGGGCATCCTTTAGTCGCTGCTGACCGCTTTCGCCTATTTCCGGCAGCAGCATTTGCCGGTTGTATCGTAAAAAATCCTGAATGCTTATCATAAAAATCAGTGTTGGCTGTAGCTTTTGTCCCAGTCTTTCCAGACCGGTTCGTAGCCTTTTTGGGTTATTATCCGTGCTATGGTCAAGGCAGAACGTTCATCGCTGGTTTCAAACTGTTCCAGCGATTGCGGATCGACAACATAACCGCCGGGATTGGTTTTGGAACCGGCACTCATACTGGTTACACCAATCGGAATGATATTGTCCCGGAATTTCTCATTTTCCCGCGTGGAAACGGAAAGTTCCAGATCTTCATTCCACAGACGGTACGCACAGATCAGTTGCGTCAAATCCTTGTCGTCCATTATAAAATTGGGTTCGATGATTCCTTCTGCCGGACGCAGCCGCGGAAAAGAAACCGAGAATTTACTTTGCCAGTAGGTTTTTTGCAGATAATCCAGGTGCAGCGCATTGAAAAAACTGTCGGTACGCCAATCTTCCAATCCTAACAAAACACCCAGTCCGATTTTGTGAATCCCGGCACTTCCCACACGATCCGGTGTTTCCAGCCGGAAATCGAAATTGGACTTTTTCCCTTTCGGGTGGTATTGTTTGTAAACGTCCCGGTGGTAGGTTTCCTGATAAACCAGCACCGAGTAAACACCAGCCTGATGCAACTGTACATACTCTTCTTCAGAAAGCGGCTGTACTTCTACGGAAATATTGGCAAAGTCATTTTTGATCTGCTCAATAACCTTTAGGAAATAATGGATGTTAACGGTATAATTGGCTTCTCCGGTTACCAAAAGCACATGGTCGAATCCCGCTTTTTTCAGCGCGGTTACTTCCTGTGCGATTTCGGATGCTGAGAGTGTCTTTCTTTTCAGTTTATTATCCAGGCTGAAACCGCAATAGGTGCAGATGTTCTGGCATTCATTGCTCAGGTACATCGGGGCATACATCTGTATCGTTTTTCCAAACCGTTTTGTGGTCAAAGTATGACTCTGTTGTGCCATTTGTTCCAGATAGGGCTGGGCAGCCGGAGCGATCAGGTGCAGGAAGTCTTCCAGGCTGCGTTTGTTTGTGGCTAACGAACGGAGCACCTGTTCGGGTGTTGTGGCATATATTTTTGCCTGTACGGTATCCCAATCGTAATGTTCAAAAACCGTTTGGAAAGTAGTGTTCATAATCGGGAGTGTTATTCGTACAGAAAAGAGGTTAGCGGACTGGATGCAACGGCATTGGAAGCCATCGGGGCTAACCGGGCTTCATAGGCTTTTCTGCCGGCAATGACCGCTTCTTTAAAAGCTTCCGCCATTAGTGCCGGATTTCCGGCTACTGCGATCGCGGTATTGACCAAAACGGCATCGGCTCCTAATTCCATGGCTTTGGAAGCATCAGATGGAGCTCCGATTCCGGCATCGACAATAACGGGAACTTTGCTTTGCTCGATGATGATTTCCAGGAAGTCTACTGTTTTTAAGCCCTTATTGCTGCCAATGGGCGAGCCCAAAGGCATTACAGCGGCTGTTCCGGCTTCTTCCAGTTTTTTACATAAAACAGGATCGGCGTGAATGTAGGGTAACACGATAAAACCGAGTTTTGCCAGCTCTTCGGTAGCCTTTAACGTTTCAATAGGATCCGGAAGCAAATACTTCGGATCGGGATGGATTTCCAGTTTCAGCCAGTTGGTTTCCAGTGCTTCTCTTGCCAGCTGTGCGGCAAAAACGGCTTCTTTGGCATTACGGGCACCGGAAGTATTGGGCAATAAATTGATATGCGGATGTTTCAGATGGGCTAAAATAGCATCGGTTTCGGTTTCTAAGTCCACTCTTTTCAGTGCGACGGTAACCAGTTCGCTTGCAGAAGCCAGAATTGCTGCTTCCATTTGCTGGGATGAGCCGAATTTGCCGGTTCCTAAAAACAGGCGGGACTGAAATGTCTTGTCGGCGATTTTAAAAGCTGCCATATAATTGTTGGTTGAGTTGTGTTAGTAGTTCTTTTTTGTTGTCCTGTAGTGTTATTAAACCGGAAACGGCAATGCCGTATACACCGGTCGCCATTAATTCCGGGATATCCGTCATTGTGATTCCGCCAATAGCATATACCGGTATATTGATGTTATGGGTTTTCATCCGGCTCAACAGGGATTGGTAACCGGCAGCTCCCAGTACCGGGCTTAATTGCTGTTTGGTCGTTGTAAAGCGGTATGGACCCAGTCCGATATAATTGCATTGTTCGTTAAAACGTTGTGCGATATCTTCAAAGGTGTTGGCAGTACCGCCAATGATTTTAGCTGCGCCCAATAAAGACCTTGCTTCGGTTACGGACATGTCCTGTAAACCCAAATGTACTCCGTCGGCATCGATTTGCTTTACCAGTTCAGGATTATCGTTGATAATAAATGTTGCGGCAAATTGCTCACAGTGTTTTTTAACGGTTGCGGCCAGAGCGGATAATTCCATGTTGGTGCCGTTTTTATAACGCAGCTGTATCCATTGGCAGCCGTTGTCCAGTGCCATTTGGATGTTGAACCATTGTTCGTCCGGAGTTGCTCCCTGTGAAATATATTGCAGTTTGTTATACATAATGGTAGCCAATTAGGGTCTTGTTGGAAATAAGGTATTTTTCGGTATAACCTTTAGCCTTGCGGCAAGCGGTTTTGATATCCAGTCCTAAAGCGATATTGGCTGCCAATGCGGCCGAAAAAACGCAGCCGGAACCGTGTTTTGGATATACAAGGCTGTTTTCCGGAGGGAATTCGAACGTGCTGTTTTCCATATACAGATAATCGGTTCCCTTTCCGTTGGGATTATGCCCGCCTTTTAAAACGACGCTGCAATATTTGGAAAGTGCCTTGGCAGTTGCTTCCGGATTGCTTTCAAAAGGCTGCATTTTCTGCATTTCGTCATAATTGGGCGTAATCACGTCCAGCTGTTTCAGGATGGATAACAAAGCCGTTTGGTTTTCAATGGTCAGAAAGCTAAAAGCGGTTGAAGATTTTAAAACCGTATCCCAGATAATGACCGTTAGCGGTGCGTGTTTACGGATCATAGCCACAATTTTGCTGAGATAATCCAATGAAGGAACAATGCCGATTTTGACGGCTTTGAATTCATAATTTTCTAAAAGGATCTGAAGGCTTTGCAGAACAAAATCAATGTCGCTCCACTGCAGCTCATAGAACACATTTTCCGTTTGTATGGTGTTTGCGGTATTCACGGCAAAACCCTGTGTGCGGTGATTTTCAAAGGTTTTAATATCCGATAAGATACCGGCACCGGCTGTTGGATCCAGTCCGGCGATGGTTAATATGAAAGGGCGATTTGCTGGCATTTTTTAAAATTTTCAAGTGGTGTGGGACTATTCCAGAGGGTTCCTAACAGGGCGATATCGTCAAAACCGCTTTCCAGGGTATGCCTGATGTTTGCAGCAGTAATACCGCCTAAAGCAATTAGTTTCGTCTGGTAATTTGTCCGGTTTGCTATGCTTTTCAACAAATCGTGTTCCGGAGTATATCCCGGTTTGGATATACTGGGATAAACAGGGCTTAGAAAGGCATATTCGAATAGTTCCGGCAGGGTGTTGAATGTTGCTATGGCATGGGTGGCGGTGGTGTACCGGGCAGCTTGCGGGAAACGGTCCGTCAGGCTGGTCCGGTCCCGCTCCGTCAGGTGTATGCCCGGTATTCCATAAGTGGGTGCCAGCTGATGCTGACTGTGTAAAACCAGGCGATGGTTATAGGTTGGTGCTATTCCGGCCAAAAACGCAGCCATAGCCGTTTCTGAAAAATCCGGTTTCCGGATATGCAGGCAGGTTAAGCCTTCTTCAAAAAGGGTATGGATAATGGCTGTTTCATTGGCAATAGCCATCGGACTGGTTATTACGATCATGGTTTACAAATAGATTTCTTTACCGCTTTCCACAAATTCATTCGATTTTTCCTGCATTCCTTTTTCGGCTACGTCCCTGATTTCCTGTGAGATTTTCATCGAGCAGAACTTCGGTCCGCACATCGAACAGAAATGGGCCACTTTTGCCCCGTCTGCCGGAAGCGTTTCGTCATGGAATTCACGGGCGGTATCCGGATCGAGTGCCAGGTTGAACTGATCTTCCCAGCGGAATTCAAACCGTGCCTTGCTCAAAGCATTGTCGCGGTACTGTGCGCCGGGATGACCTTTGGCCAGATCGGCAGCGTGTGCGGCAATTTTATAGGTAATCACACCGTCTTTTACATCTTTTTTATTTGGCAGGCCAAGGTGTTCTTTCGGAGTGACATAACACAGCATTGCGGTTCCGTACCAACCGATCATAGCGGCACCAATGGCCGAGGTGATATGGTCATAACCGGGAGCAATATCGGTAGTTAACGGGCCTAAGGTATAGAATGGTGCTTCGGCACAATGTTCCAGCTGTTTGTCCATGTTTTCTTTGATGAGGTGCATCGGTACGTGTCCCGGGCCTTCAATAAAAACCTGCACATCGTGTTTCCAGGCAATTTTGGTCAGTTCGCCCAGTGTCTCCAATTCGGCAAATTGTGCGGCATCGTTCGCATCGGCAATCGAACCCGGACGTAAGCCATCGCCTAAAGAGAAAGCTACATCATAGGCTTTCATGATTTCGCAGATTTCTTCGAAGTGGGTGTAAAGGAAATTTTCTTTGTGATGGAAAAGACACCATTTTGCCATGATGGAACCACCGCGGGAAACAATCCCGGTAACACGGTTTGCGGTTAAGTGGATGTAACGCAGTAAAACTCCGGCATGTATTGTAAAATAGGAAACGCCTTGTTCTGCCTGTTCAATCAGGGTGTCCCGGAAGATTTCCCAGGTCAGGTCTTCGGCTATGCCTTTTACTTTTTCCAATGCCTGGTAGATCGGTACGGTTCCGATGGGTACCGGGGAGTTCCGGATGATCCATTCCCGGGTTTCATGAATGTTTTTTCCGGTGGAGAGGTCCATAATTGTATCGGCGCCCCAACGACATGCCCATACGGCTTTTTCAACTTCTTCTTCGATGCTTGAGGTAACGGCACTGTTTCCGATATTGGCATTGATCTTTACCAGGAAATTACGGCCTACAATCATCGGTTCGCTTTCCGGGTGGTTGATGTTGTTCGGGATGATTGCTCTTCCGGCAGCAACTTCACTGCGGACGAATTCGGCGGTGATGTATTTTTTAGGTGTATTGGCGCCAAAGCTGTTTCCGGCATGCTGATGCTGCATGGCTTTGGTTTGCTGGTTCAGCAATTCGATTTGTTGGTTTTCGCGGATGGCGATGTATTCCATCTCCGGAGTGATAATGCCTTTTTTGGCGTAATGCAGCTGGGTAACATTGGCACCCTGAATGGCGCGTTTGGGTTTGTGCTGGTATTCAAAACGCAGGTGATCCAGTCTGGAATCGTTAAGGCGTTCCTTGCCGTAGTCTGACGTTATGGAAGGTAACACTTCTACGTCGTTCCGGTCTAAAATCCATTGTTCGCGAATGCGGTCCAGTCCTTTGCGCACGTCAATTTCCATGTTTGGGTCGGTATACGGGCCACTGGTGTCGTAAACGGTTACCGGCGGATTGTGTTCCGTTTTTCCATTGGATAGTTTGGTGTCGTGCAGGGCTATTTCCCGCATGGCTACTTTAATGGGGTGAATAGTACCGTCTATGTATACTTTTTTTGAATTCGGAAAGGGTGTTCTCGAAATCTGCTGTTCTTTTTGTTCCATTTTTATGTTTGTTTGTTTGTTTGTTTGTCGTTAAGCAATAGGGGATTATCCGCCTTGTGTGGCAATAATAATAAGGATGTCATCCCGGTCGTGGATGTAGTGTGTGCTCCAGTCGGTTTTTGGAATAACGGTATTGTTTATGGCTAAGGCTAGGCCATTTTGCTTGTTGGGAATTTCCAAATCGAGTAAAGCCTGGACGGTTAATTCGCCAGACGGAAATTCTTTAATTTGATTGTTAACTTTGATTTCCATTCCTTTAAGTTTGTTATATGGGTATATACTTTAGGAATGGCTACATAAAAATGAAGTCATTGCACTTTTCCCTACGGCAGTATGAACTGCATCAGGTTCAAAGGGTAAAATCTCAGCCTACTTTTCAATAGACACCCCTAAAGTGAAACAAATGTATAGTATTATTTTAAAAGTCGAATTCTAAATCGGAAGATTTAACATTCGGGTGTGGAGTCATGCCCGTTTCCAGCAGCTGCTGATGTGGTCGTCTACCATACCGGTTGCCTGCATGTGTGCATAGACTACCGTTGAGCCCACAAATTTGAACCCGCGTTTTTTCAGGTCTTTGCTGATCTCGTCTGATAGCGGTGTAGTTGCCGGAATGTCCCTCAGGGTTTCCCTGTGGCTTACAATGGGTTTCCCGCCGGTGAATTTCCAGATATAATTGGAAAAGCTGCCAAATTCCTGCTGCACTTTCATAAAAGCCTGTGCGTTGGTCACAGCGGCTCTTACTTTGAGTTTGTTCCGGATGATACCGCTGTCGAGCAGTAGTTCCTGGATTTTGTCTTCCTGATAAGCGGCTACGGTTTTGTAGTCGAAATTGTCGAAAGCTTTTTTGAAGTTTTCCCTTTTGCGGAGTATGGTTATCCAGCTCAGGCCTGCCTGAAAGGTTTCCAGGATCAGGAATTCAAAAAGTTTCTGGTCTTCATAAACGGGTACGCCCCATTCTTCGTCGTGATATTTTTCGTAAAGTGCATCGTTTTTGCACCATCCGCATCTTTCTTTAGTCTCCATCGGCTATCGGGTCTTCTGCTAAATATTTTTCAATAATATAATGTCCAAGGTATATCATCGGCGTCAGGCAAATCGCAATGATCAGTTTAAAGGTGTAACCGGTTGCTGCCATATTGATGTATTCGGCAGTGGTGATTTTCCCGGTCAGCCAAAAGGCGATACCGGAAACGATAAAGCTGTCGAATAACTGCGATATTACGGTTGATCCGGTGCTGCGCAGCCAGATCATTTTTTTGCCTGTTTTATTGCGTAAAAACCAGAATATGGATACGTCAATTAACTGCGATACCAGGAAGGCGATGATGCTGGCAATCATAATCATGACGCCCTGCCCGAAAACAGCCTGAAACTGCTCGTCGGTCACGGTGCTGATGCCTTTTGCCGCCGGAATATGGATGGCGAGAAAGAGAATGATCAGACAGTAGGCGATTAGCCCGGCAGTGATGAATGATAGTTTTTTGACACCGTCTTTTCCGAAATGTTCGTTAATTAAGTCGGTGGTGATGAATACAACCGGCCATGGAATAATCCCGATGCTCATGATGAAAGGGCCTATATGAATAAGTTTTCCTCCTGTTAATTCGGCAACGACGGCATTGGTTATAAAAATTCCGGCAAGTATAATGTATACGAGATCCTTTTTGGTTTTAAACATTGGTGTTCTTGTTGTTATTTCAAAAGTACGCTAATATTTTATAAAAATAAAAAACCCCAATCTTTCGATTGAGGTTTTTTTGGGTTACCCGAAGGTAATATTGTTATTCGGGAAACGGTTTTATATTCTGAACCGGATTCCGAATTAAAATTATGCTAAAGCAGCTCTTCTGAAACCAGTTACCGTTAATGCACCGTCAACAGATTTAACGTATTCTGTAACGCTCATTTTTGGTTCTTTGATATAATCCTGGTTGATTAAAGTGTTGTCTTTGAAGAAACGTGCTAATTTACCTTTAGCGATGTTTTCCAACATAGCTTCCGGTTTTCCTTCCTGACGTAATAAATCTTTAGCGATTTCGATTTCTTTTTCAATGATAGCAGCATCAACTCCTTCTTCGTTTAACGCGATTGGAGCCATTGCAGCAGCCTGCATTGCAACGTTTCTTGAAGCTTCTTCAGCTCCGGCAACATTAGCAGATAAAGAAACTAAAGTAGCGATTTTGTTACCAGCGTGGATGTAAGATCCAACGAAAGCTCCTTCTAAACGCTCGAAAGAACCGATTTCGATTTTCTCTCCGATAACTCCTGTTTGCTCGATTAATTTGTCAGCAACAGTGATTCCGTTGAAATCTGAAGCTAAAAATTCTTCTTTAGTAGCATAGTTTAATGCCTGGTTTGCTAAATCAGTAGCTAATTTAACGAAACCTTCGTTTTTACCTACGAAGTCAGTCTCACAGTTAAGAGAGATTACAACACCAGCAGTTTTATCAGCATTTACAACAGCGATAACAGCTCCTTCAGTAGATTCTCTGTCTGAACGGTTCGCTGCAACTTTCTGTCCTTTTTTACGTAAGTTTTCGATAGCTAAATCGAAATCCCCATCAGCTTCAACCAATGCTTTTTTACAATCCATCATACCAGCACCGGTAATTTGTCTTAATTTATTTACGTCTGCAGCAGTAATATTTGCCATTTGAATGTATTATTTTAAGTTAAAAAATGAAGTCGTTATGTTGATAGTAACTCCAAAAGTAAGCAACCACCAGCACAACGACTTTATCATAATGTTATTTTTATTCTTCAGTTGCAGTAGTTGTAGCTTCTGTTTGAGCAGCTGCTACTTCTCCAGCTGGTTGCTCGTCTTTGTCAGACTTTCTATCAGAAAGACCTTCAATGATAGCACCACTTACTAAAGATAAAACTTTGTCGATTGATTTTGAAGCATCATCGTTAGCCGGGATAACATAGTCAACCTGACGTGGGTCAGAGTTGGTATCTACCATAGCAAAAACTGGAATGTTTAATTTTTGTGCTTCTTTTACAGCGATGTGTTCCGCTTTGATATCCACTACAAACAACGCAGCTGGTAATCTAGTCATGTCTGCAATAGAACCTAAGTTTTTCTCAAGTTTTGCACGAAGACGATCTACCTGTAAACGTTCTTTTTTAGATAATGTCATGAAAGTACCGTCTTTCTTCATTTTATCGATAGAAGCCATTTTTTTAACAGCTTTACGGATAGTAACGAAGTTGGTTAACATACCACCTGGCCATCTTTCTGTGATGAAAGGCATGTTAGCAGCCGTAGCTTTTTCTGCAACGATATCTTTTGCTTGTTTTTTGGTAGCAACGAAAAGGACTTTTCTACCAGATGCAGCGATTTTTTTCAAAGCTTCATTCGCTTCTTCGATTTTAGCTGCAGTTTTATATAGATTGATAATGTGAATACCATTACGCTCCATATAGATGTAAGGAGCCATGTTTGGGTCCCATTTTCTAGTCATGTGTCCAAAGTGAACACCTGCTTCTAGTAATTCTTTAACTTCTACTTTGTTTGCCATTTTGTAATAGTTTACGTTCTGTTGTATTAGCAATGGTAGAGTAGCGATTTCATCAGTCCCTTGGGATGCTGAAGCTCAGGTCTCAGCCATTTAGATGCTAAACTAATTCCTACCTCAATAGGAGAGCAACAAAAACTTAGTTTTTTTAATAATAAATAAATATTAACGTTTAGAGAATTGGAATCTCTTACGAGCTTTCTTCTGACCGAATTTCTTACGCTCAACCATACGAGGATCTCTTGTTAGTAATCCTTCTGGTTTTAAGATAGCTCTGTTTTCAGCTTCAACTTCACACATTGCTCTTGCAATAGCCATACGTACAGCTTCAGCCTGACCAGTTGTTCCTCCACCGTATACATTTACTTTTACGTCAAAGTTAGAAGCATTCTCTGTTAATGTTAGAGGTTGCATAACTTTGTACTGTAATGTAGCCGTTGGGAAGTAAGTTGTAAATTCTTTTTTGTTTACTGTGATGTTTCCAGTTCCTTCTGTAACATATACACGAGCAACAGCGGTTTTTCTTCTACCGATTTTGTGAATAACTCCCATTACTTTAGATCGTTTAAGTTAACGGTTTTAGGTTGTTGTGCATCATGTTTGTGCTCAGAACCTACATATACATTTAAATTTCGGAATAATTCTGCACCCAATTTGTTTTTAGGTAACATTCCTTTTACAGCTTTCTCTACTAATAATGCAGGATTTTTTTGTTGCATTACTTTAGCAGATAAACTTCTTTGACCACCTGGGTAACCTGTGTGACGGATATATGTTTTATCCTCAAGTTTGTTACCTGTTAGGTTGATTTTTTCTGCGTTGATAACAATTACGTTATCTCCACAGTCCACGTGCGGTGTATAACTTGGCTTGTATTTACCTCTTAAAAGCATTGCTACTTTTGAAGCAAAACGACCTAAGTTATGACCTTCAGCATCCACAACGATCCACTCTTTTTGAGCAGTTGCTTTGTTAGCTGATACTGTCTTGTAGCTTAAATTGTTCACAATAATTTATTTTAATTAAACATTCCATCCCCAATAAAGGGGTTGCAAAAGTACAATAAATTATTTTAAATACAAATGCTAGTCTAATAATATTTTATTGATTGATAATCAGTTGTGTTATTGCAGAATTTGCGATGATTTGGGAGCTGCATTTTTAAAATAAAATCTTTTTTGGAAAAGAATCGGGCTAAAAGCTGCAGAAAAGTGTGTTTTTTTGGGATTACTCTTTCATAAAATTGTATTTCGCATCGCCCTGTTTCAAAAGTAAGCCTTTTTCTTTAAAAAGAATTTCTATTCCGGCAGGGTCAAAAATAAATTCCGTATTGCTGATCGCATTCAGCGGAAACGGATTTTGCCCGGTAGCCTGTCCGGATAGCTGCCCGTTTTCTAATTTGATGGTCAGTTTGAGCGGAATTTGTTTTGAACTGTAAATTCCTTCGTATGATTTTAAGGTCTTTTCGGCTACGGCCACGGTTTTTAAGTTCGGGAAACGGTATGGCAGTTTGTAGTAAATGCTCAATATACCAATCGTAATATCGTTTTCGTTATAGTTGTTTCCGTTTATGATAAGCGAAAAGGCAAGCTTTTCACTGGCGTGATACCCGAGGCTGGATTTGAAACTTTCGATGCTTCCGTTATGTCCCAGGAATTTTTTATCGCCAAAAGGGAATTGCAGTATTCCTTTTCCATAGCCATGCTCCATTTCGGTCATCTGGGCAAGGGAAGCCGGTTTTATCAGGGTTCCGTTAAACAGGGCATTAATGAATTGCGTTAAATCGGAAGGTGTGGAAATTAAAGCGTCTGAGGCGCCAATAGTACTTGGATCCCAGGCGGCTGTTCTGGTCCACTGATTGTTGGTAAAAGTATAGGAGAACGCTTCATCTTTTGCGGTTCCGTTCTTTTTAGGATAGTAGGTGTTTTTTAAACCTATTTTATTTGCTATACGGAAAGCGACATTGTCGCCATAACTTTTCCCGGTCAGCGATTCGATAATATAACCTAACAAAAGGTAGTTGGAATTGCTGTATTCTGCTCTGGTATCCGGTTCAAAAACCGGCTCACGGGAAGCGATCCGTTTCAGCATTTGTTTTTTTGTCTGCGGTGTCTGGGAATAGGTTTTAAAATCCGGATCGTTAGTATAATTGAACAGTCCGCTTTTGTGGTTCAGCAGCTGCCCGATAGTGATCTTGTCGGCATTGGGTATTTCCGGATAGAATTTGGATAGTTTGGTATCTAAGGTCAGTCGTTTTTCGTCTATTAACTGGAAGATGATCGTTGCCGTAAACATTTTTGTAATAGCACCGATTTTGTATCTGGTGTCCGGATTTGCCACTGTCTTAGATTCTGCATCGGCATATCCGTAATTTTTCTCAAAAACGACTTTTCCGCTTTCCTGAATGGTCAAAGCGCCCATAAACCTGTTGTTATCATTAAGATAGGTGAGCAGGCTGTCAATTTTATTGAAGCGTGTTTTCTCCTGTGCCACAACGGTTACTGAAAACAGGAAAAGGAAAAATACGATTGCTTTTTTCATAAAAAAGGGCTTTCGGAATGGGTTTCTTATTACACCCGAAAGTTACGTCAAAAATTATTGCCGGTCAATTTCAAAAATATAGTTTTCTTCTTTGAAGACTTTTTCCGTGTGAATGCACTGCATCCGGAGGCTGTTTCCGGCCGCTATTTTAGTGATGGTATCCAGTTCGCAATCTTCGGACAGGATCATATAGGTTTTGTTTGCCGGAGTTAAATAAGGTTTTAACTGGGCGAAAAGCTGTTCGAAGTAGTCGAAATTCTCGCCGCAATACCAGGCATTTTCAGCTATATTCTGTGGTGTTTTCGGGTAGTATGGCGGATTGATGACGATATAGTCAAAAGCGTGGTCTTTCAGATTTTGAAATAAATCGGAATGCAGTATGTTTATCGAAACGGCATTCCGGCAGCTGTTTTGCCGTAAGGCTTCAAGTGCGGCGGTATTGATATCGGTTGCCGTTACAACCGCTCCTTTTGTTGCTGCTAAAATGGAAATAATGCCGCAGCCGCAGCCGAGTTCCAGAAAGGTTTTGTTTGCTAAAGGCAGGGGTTCGATAAATTGCAGCAGCAATTTGGTACTGATCGTGATAAAAGGCGGGAACACTGTTGGTACTACCTTTACAGTGATATTTTTATAATGGTATTTCCGGGGTTTGGAAAGGTATAAAGCACTCGCTTTTTTCAGAAAAGGGCTGACTATTTTTTGAATTAGCTTTCTCATTATTCCGAATAAAATCCTTCAATTTCCGGTTGGCGGTATTTCCATATTTTATGAAGAGCCTTGATTTCATAAGGATATTGGTAAAATCCGGTTTTGTACCGCAGTCCGGCGATGGTTTGCAGCAATTGTTTTTTTAAGCCCCTGATCCTGAAATCGGAAGCGGTGGGGTAATAACCGTTTAAAACCGTTTCAAAGTTTTTAATGGTATCGATCATATATGGTTTTAACCATGGAGTCAGCGGATTTTTGCGCAGGTCGAAATTTTCCCAGCTTGGCGAGATCCAGTCTTCCAGGTGCTCCGGAAAGGAAAATCCGGCATCGAGTATCTGCTGATACAGTTCAGAACCTTCTGTAGGAACCGGGCTGTACAGGTAAATTATGATTTCGGCTTTGGGGTTAATGGTTTTTATTTCCCGTATAAAGTTGATGTCCCATACAATCTGGTCGTAAACCTGTTTTTCTGTTGCAGCGGGCATTCCCAGTACAAAGGAAAGTTCCGGTACGATGTCGACATTTTTCATCCGCAATACAAAATCCTTAATCATCTTTCCGGATTGGGTACCGCCTTTATTCATTTGTTTGAGTATCTCATCGTTACCGGTTTCGGCACCTAAAAAGATCATTTTGCAGCCTGCCTTACGCATCAGCCGGAGTTCATCGTCCGAATACATGTTGATCGTGTCGATCCTTCCTTCGCCCCAATAGCTGATGTTGTCATTTAAAATGAGCTCGGAAAATTCGAGTACTCTCTTTTTAGAGGTAAAAAAGTTATTGTCGTGAAATTCGATGGCGTCAATGTTGTATTTTTCCTTGAAATACTGTACGTCTTCATAAATACGGGAAGCCGACATGCCTTTCCACCGGGCATTGTAGATAGGGACAACGGCACAGAACGAACAGGAAAACGGACAGCCCATGCTGGAATGGTAGGACAAGGTTTTGTTTCCCATGAATGTCTTGGCCAGATAGTTTCTGACCGGATAAAACGTATTGAGGTATTCATACGGAAACTTCGGCAGTGTGTCCTGATCCAGTAAGGCTTCAACGGCCGTTTTGGTAATATTGTTCTCCGGGTTTTTATAGATAAGGTTTTTGATGAGTACGACACGGTCGGTCGCTTCATTCTCGATTGCCTGAATCAGCTCGGGAAAAGTTCTGTCGCCGGGACCGTTAATAATATAATCCACATAACCGGAATTTAGCGCTACTTTGTATTGATTGGAAGCAAAATAGCCGCCCCAGACGGTTATGATATCCGGAAATGTTTCTTTTATTTTTTTGGTAAACGGAATCGCCTGCCGCAATTGCGGACCGGGCATGACCGTTGCTCCGAAGTATTTGAATTCGCCGGTTTTAAGATAGTTTTCAATGGTTTTCCACGGGTCTTTTTCCAGATTTCCGTCTATAAACACATAATCATAAAGCCCATGAATGGAGGCACCAACCTGTAATATAGAATTGGGAATGCGGTGCTTTCCGTTAGCACTTCTCGGATTGAATAATATGACTTTATTCTTTTTCAACTTATCGGAATAGTGTTGTTTTGTCGGTAATCAGTAATATGATAATCTGCGCAATTGCGGCACCCAAAAGCGCACCGGTCATTCCGTGGTTTAAATATAGCAATATTGTCGATACAACCGCATTAACAACGGCACCAACCAGTAAAATTTTTATAACGCTTTTTTCTTTGTATATTTTGAAGAGTTCCACAATTTTAATGCCATAGCTAAAAGAGGGATAAATGTATAAAAAAGCAATACCATAAAACCAGAAGGAAAGCCTGAGTCTGAGATAATAGTGTACGATCAGGTAAATAACGGCCAGCGCGCAGGGAACGAGCAGCAGCCCTAATAATTGGAGTTTTCGCTGGATTTTTAAAATGACCGTTTCGTTATTGCGGTAAATGTTTTTAGTGAAAGGGGCATAGATAAAAGCGGCCAGCGACATGGCAAAAACCAGAAGACTGTTGATGATCTGGTAATTGGCAATCACGGTTTTGTTTTCGAAATAGTCCACTAAATACACATCTATTTTGGAAGTAAAGAAACCCAGAACGGATAGCAGGAAAAAAGGCAGCGCTGTTTTAAAATAGGAAAAATCCATTTTCATGTTTTTCACGGAAAGGTATTTTTTGAATAACAAAAAGTACAGCAGGCCTCTTACAAACTGATAAAAGCTATAGCTGACCAGCAGTGAATAGATTCCGAAATCGTTTTTCAAAACATAAAAAGGAAGAAGAAAAATCAGGAAGCCGATGCATTCAATACTAATGGAAGCATTGAATTTCTTTTCATACACCACCAGTGCTTCTGTGGAATGATTAAAGTAACGCCCGAGTATCCAGATAAAAATATAGAAGGTGTAAGGCAGCGGAAAGAAAAACATGCTGCCTGCCGAAAACAGGAATACAAAAGGCAGGCGGGTGTATAATATTCCGGAATAGTTCTTTTTGATCTTATTCGGAAGCAGGCTGAACAGCCGGAGTAAATATTCTTTGTTGCCCCAATTGATGATCTGGACGGTGAACAGCGTGTACAGCAGTATGGAAACAAAAGCACCCCATATTTCTTTTTGCGAAAAATGAATAACCAGGAAAGGAACCGCCATGCCAAAAGCTGAGATGATCAGCTGCCGGATGGTATTGCTGGATATATGTAATAGCTTAGGGTTTATTTTTGTGGCCAATTCCGTTTTTGTTTTAGGGTGAAAAGCTGCTTGAGGTTACTCTGTTTTTAGTACCCGTAAGGTATAAAAACCAATTCCTCGGTTGTAATCGGATAAATAGATCAGGGTTTTGTTATTGACTAGTAGGGCATTGGTTTTATTGTCGTTGCCATAAGTGAGCTGTTTGCCATTGTGGTAAATCTGGTTGTTCCGGATCGTTGCCTCAGCCGTTTTTGATGCAGCTAACGGTATGGACATCCGGTTTTCACCATTTTCATTCCAGTAATAATAAGTCAGCCGGTTATCGGCAATGGTATATTTATAAATAAGAACCGGGCTTTTTGCAGGTAGCAGCCCCGTTGCGTCTGCAGGGCGCATGGTATGGATGCTGTAATAGCTCATCCCGGCGGCCAGTACTAAAATGAGCGGACTCCATTTCCAGTTGACGGTACTTTTTTCGGAAAGCAGGTATAGTATAAAAAACAACAGGAATAGTAATAAACGGCAGTAGCTGACCGGAAAGACACTGTTTGTGAAAAATTGTAATGGCCAGTTGCAGCTGCCGCAAAGCAATAGTATAAAGCCGCATTTTACGATAGGACTGCTGTTGGTATTCACAATACTAAAAAACGGAAAAAGCAGCAGTATAAACGTATAGGTGCTGCCATAGGGAGAAAGCAGCAGCATGATGATGATCCAATAGGAAAAAACAAAAAGCGTATTCTTTTTTATTTGGGTTATGTAGTACCCCGTGAATACCAGGCCAAGCTTAAAACTCATTAACAGTAAGTGAAACAGAAACGGGTTATTGACTGCCGGGTAGGGATTTTCGATGGCGTCGGTAATAAAGATACGTTTCAGAAACATATAAACCGATTGGTAATTGTCTACAAAAGCAGTTGCTATTTCGCCGTTCGAAGCTTTTGGAAGTACTTTTTCAAAAAAGAAAAACCAGACCTCAACACCGTTTAACAGTACGGAACCTATTGTTAAGAGGGCACAGCAAAAAATAAGGTATGCAGCCGGTTTATAAGCTTTTTTAAACAGCAGGAAAGCAATTAGCATTACCGGGAAGACCTTAATCAAAACGGCCATGCTCCAAAACAAACTCATCCGGAACAGCTGTTTTTTTTCATAAGCGAGCCATCCTTCGGCTAACAGAAAGAATAATAAAAAATATAACTGACCGAATAACAGGTTGTTTTTAACCGGAAGGAAGAAAAGTACCGGTATGATAGCGGCATAAACGGGTTTGATCTTATAAAAAGCGACAAGCCGGCTGGTACTGTACAGGAATAAAAAGGTACTGAGCAGGTTGAATATGAGCTTGGCGGTAAAAGGATCTAAAAAATGAAACGGATAAAAGAGAAGAGTCAGGAACGGCGTATTGGGCGCATAACTTAAAAAAAGGGATTCATATCCTAAAGCGGCAATGTCCCGGTTAAAAATATAAGGAAAGTACATGTCGGCAGTAAACGTTCCCTGAGCAAAGAAATAGCCCCCGAAATAGTAATTCCCGAAATCATGCAACGAAAAACCGGTGGCTTTAACAATATAAAAACCGCACAACAATAGCAGTGGCAACAGACCGTAGTATTTTCCTGTTAGTGCTTTCATGACCGGTTAAAAATTGAAAATGAAAACAAACCGGTTTTTTGCAGGGCATAGCTAAAAGAAACCCTCAGCACACCGAGGCCATAAATAACGCTTCGCTTAAAATTAATGGACGATGCATCTTCAAAATAATGTGTTGGGCAGGAAATTTCACCAATCCGAGCATTGGTAAAACAGCACTGCGCCAGTATTTCATTGTCAAACACAAAATCGTCTGAGTTCTTTTCAAAATCAATCTGCTGTAAAACCGACGCTTTATAACAGCGGTATCCGGTATGATATTCCGATAATTTCTGGTTCATAAGCAGATTCTGAAAAAAGGTGAGCAGCCGGTTGGCTATGTATTTATAAAAAGGCATGCCGTTTTTTAAGGCACCTTTGCCTAAAATACGGGATCCCAGTACCACATCATACAGATCGGTAACGACCATGTTTACCATCGAAGGGATCAGTTTTGGCGTGTACTGGTAATCGGGATGCAGCATGATGATGATATCGGCCTGCAAGGCTAATGCTTTTTTATAGCAGGATTTCTGATTGGCACCATATCCTTTGTTGCGGTCATGGGCAATAATGTGCTGTATTCCTAACTTTTTGGCAACGGCAATAGTGTCGTCCTTACTGAAATCGTCTGTTAAAATGATGTCGTCTACGATATCAAAAGGGATTTCGCTGTAGGTGCGTTCAATGGTTTTTGCGGCATTGTAAGCCGGAAGGACAACTATTATTTTTTTATTGTTTACCATAATCAGTTGATATAATTGACTTCATTCGGAGACTGCTCCCTTACATGATCGGAAACCGCCAGTCCCTGAAAAGGAGCCAGCGCTTCAACGTCTTTCCGGTTGTACAGATTGCCCAGGAAAGGAAATTCCGGATACACATGTGTTGTGAGTCCCGATAACCTGCTTTGCACCTCAGCCAGCGGGAGATTCCATTCGAGGCTTAGCCTTTCGGCAGAAGGTTCCATAAAGGAAATATATAACAATTCTGTTAAGGTGTGCTGCTGGGTCTGGGAAAAATCAATCTCACCGGACAGGCTGTTCTTTATCGCATTATGGGAAACCCTGTAATTGAGCAGGGTATTCTGGAAATCATTATAGGACAGATAGCCGTTGTAATTGTTCTGAATACTAAAAAGCGGCTGTATGGAGGATTCATGACACCACATGCATTTGGCTGGTTTGCCGGCATTTGAGTGTGCCGGATCGGCATTGTTTTTTCGCTGTCCGTTCGGGTCAAAAATGCCAAAGCGCAATTGCCCGTTTTCCAGTAGTTCTATTGTTTCATATTCCAGTACCGTTCCGTCTGCCGGATTAATTTCGGAAGAAACAAACAACTGGTTTAAGCCGTTTTGTTCTGAAAACCGGATTATCCGGTGCTCCAGTGAAACGCCCGAATCGTTTACATATCCTTTTTCGGGTTTTAGGGTGTACTTGTTAAGAAGTGTATTCAGATTTTCCGGTACTCCGGCAATTTTATAGTAATGTTCGGATGATCCTAAAAGCAGCGATACATACCGTCCTAAGTCGATTGTGCCGGTAAGCTGGTATTCGGGAGTGTTTTTTAAAGTTTCATGCAGCTGATGGAGTTTGTTTTTTGCATTTTCGGAAAACCCCAGTTTGTTTAGATCTATCGCAATGCGATTGCCGCTGGCGGTTATACCATTAGCATTGGCAGGCAGTTTGGCGCCTATATAGGATAATGCCCATTTCAGGCCGATAACGGAAGTGTGGATGTCGTCATTTTCATAAGCTTTATTCCATTTCAGGAATAAGGACGGGTCGTTGGTTTCCAATAGATCCGAATAGGTCTCACTAACACAGGAGAGGAATATAAAGCTAAAAAGGAGTATTATTTTTTTCATTGTTGTTGCGGGTTATGGCGGGTATTGCTAATCTTGTAAAGGTAATAATCGGTATTCCGGACAATAGCTTCCTGTAGTTTTGTTAATTGCTCCACTTTTAAATGATGCCGGTCGCTGATGCTGGCCGGATTTTCAAGGATGTTTTTTTTGCTGATAAAGATAAAAGGCGTGCTGATGTTTGTATCGGCCGAGAGTATCGTAAGGATTTGTTCGCCGGAAAGCTGCGTGTCACACCGGAAACTCCAGTCGCAAAAACTCTGACGGCTTTTCTGGCAAACAAAATAAGGTTTCTGATTCAGGTAAGGCGCGATGATGGTTCCTTCACAAAACAGGGTTACCACTTCCAGATGGGACAGTTTGTTCCGGTTTAAAAAACCGGCTACGGCTTTACCGGAGGAAAAAGGTTCTTTATAATCGATGGTACAGGCCAGGATACCGCTGCAAAACTGAATGATCAATATTGTGTAAACAGTTGTTTTTTTTAACAGCTGTACCGTAATGTTTCCGGAAGCTCCGGCCTGTTGATAATAGCGGTCGATCCATAAGGCAATGATAATAATGAGGTAGGTGATTCCGTCAAACCGCGTGGCACCTGTCTGGGTAACGAAGAAAAAGAACTGCACGCCAATTAAGGCGGTATAGGTAAAGAATAGCGTATTTTTTCTTTTGTAGAAAAACAATAGCGGCAGGAAATAGAGTAAAGCACCTACTAATAAAGCCAGCGTTTTGCTTGTGTTTACAATCCAGTTGGAATTCCAGAAATGAATGGTGCTAAAGTCAGGGATGGTGACGATGCCTTTGAACAGCGAGATAAAACCTTTGATGAATTTTTCATAGAAAGGAATGTCGGCTACTCTCCGCTCAAAAGCATGCAGATCGGAAGGGACTACCTGTATGAATAGCAGCAGCAATCCTAAAAAGAATATCGTATATCCCCAATAATGCGTCGTTTTTATTTTTCTGTTTTCATAGATAAAGGTCAGCAGCAGCGCACAGCTGATTGTTGCAAACAGAAGATGAATATTTGCCGCGATGATGAGGTACAGGCAGTACAGCGTGAACTTTTCGTTTCGCTGCCTGTAAATGCTGCAGGCTAAAAACAGGAATAATATCCCGATGTTATAATTCCGGCTGATAATGTTGTATTCGAACAGGAAGAAATACCCGAAAATAAAAAGGGTTTTAAAGACCAATGAAAAAGGGGCTTTCTTTACAAAAACGCTAACGGCAATAGTGGATACAACAATATGAAAAAACTGCATCCAGAACGGATTTGCAGTAAAACGGCTAATCATAAAAAGGAGTATGTTCCAAGCAACGGGATGCCCTTCGTTTTTCCTGTTTTGCAACAATTCCGAAAAACTGCTGCTATCCCGTGCCAACAGCCAGTGATGTGCTTCGTCCAGCCAGAGCTCATGATGGAGAATACCAATAAGGCTTACAGCAAAGTACAATGCTATAATACAGATCAGGTATTTTGCTTCGGCTTTTTCCGTTATCATCAGTGTCTGTTTATACTATTTGCTAATCATCATTAGTCCTCCGGCCAAAAGGGATTTTACCTTCAGCTTTAAAATCTTAACGGGATTCCTGTTTTCCTTTTTAATGAGCTCGCGGTAAAATTCGACTTCGTTAACCACTTTGCTCACGGCATAATCATAGAATTTCCGGGAATAGGTTCTTTTAAAATCAATTTGCCGGTCGGTTGAGGTTTCCCAGTCCGGTTTGATGGTAATATCGCTTTCGATCTCGTCATAAAGGGATGTCCCTTTAATCGGGTAGGCCACCGTTATGGTATATTCTGTCGGGTTGGCTTCTTTTAAATATTGAATGGTTTTGTAAATATCGGTTTTGTCTTCACCCGGATAGCCCACCATAATAAACGTTCCGGTTTCGATACCCAGTGCATTTGTTTTCTGTATGGCTTCTTTTACGACGTTAACATCAACACGGCGGTCCATCAGGTCGATTATTTTCTGCGAACCGCTTTCGGCGCCAATCCAGATCCGGTAGCAGCCGGCTTCTTTCAAGAGGGTCAATATCGCATCGTTGAGTCTTTCGGCACGGGTGATGCATTCAAAAGGAATAACCGCCTTTTGGGCAATGACCTCATCGTGAAACTCCGTCAGCCATTTGTGGCTCACGGTAAATACATCGTCTACAAACCAGATGCTGTCCGGATTGTATTTTTCTTTTAACAGCAGCATTTCTGCCGCAACCTGCTGTGCCGGCCTTCTGCGGTAGCTTTGCCCGTAAACGGCCGTACTGCACCATTTGCAGGTGTAAGGGCAGCCTCTCTGGGTGGAAATGGTCATCGAGCTTTTGCCGTGATTTGTTTTCCAGGTTTCTAAATATTTTTCAATAGGAACGGCTTCCCGGTTGGGTATCGGCAATTCGTTAAGCTCTTTGAACTTTGTCCGGGCTTTGGTTTTAACTACGACATTGTTTTCCAGATAGGCAATGCCGTCAATACCGGAATAACCGGTGTTGTCCATGATCGCATTGTAGAGCTGGTATGCGGTTTCTTCTCCTTCGCCAATGATCAGGAAATGAGCCCCGGTATTCAGGTAGTTCTCACAGTTATAGGTAATGTCCGGACCGCCCAGTATGATTTTCGGGAATCCGTAGCGGGAATCGGTAAGCAAGATCCGGATCAACTGAATGACTTCAATTTTGGTCATCAGATTGGTATAGATCGCAATGACCTTCGGCTGCATTCCGGCAATAAAGCGAAGCTGTTTTGTTTGGGTATAGAAAGTGCTGTCGTACACTTTGTTGTCGATGCCGCGTTCTAACAAATAGGCAGAAATATAGAGCAGCCCTAACGGCGGATAGGGCTTCATTATTTTCTGTTCTTTCGGGTCATCGGTAAGATAGTACCCATGTGTCAGCAGAATACTCATCGCTTTTGTAATGCTATAAAATAATGGTCGGCATAACGGGCGGTAAAGCTGAGGTTCTTTGCCTTGTTTTCCAGATAGTTCAGTAAGGCGGTTGTTTTGGGCTTACCGCTTATGAATGTTTCCAGATAAGAAGGCGGAACAAACAACCCAACCGGTTTTACCGTGGTTATGGTAAAATGTTCTTCCGACAGTTTTTTAATATCGTTTGGATTATAATAATAGGTGGCAATCTTTTCTCCGTCCACATTGGCAAGAACCTTTTCCTGTTTTCTGCGGAAAACATTGCCGGATTGCCCTTTTAAAAGAAAATAGCCCTGCTCCCAAAGGGTGTTTTTGGGCATGATCACCAGAAACAGGCTTCCGTTTCGGGGCAATAAGGATGCTGCATTAGCAAAGAAATTCTTTAATTCTCCGGGCGACAAACAGTTTAAACCGCCAAAATCGGAAAAGATACAATCAAATTGTGACGAAGGGAAAACCGCCGGCAACGCATTAATGTCGGCCTGGCGGAAAGTGATATTCTCAGCCTGCTTTTTTTGTTGGGCAACCTGTATCATTTTCTCCGAAATATCGGTAGCCGTAACCCGGTAACCTTGCCCGGCAAGCCAGAACGCATCTTCACCGGTACCGCAGTTTATTTCCAGAACAGACCGGACAGATTGGTTGTTTAAGCAATTGCTGAGGTGACCGTAAACATAACTGCGCTGTAATTTGCCAATGACCGTATTGGTAAACGTTACATCATAGGTTGATGCGGCTATGTCGAATGTTGCCTTCATGATTTTGCCAATGCTTTTATCCGGTAACGATCAATATAGGTACTGGGGATATAATACCCTAATTTTAATATGGATTTGAGTTGTGTCCGGTTTACGGAATCGTTAAATATATTTTTCAGAAAACTGATGCCCTGACTGATGCGGTATTCCTTATGCACCAGGCGTTGCAGTTTCCGGTAATATTCGGAAGAGTAGGTGCCGTGAAACATCATGTCTAAATCATCAGAATCGGACCAGTTGGATTTGAGTTTCAGGTCATCTTTAACCTTGTCGTAAAATTTCGTTCCCGGAAGCGGGTAGGATACCGAAATGCCAATATTGTCCGGCAGCAGTTCCTTAACCATCGCAATGGTTTTTTGAATGTCCTGCTGGTTTTCGGTCAGGTAGCCAAACTGGAGAAAGAACGCCACGCTCACTTTTTTGCTTTTGAGCAATCGGGTCGCTTCATATATCTGGGCTACCGTAGTGCCTTTGTCCATCGCATCCAGGATTTTCTGGGAAGCGCTTTCGGCACCTACCCATACTTCTTCCAGACCGGATTTTGCCAGGACAGAAATCGTATCTTCTTTTAATAATAAATCCACCCGGCTCTGTATGTAGTAGCGGATGGTGATTTTCTGCCTGTCCAGTTCTTTTCCGAATTCCTGTACCCAATTGGGCTTTAATCCGAAAATGTCATCGCACATCCAGAATCGGGAAACCCCGAACTGTTCTTTTAAATAAGCGATCTGCTGCACGATATATTCCGGCGAATGGGCATTGTAGCGATTGCCGTAAATTGGCTTGGCACACCAGTTGCATTTATACGGACAGCCTCTGGTGGTGGCAATATTCAGGGTAAAAGGATATTTGCTTTTTTGCCAGATGGCTTTATAGTCAGGAATATTTACCAGGTCCCATGCCGGCTGCGGCAATTCGTCCAGGTGCTGAATAACTGTTCTTTTGGGGTTTATACGGGTGTGCTGCGTGTCGGGATCTTTAAAAATAATCCCGTTCAGGCTGGCAGCCGTTTGTTTGCTGTCTAAAGCTTTTATAAGCTCCAGCAGGCTGTATTCGCCTTCACCCTGTAGAATATAATCGGCGCCTTTTTCCAGGTATTTTTCATAATGATCCGTCGAATCGGAACTGCAGACAATCACAATGGCGTGATGTTGTTTCCCGATGGCGATCATTTCAAAACAGGCTTCTCTCATTTTAGTGAGGCACATTTTGGTCAGGTAATTGAAACCGTCGTCATAAATAACCAGGTAATCGGGCTGAAACTGTTGTAATTTGGGAATGACAGACAGCGGACTGTCTAATAAATTGGTGTCGAACAAGTCAACCTTATAGCCGTTCTGTCGCATTAACGAAGCTGCATAAAGCGTTCCCAAAGGCGGAAAAGGCGTTTTGTTTTTCCATTGCTTCGGATCCAGCCTGTAATAATAAGAATGCGAAAAAAGGATGTTAGACATGTTCTTTGGTTAATTGGATATTGTGTGCGGTATATAATTCTTCGTATTTCCGGTTTAAAGCGTCAATGACTCTTTTCTGAAAATTGGAAGGATGGTGTTTGGACACTCTTTTTGATGATTTGAAAGCGATGGAAAATTCGGAAGCCAGTTTTTTCTCGAATTTCACTTTCCAAAATGAAAAAGTAGTGGTAAAGGTCATTTTCTCTACTTTCTTTCCAAAGGAACCGGAAAGCAGGTTTTCAACGGCGCGGACAATTCGTTTTTTAACAACGGGTTTTATTTCTGCGTCTTTTTTCTGATGGTTTGGAAAATAGTCGGTTACCCAGCGGTTCTGTTCAAAAAAAGCGGTCAGCATTTCTTTTCCGTGTAACGGTACTAAAGTAGCAATTTCGGTGGCTGTAAACCTGTTTTTTTCTTCTATTTCAAGATTGTCGGCTGTAATGAAGTAATTCATACAGAAATATTTCCTGGAATTGAACAGGAATAATTTTTTATAGGCTACCAGGAAAGTCCGGCAGGTCCAGAGGTGTTCCGGTTTAACGATTATAAAATAGTCGATATCGCTTTTGCTGTCAAAATATCCTTTTGAAAGCGATCCGGAAATGGCAACGGCTTCTACAAAAGGAAACCACGAACTGATAAAATGGGCTTTTTTTTGTGCGGTTCCCAGTGCTTTGACGGCATTCCGGTTCCCGGTTTCGCGTCTTTTAATGTGTTCGGAAGTCAGGTTGATATGGTAGTAGGAATCGGTTTTGGTGATGATTCCGCTTGCTAAAGCCTGTTCTATTTCGCAGTCAAAATCATTTCTGTTCTCATGATCGGAGAAAGAATAGATTTCCTCTAATTTCAGAGGGTGATTAAAAATCGAAAAATAGAGAATAGGCTTTAATATCTTCAAAGTAAAAGATTTTGCTATTAATAATATGTTTGTTGAACCGTATTAAAATTAGCAAAATCTTTTATTAAATATTAATTTTTTGATGATATGGTATGAAATAATTGGGAAACGGCAAGGGATTGTTCTAATGGGCTTGTAGCCAGTCTTTTCCGTGACCTAATTCTACTTCCAAAGGAACTTCGAGTATAAAAGCGTTCTCCATTTCGTGTTTGATCATTGGCTGAATTTTCTCCAGTTCACTGTTGTGCACGTCAAAAACAAGCTCATCGTGTACCTGCAGCAGCATTTTACTTTTCCAGTTTTCGGCAATCAGGCGTTTGTGAATATTAATCATCGCTATCTTGATAATATCGGCAGCACTACCCTGAATAGGGGCGTTAACGGCATTTCGTTCGGCGGCACCTCTCACAACGGCATTCGCAGAATTGATGTCTTTTAAATAACGGCGTCTGCCCAAAACGGTTTGTACATAACCGTGATTTCTGGCAAATTCCATTTGTTCCTGGATATAGGCTTTCAGTCTTGGATAGGTCTGGTAATAGGTGTCGATAAGTTCCTTACTTTCGGAACGGCTCAGAGAGGTCTGATTGCTCAAACCAAAAGCAGATACACCATATATGATCCCGAAGTTAACGGTTTTGGCATGGCTACGCTGTTCGCGGGTTACTTCTTCCAGAGGCACGTTGAATACTTTTGCAGCTGTGGAAGCGTGAATGTCTTCTCCGTTCCGGAACGAATTGATCATGTTTTGTTCTCCGCTTAAGGCCGCGATAATGCGCAGTTCTATCTGAGAGTAATCGGCAGAAACCAGTGTGTAGTTTTCATCTCTTGCTACAAAAGCTTTCCGGATCTGACGGCCTCTTTCGGTACGGATCGGAATGTTTTGCAGGTTCGGATTGTTCGAACTCAATCGGCCGGTTGCGGCAACCGTTTGCATATAATCAGTATGCACCCGCTGGGTTACTTTGTCTACCTGGTTTGGTAACGCATCAATATAGGTGTTCTGAAGTTTAACCAATTGGCGCCAGTCCAGAATGTTTTTGACAATTTCATGTTCGTTGGCAAGGTAGCTCAGTACTTCCTCACCGGTTGCATATTGTCCGGTTTTGGTTTTCTTTTGTTTGGCTCCGCCAATCTTTAATTTATCGAAAAGGATATCTCCTAATTGTTTCGGAGAAGCCAGGTTGAATTTCTCCCCGGCAGTTTCATAGATTTGCTGTTCAAAAACTTTAATATCGTTATCCAGTTCTTTCGATAGCGATTTCAGAAAATCAACATCCAGACGGATTCCTTCGCGTTCCATAGCTGCCAGAACGGTAACCAATGGGATTTCAATGTCGTCAAACAGTTTTTTAGTACCTGTTTTATCCAGCTGTTCCGAGAATAGTTCTTTTAGCTGCAACGTAATATCGGCATCTTCCACAGCATATTCCTTAACGTCTTCCAGTTCCACATCGCGCATGGATTTTTGATTTTTTCCTTTTTTACCAATCAGGGTTTCAATGGATTTCGGCGAATATTTTAAATAGGTTTCCGCCAGTACGTCCATGTTGTGACGCATATCCGGATTGATCAGGTAATGGGCAATCATGGTGTCAAAAAGTTTTCCTTTTACAACCACATCATAATTGGACAATACTTTTAAATCGTATTTCAGGTTTTGCCCTATTTTGGTAATGTTTTCGTTTTCAAAGAACGGCAGCAGTTTTTCAAGCAGTGCTTTTGCTTCGTCCTGGTTTTCCGGAAACGGTACATAAAATCCTTTTCCTTTTTCGAAAGAAAAGGCAATTCCAACCAGTTCGGCATGTAAGGCATCGAGGCCTGTTGTTTCGGTATCAAAGCATACTTCCGATTGCTGTAGCAGGTTTTGCAGCATTAGTTTAATGCCCAGATCGCCTTGTACAATCTGGTAATTATGACTGGTGTTTTCTAATGTATTGTAGTAACTGTTGTGTGCCGCAGCTGCTGTTTCGGCCGGAGCCGCTTCACCAAATAATGAGAACTGGTCTTCGTTTTTAGCCGATTTCCGAGTGGTTTTGGAAACTGTCGATGCCGAAGGTTCTAAATTATTGGTATTGATTTCGTCAAATTCCGATCCGTCGGCAAATAGTTTGTCGAACTGTTCTTTCATTCTCCGGAATTCCAGTTCCTGGAATATGGCTTCCGTTTTTTCAACATCCGGACGGGACAGTTCAAAGTCTTTTTCATCAAAAGTTACCGGGCAGTCCAAAAGGATCGTTGCCAGTGTTTTGGACATGATCCCTTTTTCGGCATTGGCTTCGATATTCTCTTTCATTTTTCCTTTCAGCTCATGGGTATTGGCCAAGAGGTTTTCCATAGAACCGTATTCTTTCAGTAATTTTTTGGCTGTTTTTTCGCCCACTCCCGGTAGTCCCGGAATATTGTCGACAGCATCACCCATCATGCCCAGGAAGTCGATTACCTGTTCCGGTCTTTCAATTTCAAATTTTTCAAGTACCTGAGGAACACCCCAGATCTCGATATCATTCCCCATTCGTGCCGGACGGTACATGAAAATATTTTCGGAAACCAGCTGTGCAAAATCTTTATCGGGCGTAACCATATAAACCGTATAGCCTTCTTTTTCGGCTTGTTTTGCCAGTGTTCCGATCAGATCATCGGCTTCATAACCCGGTAATTCCATAATGGGAATGTGCATGGCTCTTAATATTTCCTGTATGTAGGGAACGGCAATTTTTATCGCTTCGGGAGTTTCATCACGATTGGCTTTATATTCCGGAAACATCTGGTTTCTGAAATCACTTCCGCCTTTGTCAAAAGCAACAGCCAGATAACCCGGTTTTTCTCTTTTAATAACATCCATCAGGGAATTCATGAATCCCATAACAGCCGAAGTGTCTAATCCTTTGGAGTTTATGCGGGGATTTTTGATAAAAGCATAATAGCCGCGAAAGATTAATGCATAAGCATCAAGAAGAAAAAGGCGTTTTTGTTGTGACATGATAATGATATTTGAATGTAAAAATAAGGAATCCAATATTTATAGGATTCAATACCCCGGAAATTTTATTGGCAACTGCATTTATTATGGGGATTATTCTGTAATTTTAATAGATTTTAATGCTATTATCCGTATGAATATTATTGTTGTGGAAGACCATCAGGAATTAGCCGGGGAGCTTATGCGTTTCCTGACCGATAGCGGCTATATCTGTACGGTAAAAAAGAACTGCAAAGCGGCACTCGATGAAATTGACAGAAACGAATATGATGTGATGTTGCTGGATTTAGGACTGCCGGACGGCGACGGTCTGGATTTGCTAAAAACCATCCGGAAGAATAAATCGAAGATGGGCATTATTGTAATCACTGCCAGAGGAGAACTGGATGACCGGATCAATGGTTTTCATCTGGGAGCAGACGATTACCTGACCAAACCGTTTGCATTGACGGAATTGAGCGCCCGTTTGTTTGCCGTGATCCGCCGGATACACGGTTTTACAATGAATGAACTGCCTATTCACGGTTTCCGGATTCAGTTGCAGGATTATAAAGTCCGGCACGGGGAACAGTCGATTAGCTTAACAAAAAAGGAATTTGACGTTTTTCAGTACCTGGTGCTCAACAAAAACAGGGTGGTTACCCGTTTGCAGCTCACAGAGCATATCTGGGGCGATATACTGGAAATCAATTCCGATTCTAATTTTATAGACGTGCATGTCCGGAACCTGAGAAAAAAACTGGAAAAACACGAAAAGCTGGATTGGTTTGAAACGGTCCGGAATGTAGGATATCGCATTAACGAATGAACAGCCGATGAAGTTTAAACATCAGATCGCGACCTTTAGTATTCTCACCAGAATTACACTTATTGTAGTGTTGTGGTTTGCCTTGCCGATACTGGTTGAAAAAGTGGTTTTCCGGCATATCACGACCAGCTTAACGGAGAAAAAGCAGAAGTTTATCAAGAACCTTAATAATGAGGAGATCAATGATTTTTTGTCGAACAATACAATGGACGATACCTATGCGAGTTTTTCCAACCTGCACAGCGAGTTTTTGCAGCTGTCCCGTATTCCCGACAGTGTAAAGGTGGAACCGAAAACGGTTTTTATAACGGCACCCAGAATTATTGAAAAGGAAAAGAACGAATACCGCATACTGCAGTATTTTTTTAAATATGAAGGCAAATCATATCTGCTGGAAATAGGGAATAACCTGGCTCAGGTAAAGGATCTGTATTTTGTGATCCGTTCTTTTACCGTAGCCGTACTGATAGGTCTGGTCTTGCTGACCTTTTTGTTTGAGGCTTTTTTTATTGATTACCTGCTACGGCCGTTTTACCGTATTATCGACAGAAAAATCAGGTATATTGATAATCCGGAAGCGTTTAATTATGAAATGATTCCGTCCCATTCCGATGATTTTAAAGAACTGGATACGGCCTTGAATCAGATGATGGGCAGAATGCAGGATGTTATTAATAAAGAGAAACAGTTTATTGCGAATGTGTCGCACGAATTGCTAACGCCGATCGCGATCCTGAGAAGCCGGTTTGAAAACCTGCTGGTAAACGAATCGATTAACGATGAAGGGCTCGACAAAATAGTCAGTTCGCTTCGGACTTTGGATACCTTAAAAAAGATTATCAACAATCTGTTGCTGATTTCGAGGATTGAGAACAATCAGTTTCAGGCCGATGAAACGATCGCGTTGCAGGAATTGCTGGAAGAATTGCTTTTGGAACTGGAGGACCGGATCAGGGACCGGAACATTACCGTTATAAATACAATGAGTACGTCCTATTCATTCCAGGGGAATAAAACACTTATTCATATCTTACTGTTCAATATACTGGTGAATGCTATAAAGTATAATAAAGAAGGCGGAAAGATAATTCTTTCGGATGCTTTTGAATCCGGGATATACCGGTTTTCGGTTTCCGATACCGGCTGCGGAATTGATCCGGAACAGGTTTCGAAGCTTTTTAATCGTTTTGCCCGGATGAATTTAAAAGTGGAAGGACAAGGACTTGGGCTGGCTATTGCGCATACGATAGCGCATTTTCATCATATTGAGATTGCGGTAACCTCAGAGCCGGATAGCGGCAGTACTTTTTCACTGCTTTTCCATTTACCGGCAAAAAGCTAAATAAAAGTTAATTTTTCAGGGAAGGGTAAATCTTCATTTTAGCTTCATTTTCGCGATATAACTTTGACTCATAAATTAATCATTAAAACTTTTATATCATGAAAAAATTAATGCTAGTTGCTGTATTACTAGGATCTGCAGCAATGACTTTCGCTCAAACTGAACCAGCAAAAACAGTTAAAACACACAAACACGCTAAAACCGAAATGAAAGCTGAAGCTAAAAAAGAAGAGGCTAAAAAAACGGATGCTAAAGCAGAGAATTCAAAAATGAAATCAGAGAAAAAATAATCGTTTTTCTCGCTATAAAATATCAAGAGGCTGATTGTACAATCAGCCTCTTTTATTTGAGGTGTTTTCTTTCACCTTTATTGTTTTACTACTTTCTGGGAGTAGGTTTCACCGTTTTCACCATCTATTTTCAGGATGTATATTCCTGCTGCCAGACTGGAAAGGTCGATTGATTTCGATTTTGCAACGATGATCTGCTGTCCAAGCTGGTTGAATATTTTTACAGTGATATCCGTTTGTTCCGTATCGATATTTACGATTGTATTTGTCGGATTCGGATAAACCGTGAAACGGGCTTTAGCGGTTTCGTGCAGGCCTAAATTAGTACCTTGTTTGAAACATCTCACTGCCGATCCCTGACCACGTGGTCCTCCGGCAGACGGGTTGATTATCGCACTGCTGAAATAGAAGTATTTCGCTCCGATACTGCTTGTGGTACTGCTCCAGTAATAACCTCTTTGTCCTTTATAGTTAGCATTTCCGCTGGTATCTCTGTTTCCGCCTACGGTTAGTTTTAAATTACTGTCATACGCTTTTCCGGGTGATGTAATCACTTCTTTCACGGCAATTTCTTCCCATTCTGTTTGTGTTGGCAATCGCCATCCGTTACCTAATGCTTTACAAGGGTCACAACCTTTTGTGCTGGTTGCTGCTGCCGGTGTTGCGGCAGTCCACTCATCTGTCAAAATGTTGCCGTTCCACCATGCCGGTCCGGATGTAAAGAAGTTCGGGGTTCCGGTTCCGATTCCTGAAGGATTGTTTGCTGCCGGCGATAAAACCGTTGAAGAAGTTCTCAATTGGTGTCCGTCGTCCCAACGTCCCCATTGGAATAAATCTCCAAAAGAGTTTTCATCGGTCGAAGAAGTTGCTACAGCAGGCGTTCCTAAGTTTTGCTGTAGCCAGATGTTTCTGTCGGCACCTCTAACGGTAGTATAAGTAACCGTATTGCCCTGGTAAGTAAACGTTACGCAGCCTAATGATCCTACCGGTTCTGCCGGTTCCTGGCAAACCACAGCGCTTTCAATGGCAATACTGTAATCTTCTGTTTGCCCGGCTCTTAATGTGGTGTCACAAGGATCGTTAATGGTGTTTGGCGCAGCTGGATTGCCCAATGCCGCTACATTCGTATTCTTGATGATTCTCATTTTCGTAGTTCCGGTTGCGGCATTCGCCGGAATAGCAATATTGGCCGTTAGGGTATTGGCATTTGCCGGATTTGCCGGAGCAAGCTGGCCAATATAGAAACCTTCGCCGGCATCATTAAAGTTGCCGTTCTGGTTGAAATCGATATATAGCATTACATCGCTCGGAAAAGAACTGGATGGCCCTTTTACTGCGATAGGATAGGTTTGTCCTTTGATAACCGGTGTGCTGATGTTGGTGAAATCTTCATATACCGGTGTTGTTCCCGATTGGAAAGGAGAAGTATTGTTAATCGTACCGAATGTAACATTGGTAATCATATTACTGTCGGCATTGTATTGGAATACCGGAGTACAGTCCTGAACGGAATTGTTGGTGTACAGGATCGATTTTGCCAGATCATTGTCTTCATATCCCATGATAAACAAATCGGTATCGCCGTCGTTGTCATAGTCAAAGCATAAAGCACGCGACATGGTTAAAGGATTCAGCGGAGCAGCGTTTGTAACATCCTGGCTGAATGTTCCGTCGCCGTTGTTTTTGTATAAAGCCAGTTTGTTGTCTCCGTCAGCATTGGAACCCATGGTAAAGATGTCCAGAAGACCGTCGTTGTTGTAGTCAATAAAGCGGGAGCTGCCGTAATAAGTTCCTAAGAAAGAGGAGCCAATTGGTGCAAAATGTGCGGCTCCGTCGTTTAAATATGCGTGCAGTATCGGTTCGAACGTGTCGCTCATTCCGGATAATAAGATATCTAAATGACCGTCGCCGTTAATGTCTGCGGTATCAATTGAAGAGAAATAAACCGAGTTTAAACTGCTGTTATGGCTGGTAAACTGACCATTTCCCTGATTGATGTATAGTTTTGTTTCCGGTACATAGGCTGTACTGTATCCGGTTACCAATATGTCTGGTAATCCGTCTGAATTAGCATCGAATATTTTGGTCGCGCTAAAGTTTGTTCCTAATAAATTGATGTTTGACGGTTCGAAAACACCGGTATTTCCGGTCTGGAAGTACACTTTGGTGACACTGTCTGTATCGTTGATACCGTTCACCAGGATGTCCATGTGACCATCCTGATTCAGGTCGGCTAATCCGATAGAACCGTAATTGGTAGGGACTATGGAAGGTATTGCTACTTTGCTGAATGTATTGTTACCGTTGCCATAGTAAATTTCAAAAACCTGGGTTTCGTTAATAGACTCGGTACCGGTAATGGCAAAGTCAAGGTGTCCGTCGTTGTTGATATCGCCAACAGCTACTGCAGAATACATTATTGGCGTAAAATTGTTTGCTGTATTCATTACAAATCCGTCAGGACCCAATTCGTATAAGGCTGTAAAACTGTCATAACCGGGTAAGGCACCCGTTACCAGCATTTCTTTTTTACCGTCACCGTTAAAGTCGGCTGCCACGCAGTCGCCATAAAATACTCCGGTAAACACAGCACTGTTTTGCGTTAATAACTGTGCTTTACAATCCAGCTGGGAAAGGAAAACGACAGTAAAGAGTAAGTATATTTTCTTCATAAATCATTTAATTAAGTCTTTGCAAATTTATTTATTTAGATTAAATAAAAATAACAGAGACCATTTTTTAGCTTTTTGTGATAATATTGGAAATATATTTTTGGGATGCGGAATTATTTAACGGTTAGATTGTATTCTGAATAAAATTATAGGTTAATATTTTTGGTTTGGTTGGATTGGGCAGGAACGGATTGTATAAAAAAACCAGAGCAAAATGCTCTGGTTGTATCGTTTGTATTGAAAAGTGTGTGCTTAGAAGGAAAGCTGAATACCCAATCCGTTGCCATTGGCAATAATAGCAGAAGATTCGATAAAACCCTGTTTTGGATTTTTAAGATCAGTATTCATCATATCTACGGCTTTTTTGACTTTTTTGGTATAGCCTATTTTTATCGGGATGGCCACAATTATGGCGGCCAGACCAATGGCGGCTACTGTGAACTTTTGTTTTTCTTTTTCAACGGTAGTGACTTGCCCGGCACCAAAATTATGCTGGGTCACTTTAGAATCGCTGTCGGTGGTAAGGTTGTACAAAAGGTTTCCGGCAATCATTCCGGATCCGGCAGCAATCAGGATGTTTCCGAATGTTTTTTTATTTCTTCCGGCATTATACAATTTTAATGCTTCTGCATTGGTCTGCATCAGGTTGCGGACTTCACTTGTGGTCAGGCGCTGGTTGCCGGCATTGAAAACACGTCCTCTGGACTGTGCGGTCAATACTTCTTGCGAATAGGCTGAAGTCAGGCTAAAAGCAAAAAGTAAAAATAGGATTTTTCTCATTTTGTAAAGTTTGCGGCAAAAATAATCATTTTGGCTTATGCTGATTAATCGGTTTGATTTTTGTTAAAACAAAATGTATATTGATAGTCTCTTTGCGGGTATTTTGATAAGTCCGGAGTAATGATGGGGTATAGTTAAAATATTGCTAATATAAAACCAAGAGTAAGGGCATTCTTTGTTACTTTGTTTATTAATTTATGATGATGCGTTTAGTTTTTATAGGGATAATTTTACTACTGGTTGAGCTGTATGCTTTCCAGGCATTTAAAACAATTACAAAAGAGCGATGGATACTGATTGCTTATCAGGTGATAAGCCTGCTGATTTTTGTGTATCTGATTTACTCCTTCAGCCAGTTTGATAAAAGAACAGGGCAGAACAGACAGACGCTCTTTACGATGGGACTGCTTTTGATAACGCTTTTACCCAAACTGCTGATCGCGATCATATTATTAGGAGAAGATATTTTCCGTATGTTCGCCACCGTGATCAACTATTTCACTCAGGTTGACAATATAAAAGAAGCCATTCCGGAAAGAAGAAAGTTTGTAAGCCAGGTTGCCATTATGGTAGCGCTGATTCCTTTCAGCTCTTTGCTGTATGGTATGACGAAAGGGAAATACAATTTCAAGGTGATCCGCCAGACGATATTTTTCCCGGATCTTCCGGATAGTTTTGACGGGACTACGATCACGCAAATTTCGGATGTGCACAGCGGCAGTTTTGATAATCCTGAAAAAATCAGTTATGCGATCGATCTGATAAACGAACAGCAATCGGATATTGTCCTGTTTACCGGGGATATTGTGAATACACATGCCGAAGAAATGCATCCGTGGATTGAGACTTTCCGGAAAATTAAAACACCGGCATTAGGGAAATATTCCGTTTTGGGGAATCATGATTACGGGGAATATGTTGACTGGCCTTCGCAAAAAGCCAAAGATGAAAATTTCAAGGCGATTAAGGATTTACACCGTCAAATTGATTTCAGGCTGTTGCTTAATGAAAATGTAAAAATCAAAAAAGGTTCCGATGAAATAGCGCTTGTTGGTGTTGAAAACTGGGGTGTAAAGTTCAAACAGGCGGGCGATTTAAACAAAGCTTCGGAAGGATTGGTAAAAGAGGACTTTAAAATTCTGATGAGCCATGATCCGTCGCATTGGGATGCCGAGGTGAAACAACATGACAAACATTTCCATTTAACGCTGAGCGGACACACGCACGGTTTGCAGTTCGGAATTGAAATTCCGGGTATAATTAAATGGAGTCCAATTGAATACGTTTACAAACAATGGGCCGGATTGTATGAAGAGGTTGGTAAATATGTTTATGTGAACCGCGGATTCGGATTCCACGCCTATCCGGGACGGGTTGGCATCTGGCCGGAAATAACGGTTATCGAACTAAAAAAAGGCGAAAAAGTAGCGTAATTCGTTAAAAATGCTACATTTGTATAGATAATAGATTGTAAAAGTATCTTTAA
Organism: Flavobacterium sp. 40-81; assembly: GCF_001898245.1. NCBI lineage: Bacteria > Pseudomonadati > Bacteroidota > Flavobacteriia > Flavobacteriales > Flavobacteriaceae > Flavobacterium > Flavobacterium sp. 40-81. Next base: position 132,479 of record NZ_MKTM01000013.1, read on the forward strand.
AGTATATTAAACTTGTAAGCTATGTCAAAATTTGGAGAACTTATCAATGCACAAGTACCAGTGCTGATTGATTTTTATACGGACTGGAACGAACCTTCTGTTTCGATGCATCCGGTTATCAGAGATGTTGCGGCCGCTTTGGGTGATAAAGCCAAAGTGATTAAAATTGATATCGATAAAAACCAGGAACTGGCAGAAGCGCTACGTATTAAAGGGCTACCGACTTTAATGATTTATAAAGACGGACAGATGGTATGGAGACAATCCGGTGAGCTGGATGCCAATACGATCATTGCGCTGGTTCAGGAGCAATACTAATTTAATACACCAAATTCAAATCCTTTTTCTTTTAAAAGCTGTATGGCTTTTGGCAGCGTATGTTCGAGGTTTTTAAAAGCCTTTACGCTATCGTGAAATACGACTATACTTCCCGGTGTCGTGTTTTTAACTACATTTTCGAGACATTGTTCCGGTGTAATGGTCTTGTCAAAGTCCATGCTGATCACATCCCACATGATTATTTTGTAGCCTGATTTTCGCAATTGGCGCGATTGTAACGGCTTTATTTTGCCATAAGGCGGTCTGAACAGGCAGGAGGCTGTTTTGGTGCCGGAGTGCTTTAGTATGGCTTTACGGCAGGCTTCCGTATTTTCAATATATTCCGATTGTTTTGTTTGCCATCCTTTCAGGTGGTTGTAGGTATGGTTGCCAATCGTGTGCCCGTGAGCGATGAGCTTCCTGAAAATATCAGGATGTTTATCGATGTTGTTGCCAATGCAAAAAAAGGTGGCCTTGATGTGGTGTTCCTGTAAAACAGCTAAAACCCATTCCGTTATTTCGGGAGTAGGTCCGTCGTCGAAAGTAAGGTATATCCTGTTCTCTGTATTCGGGACATCCCAAACCTGATTAAAGAAAATGGCTTTTATAAAGCGGTTCGTTTTTATCCAGAAACTCATTGTAATGATGGTATAAAAGCAATATGCCAATGGATCTCATTGGCATATTGTATCGGGTTGTTATTCCATGTCTCTTGCGAAACGTTCAAACATTTTGTTATAACTGTTGAATTTGACTTTGTTGGTTTCGTAAAACGTTTTGTCATATTGTTTCATGATGTCCAGAAGCGCACGGTATCTTTCGATGTCGGTAACGATGTCTACATACATATCGTTTTGTTCGGCACTCTTTAATCCTTTATAGTAACGGATGTTTTCCTGGTATTTTCCGGCTAACTTGGTTAAGATCGCACGGGCTTTATTTACTTCTCCGATTTCATAATACCCGGAAGCGAAAGGTTCTACGAACGTATAGAATCCGAATTCGTCAATCGGCATTTTAGCCATTGCTAAATCGATAATATTTTTCGCTTTATCCTTTTTGCCTTCTGCGATTAACTTCTCTGTTAAACGGGCTAAATTCGTGCGGTAGGAAATACTGTTTTTACGGGTTTCAGGATCGTGGTAGATTTTCGGATCACCACTGTTGCCCCAATCCCATGACATTACAATTTTGTACATTTTTTCCGTATCGATATTACCCATATCCAGCGGACTTCCGTTTTTCGGTATCGGTGTTTTTACCGGAACCAGTTTGTACACCATTCCATCCAGCTGCAGGTAATCTTTCATCCAGATATAATCGTCGTCACCAAAACTACCGCCTGTAAAATAGATAGGGCGTTTCCAGTTGTTGTTGTAAACCAGATCCAGCATCATTAAACGGTTAATGTATAAAGCACTGCCTTCGATATCCACATCAATTGCCGAAACAATAGAATCGTTTAACTGTGGCGCTACCACTTTGTTTTTAATAACGGTTTCCTTGTTAACCGGAATTCGGATCTTATTGGTAGGGTAGAAGTGGATCTTTTGTCCGCTTCTTGGAATTGTAAACAGCGTTCGCTCATCGTCACTCTTAATAAAGTCAATGAACTGTTTGATGTCGATGCGTTCTTTTGTTAATTCCTGGAAGAACATATAATCGCGTTTTCCTTTTACATATTGGTCGTGTGTGAACGAAATAGGCAGCGGATCGGAATTATATGCTTTCGATTTCATCTGGTCGATGTACCAGTCTTGTGTGAAAAGCTGGGTGTTTACGATCCTCACATCTGTTCGGTAGCCTTCGATTTCCTGAGCATACCAAAGCGGGAAGGTGTCGTTGTCACCAATGGTGAATAAAATCGCATTCGGTTCGCAGGAATCCAGGTAGGCTTTAGCCATTGCTACAGCCGTATAACGGTTCGAACGGTCGTGATCGTCCCAGTTTTCTTTGGCCATTAAAACCGGAGCCGCCAGTAAACAGGCAGTTATCACAACCGGTCCTGCAATTTTTGGCTGTAAATAATTTTTGATTCCGTCGTATATCGCATAAACCCCGAATCCTAACCACATGGCAAAGATGTAGAAAGAGCCTACGAGCGCATAATCTCTTTCACGCGGTTCAAACGGTCTTTCGTTCAGGAATACTTTTAGTGCCAAACTGGTGAATAAGAATAAAACCAGTAATACATAGAAGCTTTTAAGGTCCTTTTTGGCATGAAAAATCATACCGATAACGGCTAAGATAAAAGGAAGGAAATAATAGGTATTTCTTGCCTTGTTGTTTAATACATCAGCAGGAAGATTGTCCTGAGAGCCTAAACGGATTTCGTCTATAAACTTGATACCGCTCAGCCAGTTTCCGTTTTGGGTGTCATATTTACCCTGGATGTCGTTTTGACGACCGGTAAAGTTCCACATTAAGTAACGCCAGTACATATAACCAAACTGGTATTCGAACATGAATTTCATGTTGTCAACAAAGGACGGTTTTTCGATGATAAGGTATTCGCCGTAAGATTTTAAGAATTTATCATATTCCTCAATCCCTAATTTTCCGGAACTGTAAGCGTTACGGAATTCGGCTACCACCTGTACCAGTTCGTCTTCATGGGAATATTCCGGGTTGATGGTGAATTTTACAGGCTGTGTAAAAGTCATGTAGTTCACCGCATTGTCCGGACTCCACATTCTTGGCAGGAAGCCTTTCTGGGTGTCGCTGGTATTTTGTCGGGCATTAACATAGTTGTTTACAATTTTGTAGGTGCCGGTTTTATAATCTCTTTCGTAGTTTGGTTTTTCGTCTTCATACGGTTTGTCTTCGTCCAGTCCAACATAGGCTTCGGTAAACAACGGACCGTAGAATGTTTTTTGTTCTCCGTACTGCTCACGGTTGTAATAGGCTAAAACCTCTGCAGCATCCGAAGGTCTGTTTTCGTTAATAACCACATTGGCATTGGCGCGAATCGGCAGCATTAACCAGGTAGAGAATCCGATTAAAACGAATAAGACACAAAGTAATAAGGTGTTGTAAAGCGGTTTTTCCTTCTTTTTTGTATAACGCAATCCGAAATAGAAGAAAAGAATGATTAACAAGGCTGCAAAAATGGTTCCGGAGTTAAACGGCAATCCTAAAGAATTTACCATGAAAATCTCCATTTTTCCGAAGAAAGCCAGTGTGTACGGTAACAGGAACTTAAAGACAAAGAATAAGATCACCACAATTACCACATTGGCAATGATGAAGTTCTTTATGGTAACGGTTTTGTAATTTTTAAAATAATACAGTAATCCTAAAGACGGAATGGTTAATAAAGCCATGAAGTGGACACCGAAAGAAAGTCCGATCATTAGCGAAATCAATAAAAGCCATCTGTTTCCTCTCGGGCTGTGCATGTCTTCTTCCCATCGCAGGCCAAGCCAGAACAATACTGCAATGAACAGTGATGCCATGGCGTAAACCTCTGCTTCGGCAGCACTAAACCAGAAACTGTCTGAAAAGGTAAAGGCAAGGGAACCGACAAAAGCACTTCCTAAAACAACGATTGCATTGTTTTTGTCAAACTCGGTAAAGCCGGAAACAATTTTCTTTAAAAGGATGGTCATTGACCAAAACATGAATAAAATAGTGAAAGCACTCGAAAAAACAGACATCATGTTCACCATTAAAGCGACCTTTTGAGGGCTTGTTGCGAACATCGCAAAGAAAGCACCGATCATTTGAAATAACGGAGCTCCCGGCGGGTGACCTACTTCCAGTTTTGCAGAAGTGGCAATGTATTCACCGCAATCCCAGAAACTTAACGAGGGTTCAACGGTTAGCGAATAAGTAATTAAGGCAATTGCAAATGTTGACCATCCTAAGATCGTGTTCCATTTTTTAAAGTTAAATGTTACCATATATACTTGTCTATTTTTTCGGATTAATTTCTTTTACAAAGAAACTATTTTTTTGGAGAAAGAAAGCTGAAAATGTTTTTTTAATATTTTTTTATCAAAAATTTGGATTGTAAAAAAAATGTCCTACATTTGCACCCGGAAATCAGTAATGATGCCGGTTTTAGTGGCCTATGGTGTAATGGTAACACAGCTGATTTTGGTTCAGTCGTTCTAGGTTCGAGTCCTAGTAGGCCAACAAATAACCTCTCAATTTTGAGAGGTTATTTTGTTTTAAGGGGTGTGGGATTTGTGTGTTTTTGAAAGTGGATTTTCCGGGTTAAATTTTCCGGCTTTGTTTGGAGAATAAAAAAAATATTTTACATTTGCCCCTCTGAAAAAATCAATACTGATTTAGTGGCCTATGGTGTAATGGTAACACAGCTGATTTTGGTTCAGTCGTTCTAGGTTCGAGTCCTAGTAGGCCAACAAAAAAACCTCTCCGATCGGAGAGGTTTTTCTTTTAGGTATCTTTTGTTATATTTTGAAAGTTACTACCGGGCGTTTCGCGTGGTTTACCAGGTCTTCACTGATACTTCCGTTAAAGAAGTGGGAAATTCCTTTTCTTCCGTGTGTGCTGATTCCGATTAAGTCGGCATCAATGTTTTTGGCGAAGTGTAAAACACCTTTTTCAACGTTTACATCATTATAAATGTGTGTGCTGTAGTTGTTAATGCTGAAAGGAGTGATGAAATCAGCCATCATTTTTTCGGCAACAGCTGTAGATTTAAAGTTGTTCGGCGTGTTGACCATCAGTAGATGTATTTTAGCATTGAACTGATTGGCAAACTCCACTACTTTTTCGAACGGTTTTTTAACCTCGTCTGTAAAGTCGGAAGCGAAAACAAATTTGTCTACATTAAAATTGTCAGATTCTTTTTTGATTACCAGTACCGGAACTTCTGAATGACGTACCACTTTTTCGGTATTGGAACCAATGAACATTTCTTTGAAACCGCTGGCGCCATGAGAACCCATAACGATTAAGTCGATTTCGTTTTTATTGCTGATGTCCAGAACACCGTCAAAAGCTCTTTCCAGTTTGGTGATCTGTGTTACATTTATTCCGGATAAAATGGAAGAATTTGCGATTTCGTCTAGTCTTTCTTCTGCTTTCTTTTTGAAGAACATGATTTCAGGGATTTCGTGGCCGCTGCCAATAGCGTCGCTTCCTTCATGTGGTAGTTCAAGCATGTGAAGTAAAACAATTTCTCCGTCGTTTTTTCTTGCAATTTGAGCGGCAACTTTTAGGGCGTATTCTGCATGATCGGAAAAATCAGTTGGTACTAAAATCTTTTTCATAATAAATAATTTGTAGTGATTTGCTGTGGTTTATTTGTTAAAATCTGTTTTATAAAGGTAGGAATTTAAATTACAATACACAATTGATTTTCAATATTTAAAAAATAACACTATATTTGCGCCGTTATTTATTAATGAACTAAATAATGAGGGGGCAATAAGTCCCCTCTTTTTATACTAATATGGCATTTAAAGAAAAAGTTAGCGCGTTGCTGAATGAGGGGTTGTCGCAGAAACCGTCTCTTTTTTTAATTGATTTGGCAATAACCGATTCTTATAAAATTATTGTAACTTTAGACGGTGATAACGGTGTTAGTCTTCAGGACTGTATTGATATTAGCCGTGCTATAGAGCATAATTTGGATCGCGAAGAACAGGATTTTTCATTGGAAGTAGCTTCTGCGGGAGCAACCAGTCCGTTGAAATTGCCAAGACAGTTCAGAAAGAATATCGGCAGAACGCTGAAAGTAACTACGGCTACCGAGAAAATCGAAGCCGCATTGACAGCAGCAACAGATGCGTTTATTGTTTTGGAATGGACAGCAAGAGAGCCAAAACAAATCGGGAAAGGTAAAGAAACAGTTCACAAAAAGGTAGAAATTCCTTATTCAGATATCAAGGAAGCAATTGTTATAATAACATTTTAAATAAAGAGTTTGCATGGAAAATATTGCATTAATCGAATCGTTTTCAGAGTTTAAAGACGATAAACTAATCGACAGAGTTACCTTAATGGCAATTTTAGAAGATGTGTTTAGAAATGCATTGAAAAAGAAATATGGTTCAGATGATAACTTCGATATTATTATAAATCCGGATAAAGGAGATATGGAAATATGGAGAAATCGTATTGTAGTTGCTGATGGAGAGGTGGAAGATTCAAATTCTGAAATTTCGTTATCGGAAGCGCGAAAAATTGAGCCTGATTTTGAGGTGGGAGAGGAAGTTTCTGAAGAAGTAAAATTAATTCAATTAGGAAGAAGAGCTATTTTAGCATTGCGTCAAAATCTGATTTCTAAAATTCATGAGCACGATAATACAAATCTTTACAAGCAATTTAAAGATTTAATCGGAGATATTTATACAGCAGAAGTACATCACGTGCGTCCAAAAGCAGTTATTTTGGTGGACGATGAAGGAAATGAAATTGTATTGCCAAAAGAAAAACAAATCCCTTCCGATTTCTTCCGTAAAGGAGATAACGTTAGAGGAATTATTGAGAATGTGGAGTTGAAAGGGAATAAGCCGCAAATCATTATGTCCAGAACTTCAGAGAAATTCCTGGAAAAATTATTTGAGCAGGAAATTCCGGAAGTTTTTGACGGTTTGATCACGGTTAAAAAAGTTGTGAGAATCCCGGGTGAAAAAGCGAAAGTTGCCGTAGATTCGTATGATGACAGAATTGATCCGGTTGGTGCCTGTGTGGGGATGAAAGGTTCCCGTATTCACGGTATCGTTCGTGAGCTTGGAAATGAAAATATTGATGTTATCAACTATACAACCAATACACAATTGTATATAACCAGAGCGCTTAGCCCGGCTAAAGTTTCTTCGGTTAAAATTGATGAAGAAGGTAAATCTGCAGAAGTGTTCTTGAAACTGGAAGAAGTTTCAAAAGCTATCGGACGTGGAGGACATAATATAAAACTGGCAGGATTACTAACAGGATATGAGCTGGATGTAATTCGTGAAGGTAATATTGCAGAGGAAGAGGACGATGTTGAATTAACAGAATTCTCAGATGAAATTGAAGGATGGGTAATCGAGGAGTTTGCTAAAATTGGATTGGATACTGCGAGAAGCATATTGAATCAGGATGTTGCCGATTTAGTGAGAAGAACTGACCTTGAAGAGGAAACAATTTTAGAAGTTATCAGAATTCTGAGAGAAGAGTTCGAAGAATAACCTAAGTATTACAACAAACAACAACAACACAACACGCATTACGATAATATTAAAAAGATTATATGTCTGAAGAAAGAGTAATAAGAATAAACAAGGTTTTAAGGGAATTAAACATTTCTCTGGATAGAGCTGTGGACTATTTGAAAGAAAAAGGGCATACCATTGAATCAAGTCCGAATGCTAAAATTTCTAATGAGGAATATTCTATCTTGTGCGGTCAATTCTCTGCTGATAAGGGTAAAAAAGTAGCTTCTCTGGAGGTGAGTGAAGAGAAAAAGAAAGAAAAAGAGGCATTACGTGTAGAAAGAGAGCGCGAGATTGAAGAGAAACGCAAACAAGAGGAAGAGAAACAACGTCAAGAAATCATTAAAGCAAAAGCCACATTGTCTGGTCCGAAAGCTATTGGTAAAATTGACCTGAATCCTAAAAAAGCTGAAGTTGTTACTGAAAAACCATCTTCAGAAGTAGTAGAGGAGAAAGTCTCAGTACCGGAAACGAAGCCTGTTGTTGTGGAGGAGAAACCTGTTGTTGAAGAGAAACCTGTTGAAAAAATAGAGGAAGTGAAACCTAAGGAAGAAGAGAAGAAGGTTATTCGTGAAGAAAAAGTTGTTAAAATCACTCCTGTAGAGAAACCTCAGGTTGAAAAAGCAGCAACTGCAGAGCCTGTAGTGGAAGAAGAGAGAATCGAAACACAGTACCAGAAATTAAGCGGTACTACGTTTACAGGTCAGACCATTGACCTTTCTCAGTTCAATAAACCGAAAAAGAAGAAAGAAGACTTTAAGAAAGACGGAAACAAGCCGAATACTGGTAACAACCAGAATGCCGGACAAGGTCAGGGTCAGAATTCGAACAATTCGAATAATAATAAGAACAAGAGAAAACGTATTCCGACCAAACCGGGAGCTCCGGGTACACCGGGCCAGGGTCAGGGCGGTAATAACAACCAGGGTGGCAACAATGCTAACAGACCGGGAGGACCAGGTAAATTTACGGCGAACAAGCCGTCATTCCAGAAAGGAAACCGTCCTGCTATCGTAGCAAAAGTTGAGCCAACGGAAGAAGAAGTTAAAAACCAGATCAAGGAGACTTTAGAAAGACTTCAGGGTAAAGGAAATAAATCGAAAGCGGCGAAGTACAGAAGAGACAAGAGAGATTCTCACCGTCAGAAATCGGATGATGAGCAAAGAGCTATCGAAGAAGGAAGCAAAGTACTGAAAGTAACAGAATTCGTTACGGTTGGTGAAATTGCAACCATGATGGATGTGCCAATTACCAAAGTTATCGGAACGTGTATGTCTTTGGGTATCATGGTAACCATGAACCAGAGATTGGATGCGGAAACGCTTTCTATCGTTGCAGACGAGTTTGGTTATGAGGTAGAATTCATTACCACGGATATTGAAGAAGCAATTGAAATTATTGAAGACAGACCGGAAGATCTGATCCACAGAGCGCCGATTGTTACGGTAATGGGTCACGTGGATCACGGTAAAACGTCCTTATTGGATTACATTCGTAAAGCAAACGTTATTGCGGGTGAGTCCGGAGGTATTACGCAGCACATCGGAGCGTATGGTGTTCGATTAGACAACGGTCAGAAAATTACGTTCCTGGATACACCGGGTCACGAGGCCTTTACGGCGATGCGTGCCCGTGGAGCTCAGGTAACGGATATTGTAATTATCGTGATTGCGGCGGATGATGATATCATGCCACAAACAAAAGAGGCTATCAGCCATGCTCAGGCAGCAGGTGTACCTTTGATTTTTGCAATCAATAAAGTGGATAAACCAACGGCTAATCCTGAAAAAATTAAAGAAAAACTGGCAGGTATGAACTTGTTGGTTGAAGATTGGGGTGGAAAATACCAATCCCATGATATTTCTGCAAAAACAGGATTAGGAGTTAAAGAACTATTAGAAAAAGTATTATTAGAAGCTGAAATCTTAGATTTAAAAGCAAACCCTAATAAACCAGCTGTAGGTACAGTAGTAGAGGCATTCCTTGATAAAGGACGCGGATACGTTTCGACAGTATTGGTTCAGGCAGGTACTTTAAGAATCGGAGATTACGTATTGGCCGGTAAGCATCATGGTAAAGTGAAAGCGATGCATGATGAAAGAGGTCATAACGTTAAAGAGGCAGGTCCTTCAACCCCGATTTCTATTTTAGGTTTGGACGGAGCGCCGACAGCAGGTGATAAATTCAATGTTTTTGAAGACGAAAGAGAAGCGAAACAAATTGCTGCTAAGCGTACGCAATTAATGCGTGAGCAGTCTGTTCGTACTCAGAAACACATTACCCTTGCAGAAATCGGAAGACGTATTGCTTTAGGTCAGTTCAAGGAATTGAACATTATCCTTAAAGGAGACGTGGATGGTTCGGTAGAAGCCTTATCGGATTCCTTCTCTAAATTGTCTACAGAAGAAATTCAAATCAGAATTATTCACAAAGGAGTTGGAGCGATTACAGAATCGGACGTATTGTTAGCGTCTGCTTCCGATGCGATTATTATCGGATTTAACGTTCGTCCTTCCGGAAGTGCAAAACAATTGGCAGACAAGGAAGAAATCGATATCAGAAGCTACTCCATCATCTATGATGCAATTGATGATCTGAAAGATGCAATGGAAGGTATGTTGTCTCCGGAAATGAAAGAAGAAATTACCGGAACAGCTGAAATTCGTGAAACATTCAAGATTTCGAAAGTGGGAACTATTGCAGGATGTATGGTTACCGATGGTAAGATCTTCAGAAACTCTAAAATACGCTTAATCCGTGAAGGCGTTGTAATTTACACCGGTGAATTGTCAACACTGAAACGTTTCAAAGACGATGTGAAAGAAGTTTCCAAAGGATACGATTGCGGTATGCAGATCAAAAACTACAATGATATCAGAGAATTGGATATTATTGAAGGATTCCAGCAAGTAGAAGTTAAAAAGAAACTGAAATAGTTGATTTTATAATAACGAGTTCTAAAATAGGCTGACTATTTTTGATTCTATAAATTTGATAAAAGTTCAAACATTTTTAAAATGTTTGAACTTTTTCTTTTTAAAGGATATTCGTTGTATTCTGTGCTGCTGATGCATTTGGTTTGGTGTAAGGACCAAACAACCCATGTGCGGCCTTAGTGGTTGTAAATCTCAATACTCTCCCGGGCGGGCTCTCCTGCTTGTTTGATGGCTTCACATTTATCCTATGGTCAGAACGCATCTTTTCAATATTCCATTTTGACCCTTTCTGCTATAGCATTTTCATATGGGTTTGTATTTTTATTCTTTTTTTGAAGAAATTTTAAGTAAAGTAAGTTTATGGATATCCACAAAACATACTCAAATTGTTTTTGAGGCATAATAATACTTATGCTATTCCCTGTATTATGTGAGTGTAAATATGGGTGTTATATACGCACTTATACTCAATTTTTGTTTTTTGTGGATTTCTGTAATTGTCATTACGATAAAATCGCAAGATTTGCAGTAATAAAATGTGGCAATATGAAGAATAGTAAATTACATGCCTGCTTTCCTGTTTTAATTTTTATGCTGTTTGCTCTTTTTAGTTGTGAGCTGAACGAGGAAGTAATCCGTAGGGAAAGCGATACGAATAAAATCAATATCAGGGAGGCATCACTTGAAAAACTGCTTCGTGAAAACAAGTTTGTAAATGCCTATAACGCAGTTTATGCGAACAGAGAGAAATCCCGTACGGTAATGGAAGGACAGTATAATTTTACAATTGTACCACACGGTGCGAAAGTCATTGAAGATGGCAGTAAAACTTCTTATACGTTTAAGATTACAAGAGAAATCTCTAACCCGGACTATTTTGAAAACCTTGTAATTAACGTAGACAGTTTAGGACAGCCAAGTGCCTATGTCCTAAAGTACACACCAAGTGAACCATTATCTCTGAGCGCTCACGGTTCATTTGCATTCAAAGGACAGGTAAAAATTACGCCGATTGTTTATAATGCTTCGGAAATGGATAAAACCACCATTTGTGTTACCGCACAAATATTGATGTGCGACCAGGCGTGGAGTCCGGACAACACCGGTGTACACGTTGCTACCAATGAATGTAATGACCAGAACCATTTATTTTACTCTCCGGTTACGACTTGTTATACTACTAATGGCGATATTGGTGGCGGCGGTGATGGTGATCCGGGGGTAACTGTTCCTATTGGTGACGATGGCGGCGGCAGTGGCGGCGGTGGCGGAGACGGTGATCCTTCAACAGGAGGGGGACTTACACCTCCTAATCATTGCCCGCGATGTCCTGTTTTTGTGACGACACCAGTTGAGGAATGGACAGAGCCGCCTTTGCATTGTGACAAATTAAAAGGGCTTTTAAAAAGTGCAGCTGTTAAAAATGCTATTCGTGCCCTGAATAGTGAACAGGTTTTTGGCGGCACTAAAGAAAAAGGCTATAACCTGGCGCTAAACCCGCAAAATAAACTAATAGCAACCGAAGTGCCTTATCAGAGTACAGGAGAGAGTTCTGTTCGGTATTCTCAGTCTGCCATGCTTTTTGGAGGGATTCATTGTCATCTCCGTAGCCATGCTCCCATGTTTTCTCATGACGATGTTGCTATACTAAGTGGTTTTTATACCCGTCATAATTTTATAGGGAATAATGGAGTTGCAGATCCAACGATTCCAGTACATATTGTAGTAACTAATCAAGGAATTTATGCTATCAGTGCAGATGATCATGTTAGTATACAAAAGTTATTAGATATTTATTCGAATAAAGATTCAAGAAAGAAATTTATTAACGATATTGGAAAAAGATATGATAAATTAGCTGATGAAAATACATTATTACCTATAGGTTATTTACAGAATTATCAGAAAACTTTTTTAGAATTTTTAAAAGAAAATGATTTGAATATATCATTATATAATGCCAATGATGATTTAACTGGTTGGACTAAATTATCTCTTAATAATGATTCGAATACCAACACCAACGAACCTATAATAAAGACTAACTGTAATTAAATTATCATGAAAAATATATTTGTATTTACTGTTTATTTTTTTATTGCTATTTCATGCAAGGCGCAAACCATCGTACCTCTTTCACAAGATCATAGTGATATGTATCATAAATCGAATACTTACACTAAAGATGTTGATAATGAATTTGATAAATATACAGGTACATGGAAGTTTCAACAAGGGAATACGACTTTAACTATTGTGTTTAAGAAAATTATTTTTGACTACTACCAAAAGAAAAATTATTACGAGGACTTACTGATTGGAGAATATAAATATATAGAAAATGGAATAGAGAAAGTTAATACTTTAAGTATCCTTAGCAATCCTCCATCAACCACGGGAGGATATAATATATATGGGAATCGTATTGTCCATAGGGGAGTATATCCACAATGTCCTGAGTGCCTTTTAAATGAAAAACGAGTTATTCTTTTTATAAATGATTCTGAACGAGAGTATTTGGATAATGCAATTGTATTACGTTATAAAAATGAAAATGGTGTTGAAAAGATAATTGCAAAAATCTTTAAAAACGGTACTTCATTTATGCCACCTGATAACGCTCCTGATGAAATGCGGCTTCCATACGGTGAATATGTTTTGATAAAACAACCGTAATGAAAAATATATTTATAATAACGATTTTATTATTATCAATTTCCGGTTGTTCACAAACTTTACCTTTATATCTGGCACACAGTCAGGAATCTGGAAAATACTACAAAGATATAGATAATGACCTGAATAAATTTCAGGGAACGTGGAAGTACACTAATGGTTCAACTTCATTAACCATTGTACTGAGAAAAAAAACACAGGTGGTTAATCCTTTCCGCAACTTTACAACAGATATGCTCATTGGTGAGTATAGCTATATTCACAATGGTATTCAGCAGACCAATACCATAAGTTTAATGGAAGCAAATTCGGCGGACTATGGTAATAATAACATCTACGGGACAACATTAGGTAAATGTGATGCATGTCCTGCAGGCGCAAAAAACTTGGTATTTCTATTTTTTAATGACCCGGTCGTAAGTTATTTAAACTCTCAAATGAGTGTAAAGTATTTTATCGAAAATGGTGTTGAAAAAATAAAAATCGGGCTAAAACCAGATACTTATGTTCATACAGGAGAATTGCCAGCAATGCCGGCCGGATATGAGCCCGTACCTATTGATAAATACACTTTGATAAAACAGCCATAGGCTGTCTTATTTGAAAAGTCTATCTTAAACCATGTCTAAATCTAAATAAACTCCTGTTCAGTTTATCCAAAAGACTTGAGAAAGAACTGGCTGATGAGAAGCTTAAGAATAAGATTTTTAACGCCTTGATAGCTATATCGGATATTCTGTAGGATACTCAGATCCGAAAAAAGTTTTCTCCCAAACCATCTTCCTGCCCCGGGATGGAATCGGGTTGTATGAGGGTAGTGCTGGTTTAACGGTTAGTGATTTAGCCGGTACTAATTTTAAATGGGGTGAATTGTCAATAAGCAAAGGGAAAATAGCAAACACACCATGTCCATAATAGAAAATTTTGTTCCTTTTAAAAATGAGAAAAATGAAAAAATACTTATATAGTTCAATAGCAGGTATGATCACTTTTTACGGGTGCGCTCAAAGCCCGGTGATTGATAGATTTGGAAGCGAGAGTTTAGGTATGGTTGAAAATGCGTACTATAAAGATGTTAATGGTTTTCTGAATCAATACGTCGGAACCTGGATTTATTCTAACGGTAATAAGATGTTTAAAGTTGTTTTTGCTAAAAAACCGATGATGTATGTGTCAAGTTTTAAAAATTATTACGAGGACTATTTAGCCGGAGAATTTCAATATATAGAAAATGGAGTTGAAAAGGTTAACACATTAGCTAATTTAAGTAATTCTTATTCAAATATTAGGGACTATAATTTGTATTCGGTGGCTATGATGAAAAAGGATTCATACCCTTTATGCCCGGAATGTGGGGAGAATGAAAAGCGGCTGTTAATGTTTTTTAATGAGCCCTCGCGTAGAAATATTTGGAATGGGATAGGCAATAACTTTGTGATCAGAAAATTTGTTGAAAACGGACAGGAAAAACTAAAAGTACAATTTGTCTATACCGGACACGGTCTTGAAACATTAAACACAATGGATGGTCCTTCAACAAACATAAATAGCTTTAGTGTTCCTTATGGAGAGTATATTTTAGTAAAACAACCGTAATGAAAACTATATTCACAATCCTGTTGGTATCTTTCCTTTTTTCCTGTAAAGCACAGGTTGTAGTGCCAATTGCCGAAGATAGCGATGTGGCATATACCAGTGGTACTTATAATAAAGATGTTGATAATGATTTCATTAAATATATTGGTACATGGAAATACCAAAACGGAAATACATCACTTACAATTTCTTTTGCCAAAATAACATTCGAGTACTTCGAATATAAAAATTACTATCAGGATTTGTTAGTTGGTGAATACAAATACATCAACAACGGGACTGAAATCATAAACACATTATCATTACTTGCTGATAATTCGCTAAGTGGCGACGATCATAGTATTTCCGGAAATTTGATTTGGACAAAAAATCTATACCCTGTATGTAGTGATTGTGCGGAGAATGAACGTCGTATTAAGCTTTCAATTTATGACCCTGAAAGAAGATATTTAAGCAGCTCTGTTATTTTGCGATATAAAAATGACAATGGAACCGAAAAAATAATAGCCAAAATATATAAGAGTGATAATTCTATCATGCAACCAGAAGGCTCTCCGGATGAAATGCGTGTTCCATACGGTGAATATGTTTTGATAAAACAACCGTAATGAAAACTATATTCACAATACTGTTAGTTTCTCTCCTTTTTTCCTGTAAAGCACAGGCTATAGAGTGGTGCTTATTAATAAAGATGTTGATAATGATTTTACTAAATATATAAAAGAACAGTAAATGGTAAATAAAGAAACCTGGATAGAAGGAGATACACTTTTTTACAAATATCATGGCAACATCGAAAAAGCAAATATTAATTCACTAAAATATGCTTATGTACAGGTTTTAGGAAATATAGCCTTTCTGTTTGTTGTTGCAGATTATCAACACTATATATCCACTGAATTACAGGGATTTGAAGAGGTGTATCGCGAACTGTCAGATCGGTTTTGTTTTGATGACAAAACCTTTTTTGCAGTATGCAAAGCAAGAAAAGAAGATGAGAAAGTAAAAATCTGGGCAAAAAAAATGCCTCAAAATTATCAGATTCTGGACGAATATCCGGATGATGGTGATTCTGGCTACGAAGTATATGCAGCGCCCAGACAGATGATATCCTGGGATACTACTTACGAGCAATTGGAAGCATCGGGTTGTGTCGCAGTTTATTTTACCGATTACGGCGCTAAATATTTAAGATTCAAATATCCGGTTAGAATAGAAGGTATTCTTATCGATCAATTAGAAGTATATGCAGGCAACGCCAGTACTAATCGCCCTGTACAGGAGTTTTTCGTATACCTGTATGATGCAACCAATACCGATGAGAGCTATAAAAAACTACGCAGACTCTGGATCGGTGACGATGTTGATATTAATATTAATCAATACGGCTATGAAAGAGAAGACCAGTGTTATCTGCAATTTGCTTTGGCAAAAGGTATAGATGTTTCTATTTGTTATACCTACGATAAAGGGTCTGCTTATGACGATGGCAGTACATCGCTTCATTTTTATAACAAACGGGAATACAGGTATTTTTTGGAAAATAAAGAGTATGAAGAAGTAATGGAAATATCCGGATTAATATCCTTCCATAATAAATTGGATCTGAAAGTCAGGTATATTGATAATGATGACGTTAAACATATTCCACAAAAAGTAAAAGCATTACTGAAAGAGAAAAGTGGTATCTGGCTCGATAGTGCTAATAATAAAATCGGATTTGCAGGAATAGACACTGCATTGATTCTGGACCTTGAAAAAATTGAATATTTTACATTTCAGAATGTTCTTCCTGCAAAAGGATCCGGATATGCAGTTTTTATTGTTCATCTTAAAACAGAAAATTATCGGGACATTTTTATTGAGGACGACACTTATTTCTTTGATCCGTTTGCTAAGCAATTGAAGCAAATGACGAAAAAGCCGGTTAAAATCCCTGAAGCAGATTATAACTGTTAAAACCATACATGACCTCATTGGGGTTTATCTGTACAAACACCTAACGTTATGCATTAAAAAAACCAGCCGGGAAATCCTGACTGGTTACTGTAAATGATATTGTAAAACATATCAGCCTGTTTTAGACTGGTCATTATTTATTCGGACGTATTAAAAGAGCGTTCGGGTATTTCTTTTTAATGTCGTTAAGGTTCTTTTCGGCCTCTATGCGGGTCTTAAAGCTGCCAATCCATACTTTGTAGGTTGGATTGTTATAAACGATCGTACCGTCTATATTCCGGAATTCTTTTCTGAAACTCGCCAGTGTTTTTTTGGCTTCTTCATTAGTGCCGTAAAAAATTTGAATCTTATAGCGATCGTTAACGGTTATAGAGGAATTGATTTTTCTTTTCTCATTCAGGAGTTGCTCAAATTTCGGGTCCTGATCAATGTTAATTTTTGCGGTCTGCGCGTTGGAAGTGTATCCTAAAAATAGTGCTATTAAAGGAAGGAAGTGGTTTTTGTTTACTCTTAAGATTCTCATAATGAAGTCTGTTTACTGCAAAAATACAATTATATAATTAAAAGAATTTTCTCAGGTTTATTTAGAATGGGTATAAATTACAATTAAGACAAATTTAAGGTTTTTAGAATAATACATAAGTCGTATTTTTGTCGGAGTTTATAAATAAGGTATTTATTTATCTGAAATTAGGTTTCTGATAAAATCATGCCAAATTTAGTTGATAATCATTTTAACTATGAAAAAAGTGGGTAACCATAAATCGTTTTCAAAGATTTTATTGTTCAGTTTAGCATTTGTGCTATCTTTTTCTTTTACCTCAAAAGCTCAGGATGCGGCTGCAGGTAAAGCGCTTTTTAATTCTAACTGTGCCGCTTGTCATAAGCTGGACGCAAAAATGACGGGGCCTGCGCTTCGTAATGTTGCGGAAAAATATGATAAAGCCTGGTTGCATAAATGGATTAAAAACAGTCCGGAATTAATCAAATCAGGTGATGCTAAGGCTATCAAAGTGTTTGAAGAAAATGGAAAAGTAGCGATGACTGCTTTCCCTCAATTGTCAGATGCGGATATTGATAATATCTTAGCGTATACTTCTCAGCCTAAAGAAGAGCCTAAAGCGGCTGCTGCAACAGCAGGAGCTACGGGAGCTGCTCAGGAAGGCGGAGTTTCTAACAATCTGGTTTTAGGAGTATTGGGTGTAGTATTGGCTATGTTGGTAGCGATGTTGCTGTTTGTTAAGAATGTACTTAACAAGATTGCAAAGGCTAACGGTGTAGAGCTGCCGGTAAAAGAAAAATCAATTCCGTTATGGATTGCTTTTGCCAGAAACCAGTTCTTAGTGCTTGTTTCTGTAATACTTATGCTTTTGGTAGGAGCTTACTTTATCTACGGATATTTAATGCAGGTAGGTGTAGATCAGGGGTATGAGCCGATTCAGCCAATCCATTTCTCTCACAAAATTCACGCTGGTGATAACGGTATTGATTGTAAATACTGTCACTCTTCTGCCAGAGTAAGTAAAACTTCAGGTATTCCTTCGTTGAATGTTTGTATGAACTGTCATAAAAATATTAATGAATTCCAGGGGGATGCAGATTCTACTTATGTGGATCATACAAAAGAATTCTATACTGCTGAAATTCAAAAACTTTACGATGCGGTAGGTTGGGATAAAACAGCTCAAAAATATACAGGAAAAGTGAAACCTGTTAAATGGGTTCGTGTTCATAATCTTCCTGACTTTGTGTACTTCAATCACTCACAACACGTTTCTGTTGCTGGTCTTGAATGTCAAAAATGTCACGGTCCTGTTGAGACTATGGAAATTATGAGACAACATTCTCCGTTAACAATGGGATGGTGTGTGAACTGTCACAGAGAAACCAATGTTAAGGTTGAAGGTAACGAATACTACAAAAAAATACACGAAGAACTTTCTAAAAAATACGGTGTAGATAAATTGACTGCTGCACAAATGGGAGGTTTAGAGTGTGGTAAATGTCACTATTAATAAATAAATTAAGAAGCTAATATCTATATACAATGGCATCAAACAAAAAATACTGGAAAAGTGTTGAAGAACTAAACGAAAATAGTTCTATTGTTGAGACGCTAAGAAACAATGAGTTTGTTGAAGAAATTCCAACAGATGAATTTTTAGGAGATAAAGATACTTTATCGACTTCATCAACTACTCGTCGTGACTTTTTGAAATACGTAGGATTTTCTACAGCAGCAGCTTCTTTAGCTGCGTGTGAAGGTCCGGTAATCAAGTCTATTCCTTATGTAGTTCAACCTGAGGAAATCATCCCTGGTGTTGCAGATTTTTATGCAACTACTATCGCTGATGGTTTTGATTTTGCAAACATCCTGATCAAAACCCGCGAAGGTCGTCCTATTAAAGTAGAAAATAATAACTTACCAAATGCTATAACCGGTGCTAATGCAAGAGTTCACGCTTCTGTATTGTCACTGTATGATAGTCTTCGTTTAAAGCAATCAAAAATTGCAGGTAAAGATGCTTCGTGGTCTGAAGTAGATACGAAAGTAAGAGCAGCTTTATCAGACGCAAAAGCTAAAGGTGGTCAGGTCGTTCTTTTAACAGGAACTATGGCAAGCCCGTCAACAGATAAATTGATTGCTGATTTCATTGCAAAAAATCCAACGGCTAAACACGTTGTTTATGATGCAGTGTCTAGCTCTGATGCTCTTGATGCTTTCCAAATGGTTTATGGAGAAAGAGCATTACCAAATTATGATTTCTCAAAAGCAGATGTTATTGTTTCTGTTGGTGCTGATATCTTAGGAGATTGGCAAGGTGGAGGATATGATGCAGGTTATGCAAAAGGACGTATTCCTAAAAACGGGAAAATGTCGAAACACATCCAGATTGAGGCAAACATGTCTTTAGCGGGTGCAAATGCAGACAAGCGTATTCCTTTGACTGTTACAGATCAAAAACTTGCTTTAGTAAAAATATTCAATGTAGTTACCGGTGCTTCTGTTGCAACTTCAAAAATTGCCAATGAAGAAGCGGTAATGAAAGCTGCTCAGCAATTAAAAGCTGCTGCAGGAAAAGGAGTTTTAGTTTCAGGATTGGACGATGTTAATGCACAATTATTAGTATTGGCTATTAACAGAGCTTTAAGTTCTGAAGCGTTCAACACGGCTGCAACCCGTTTAATCCGTAAGGGGGATGCTAAAGCGGTAGCGCAATTGGTTAACGATATGAAATCGGGAGCAGTTCATACTTTGATTATGAACGGTGTTAACCCGGTTTATGCTTTACCAAATGCAAAAGACTTCTTGGAAGGACTTAATAAAGTAAAATTATCGGTTGCATTTTCATTAAAAGAAGATGAAACAGCTTCAAAATCAGCTGTCGCAGTTGCTGTGCCGCACTACCTGGAGTCCTGGGGTGATGTAACCATCGCCAAAGGTCACTACAGTATTACGCAGCCAACAATTCGTCCGTTGTTTGATACAAAACAATTCCAGGAAGCATTATTGTCCTGGACAGGAAATCCGGCTTCTTATTATGATTTCCTAAAAGCAACCAGCGCTGCTATCGCTACAGGAACAACCTGGAATAGCTTGGTACACGATGGTGTTTTTGTTTCGGAAGTAGCACCTCTTGCAGGTTCTGCTGCTGATTTCGGTTCTGCTGCCGGAAAATTAGCACAAGCTAAAAATGCTGGCGGATTAGAATTAGTATTGTATACTAAAACCGGAATGGGAGACGGGCAACAGGCAAATAACCCTTGGTTACAAGAGTTCCCGGATCCGATTACCCGTGTGTCTTGGGATAACTATGTAACAGTAGCTAAAAAAGATGCTGAAAAATTAGGATTGGTAAACTACAATGTTGCAAACGGAGGTTTGAACGGAAGTTATACAACTATTGAAGTTGCCGGTGTTAAGTTAGAAAACGTTCCTGTAATTATTCAACCAGGTCAGGCTGTTGGAACAATCGGAGTTGCTTTAGGTTATGGCCGTAAAGAAGCAATGAAGCAGGAAATGCAGGTTGGGGTTAATGCTTATGCGCTTTATGCAGGTATGAAATCCGACCAGGTAGCTAAGGTTACTAAAGCTAACGGAGATCACGAGTTTGCTTGTGTTCAGTTACAAAAAACATTAATGGGTAGAGGTGATATCATCAAAGAAACTACCCTTGAAATATTCAATACTAAAGATGCTGCAGAGTGGAATATTGTTCCAATGGTATCTTTAGATCACAAAGAAACACCTGCAACTAAAGTAGATCTTTGGGATTCTTTCGACCGTTCTATCGGTCACCACTTTAACTTATCGATCGATTTGAATGCTTGTACAGGATGTGGAGCTTGCGTTATTGCTTGTCACGCTGAAAACAACGTTCCTGTTGTTGGTAAATCAGAGGTAAGAAGAAGCCGTGATATGCACTGGTTGCGTATTGACAGATACTACTCTTCTCAGGATACCTTCAAAGGTGATGTGGAATTAAAAGAAGGTGCTTCCGGATTAATGAACTCTATCGATACTTTTACAGGTATGGAAGATCCGTCAGAAAATCCACAGGTAGCATTCCAGCCGGTAATGTGTCAGCACTGTAACCACGCACCTTGTGAAACAGTTTGTCCGGTAGCGGCAACATCACACGGTCGTCAGGGACAAAACCACATGGCATACAACCGTTGCGTTGGTACTCGTTATTGTGCAAACAACTGTCCTTATAAAGTACGTCGTTTCAACTGGTTCTTATACAACAAAAACAGCGAATTCGATTACCACATGAATGACGATTTAGGTCGTATGGTATTGAACCCGGATGTTAACGTTCGTTCAAGAGGGGTAATGGAAAAATGTTCACTATGTATCCAAATGACTCAGGCTACTATCCTTAAAGCGAAACGCGAAGGCAGAGCAGTAGGTAAAGATGAATTTGATGTAGCTTGTTCTGCAGCTTGTTCAAGTGGTGCCATGATCTTTGGTGATGTAAATGATAAAGAAAGCAAAGTAGCTAAATTAGCTGAAGATGACAGAATGTATCATTTATTGGAGCACATCGGAACAAAACCAAATGTATTCTATCACGTAAAAGTTAGAAATACCTAAAAAAGTAAAATAAATTAATTAAGAATCAATATAAAGGATTATGTCGTCTCATTACGAAGCACCCATTAGAAAACCTTTGGTTATAGGTGATAAAACTTATCACGATGTAACAGTAGATGTGGCTAGACCGGTTGAAGGTAGAGCAAACAAACAATGGTGGATAGTTTTTTCTATCGCTTTAACAGCATTCCTTTGGGGAGTTGGCTGTATGACTTACACCATTACTACAGGTATCGGAACATGGGGATTAAATAAAACAGTAGGTTGGGCATGGGATATCACTAACTTCGTTTGGTGGGTTGGTATCGGTCACGCCGGAACTCTAATTTCTGCAGTATTATTGTTATTCCGTCAAAAGTGGAGAATGGCAATTAACCGTTCTGCGGAAGCGATGACTATCTTCTCGGTAGTACAAGCAGGTTTATTCCCAATTATTCACATGGGTCGTCCATGGTTAGGATACTGGGTATTACCAATCCCGAATCAGTTCGGATCTCTTTGGGTGAACTTTAACTCACCGTTACTTTGGGACGTATTCGCGATTTCAACGTATTTATCAGTATCATTGGTTTTCTGGTGGACTGGTTTATTACCTGACTTTGCCATGCTACGTGACAGAGCGGTAACACCTTTTACTAAAAGAGTTTATTCTATCCTGTCTTTCGGATGGAGCGGTAGAGCAAAAGACTGGCAACGTTTTGAAGAAGTATCTTTAGTATTAGCCGGATTAGCAACACCACTTGTACTTTCTGTACACACGATCGTATCCTTTGACTTTGCTACTTCAGTTATTCCTGGATGGCACACGACAATCTTACCTCCGTACTTCGTTGCAGGAGCGATTTTCTCCGGATTCGCAATGGTTAATACCTTGTTGATCATCATGAGAAAAGTTTCAAATCTTGAAGAATACATTACTGTTCAGCATATCGAATTAATGAATATCGTTGTAATGATTACCGGATCTATCGTAGGTATCGCGTATATTACAGAGTTATTCGTTGCCTGGTATTCCGGAGTAGAGTATGAGCAATATGCTTTCTTAAACAGAGCAACAGGACCTTACTGGTGGTCATACTGGTTGATGATGACTTGTAACGTTTTCTCTCCACAGTTCATGTGGTTCAAAAAACTAAGAACAAGTATCATGTTCTCATTCATTATCTCTATCGTTGTAAACATCGGTATGTGGTTCGAGCGTTTCGTAATTATCGTTACCTCGTTACACAGAGATTACCTTCCTTCATCTTGGACAATGTTCCAGCCAACATTTGTTGATGCTGGTATTTATATCGGAACAATCGGTTTCTTCTTTGTATTATTCTTATTGTATTCAAGAAGCTTCCCGGTAATTGCTCAGGCAGAGGTGAAAACAATCTTGAAAACATCCGGAGATAATTACAAGAGACAAAGAGAACAAGAAGGACATAATTCACATAATCATTAATAGATCATGAGTAATAAAGTTATACATGCTATATACAATGATGATGACATCCTGATGGATGCTGTTAAAGCAACACGTGCCGCTCATCATCATATTGAAGAAGTTTACACGCCATTCCCGGTTCACGGGTTGGACAAAGCAATGGGATTAGCACCTACAAGAATTGCTATCGCTTCTTTCCTTTACGGTTTAGTTGGTCTATCTGTTGCTGCATCATTAATGAATTATGTAATGATTGTAGACTGGCCACAAGATATTGGTGGAAAACCAAGTTTCAGCTTCATTGATAATATGCCTGCTTTTGTGCCTATTATGTTTGAATTAACAGTGTTCTTCGCTGCCCACTTAATGGTTATTACTTTCTATATGAGAAGTAAATTATGGCCTTTCAAAGCAGCTGAAAACCCTGATGTAAGAACTACAGATGATCACTTCTTAATGGAAGTTGCACTTCACGGAAGCGAAGAAGATATGGTTTCTTTCTTCAAAAACACGGGTGCTGTAGAAGTTAAAGTAATTGATAAGCATTAATAGAAGATATGAAAGCCTTATATAAAATAGTAGCATTAGTAGGTGTATCGATTGTTACAACATCTTGTTTTAACAAATCAAAGCCTAACTATCAGTTCTTTCCAAATATGTACGAGTCTGTAGCTTATGAAACGTATTCACAATCTGCAGCTTTCAAAAATGGTAAGGAAGGTCAGTTACCTGCAAAAGGTTCTATCCCAAGAGGATTTACACCTTATGAATATGAAAATTCAACAGCAGGCTATGAATTAGCTAAAGCAAACCTGAAATCTCCTTTGGATTCTACAACCATTGATTCTGAAAGAGGAACACAACTTTTTAATATTTACTGTGCAATTTGCCATGGTGAAAACGGAGACGGAAAAGGGAAATTGGTTAAAAGAGAAAAATTCTTAGGGGTACCAAGTTACGCTGACAGACAAGTTACAGAGGGAAGTGTTTTCCATGTAATTACTTATGGTTTGAACTCCATGGGATCTCACGCAAACCAATTGAACCAGGAAGAACGCTGGCAAGTTGTGGATCACGTGTTGAAATTAAAAGCAGGATTATAATTGTAGAACACATTTGAAAGTATTAGATATGTACACATTTTCAAGCAAATTAAAAACTTTTGCATTTGTCTTAATGGCTTTAGGGTTAGTAGGGATTGCATTTGGTTTTTTGACTGCACCTAAGACCGTTGAAGACGTAGAGAAAATTTTAGCCGATAGTCATCATGGTGGACATCATACAGAGGCTGTAGCACATGAATCGCACGATGAGCATGCTGCAACCGATGTGGCACACCACGAGGCTGCTAAAACTGAAGCGGTAGTTTCAGATTCATTAAAAACAACAGCACAAGATACTGTTAAAGCCGCAGCTGCACCTGTAGTTGACGAGCACCATAACGATAATCACAAAGTTGAAGCTGCTCATGGACATGAGGGAGCTGATGCACATGCTGAACATCAAGAACATTTAGAACACGTTTTACACCAGTTGCAAAACAAACCATGGGCTGCCTTATATGTTGCCTGTATCTTCTTCATGTTAATCTCTGTTGGAGTACTTGCTTTCTATGCAATCCAATGGGCTGCACAGGCAGGATGGTCTCCGGTACTTTTCAGAGTTATGGAAGGGATCACCAGTTATTTATTACCGGGTTCGATCATTTTCTTTATCCTGTTAATTGCAAGCGGAATGCATTTAAACCACTTGTTTGTCTGGATGGATCCGGAAGTAGTAAAACACGATGAATTGATTCAGGGTAAAGTTGGATTCCTAAACGTTCCTTTCTTCCTGATCAGAGCTGCTATTTTCTTAGCAGGTTGGAATCTTTACCGTTTCTTGTCAAGAAAAAATTCCCTTGCACAGGACAATGCTAATGATGATTCTTTCTACAAAAAGAACTTCAAATTAGCGGCTGGATTCTTAGTATTCTTCATCGTAACAGAATCTATTGCTTCCTGGGACTGGATTATGTCTGTAGACCCACACTGGTATAGTACATTATTCGGATGGTATGTGTTTGCAAGTTTCTTTGTAAGCGGTATTACGACTATTGCATTCGTTACTTTGTACTTAAAATCAAAAGGACATTTAGAATATGTAAATACAAGCCACATCCACGATTTAGCAAAATTCATGTTTGGTATCTCTGTATTCTGGACGTATTTATGGTTCTCACAATTTATGTTAATGTGGTATTCTAATATACCGGAAGAGGTTACTTATTTTATTACAAGAATTGAGAACTACAAATTACCATTCTTCGGTATGTTAGCGCTTAACTTTGTATTCCCGATATTAATTTTAATTAATACAGATTTCAAACGTCTGACATGGGTTGTAGTAATGGCTGGTATTCTTATTTTAACTGGACATTATATTGATTTCTTTAATATGATTATGCCTGCAACTGTTGGAGATCAGTGGTTTATTGGAGTATCTGAGATCAGTTCATTATTATTCTTCTTTGGATTATTCATCTTTGTAGTATTTACAGCTTTAACAAAAGCACCGTTACTGGCAAAACGTAATCCGTTAATTGAAGAAAGTAAACATTTTCATTATTAATATTTAAAGTAATAAACAAATGACAGGTTTATTGGTACTTATAGTTGTAGTTTTATTAGGAGTTGCTATATGGCAATTGACTAAGATATTCGATTTAACTCAAATTGGACAGTCTTCTGTTGAAAAATCAGAAATTGCCAACGAAAGAGATAATAATGTTAATGGGTATTTAATGTTTGGGTTCTTAGGGTTTATTTATATATTCACTATCTACTCTTTATTGAAATGGGGACATTTGGTTCTGGGAACTCCGGCTTCGGAACACGGAACACATTATGACAACCTGATGATGATTTCAATGGTTTTGATTTTCATCGTTCAAACGATCACCCAGGCATTATTGCACTACTTCTCATTCAAATACAGAGGTAGTAAAGACAAAAAAGCATTATATTTTGCTGATAACGATAAATTAGAATTTATCTGGACAATTATCCCGGTAATTGTATTGGCAGGATTAATCCTTTACGGATTATATGCATGGACAAACATCATGTTTGTTGATGAAGAAGAAGAAGTGATCTACGTTGAATTATATGCAAAACAGTTTAGCTGGGAAGCACGTTATGCCGGTGAAGACAACTCATTAGGTAAAGCAAACGTTAGATTCATTCAGGGTGTGAATACTTTAGGTGTTGACATGGCTGATCCAAATGCACAAGATGATAAAGTAGTTAATGAATTACACTTGCCGGTTGGTAAAAAAGTAGTATTCAAGATTCGTTCTCAGGACGTTTTACACTCTGCTTATATGCCACACTTCAGAGCGCAGATGAACTGTGTTCCGGGTATGGTGACGCAGTTTGCTTTCACGCCTTCTGTAACTACAGATCAGATGCGTCAGGATCCTGCTATCGTTGAAAAAGTAGCAAACATCAATAAGATTAGAGCAAAAAGAAGTGCTGAACTTGTTGCTAAAGGTGAAACCGCTTTAGATCCATATACTTTCGATTACTTATTATTATGTAATAAAATTTGTGGTCCTTCTCACTACAACATGCAAATGAAAATTGTAGTTGAAAGCGAAGCAGATTACAAAAAATGGTTAAAAGGGAAACCTACTTTAGCTAGTGCTATTAAAGATGCTAACAAAACGGAAGCTCCGGCTGCTGCATCTGAAGCTAAAGCTCCGGAAGCGACTGCTCCTGTAGCTGATACAACTAAAGTTTTAGCACAAGTAGTAAAAAAATAATTGCTTTTAATATAAATTAAAAAATATGTCAGCAGTAGGACACGATAACAGTCACGAACACGATCACGGGCACGAACATCACCATAAAGATACTTTTATCACAAAGTACATCTTTAGTATAGATCATAAGATGATTGCGAAGCAATACTTAATTACAGGTATTGTTATGGGTATCATCGGTATTATAATGTCGCTATTATTCCGTATGCAGATTGCATGGCCGGAAGAGTCTTTCAAAATCTTTGAAATCCTTTTAGGCGATAAATTTGCTCCGGGAGGAGTTATGCGAAATGATATTTATTTGGCATTGGTAACCATCCATGGTACCATCATGGTATTCTTTGTATTGACAGCCGGATTGAGCGGTACTTTCAGTAACCTTTTAATTCCGCTTCAAATTGGAGCAAGAGATATGGCATCCGGATTTATGAACATGGTTTCATACTGGTTGTTCTTCCTTTCTTCCGTTATCATGATTATCTCTCTTTTTGTAGAATCCGGACCGGCATCTGCAGGTTGGACAATTTACCCGCCTTTAAGTGCTTTACCACAAGCGATTCCAGGTTCTGGAACAGGTATGACACTATGGTTGGTTTCTATGGCAATATTCATTGCTTCTTCATTAATGGGATCACTAAACTATGTAGTTACAGTTATTAACCTGAGAACAAAAGGTATGTCCATGACACGCCTTCCGTTAACCATCTGGGCTTTCTTTGTTACGGCTGTTATTGGTATCGTATCGTTCCCGGTATTATTATCTGCTGCATTATTATTGATTTTCGACAGAAGCTTCGGAACATCATTCTTCTTGTCGGATATCTTTATCTCCGGAGAAGTTTTACATTACCAGGGAGGTTCTCCGGTATTGTTCGAACACTTATTCTGGTTCTTAGGTCACCCTGAGGTATATATTGTAATCTTACCTGCAATGGGTATTACATCGGAAGTTATTGCTACGAATGCCCGTAAACCGATCTTCGGTTACCGTGCGATGATTACATCAATCTTAGCAATTGCATTCTTATCTACTATCGTTTGGGGTCACCACATGTTCGTATCGGGTATGAATCCGTTCTTAGGATCTGTATTTACCTTTACAACCTTATTAATTGCAATTCCATCGGCTGTAAAAGCATTCAACTACATTACAACACTTTGGAAAGGTAACCTTCAGTTAAACCCTGCTATGTTATTCTGTATCGGATTCGTTTCAACATTCATCACAGGAGGTTTAACCGGGATTATTTTAGGAGACAGTACATTAGATATTAACGTTCACGATACTTATTTCGTTATTGCACACTTCCACTTGGTAATGGGTATTTCTGCTCTTTACGGAATGTTTGCCGGAATCTACCATTGGTTCCCTAAAATGTTCGGAAGAATGTTGAATAAAAACTTAGGTTATATTCACTTCTGGGTAACGGCAGTTTGTGCTTACGGAGTATTCTTCCCAATGCACTTTATCGGTATGGCAGGTTTACCAAGACGTTACTATACCAACACCGCTTTCCCTTTATTTGATGATTTAGCAGACGTAAACGTATTAATCACAATGTTCGCTTTAATCGGAGCAGCATTCCAGTTAGTATTCTTATGGAACTTCTTCTACAGCATTTTCAAAGGACAAAAAGCAACGCAAAACCCATGGAGATCAAACACGTTAGAGTGGACTACTCCGGTTGAGCACATTCACGGAAACTGGCCAGGTGAAATTCCTGAAGTTTACAGATGGTCTTATGACTATAGCAAACCAGGACATGATGAAGATTTCGTTCCTCAGAATGTACCAATGAAGCCGGGTGAAGAACAATTACATCACTAGGATTTATCAAAATTCAAGATACTAAAAAAGCCTTTCCAATCCGGAAAGGCTTTTTTATTGGATTAATATTCTGCCCTGTTTGACCGACATTGTTTTCATAGCAGGAGGATTTGCCATCGCGGGGAATTGGCTGCCTTACAGCGCCTTTATTGACCGCTGTTAATGGGATTAGTGTTCCGGTTGTGGTTGGCTGATTGAGAATAATACCAATGGTCATTTAGTAATACAAAAAGCGGTGTTACAGCACCGCTTTTTGTATTGTATTGAATGGTTTTATACCGTATCTTTTGGTCTTGTGATATAATAAACCGGTATTCCGGCAAGCATGATCAGTACGCCCCAACCACACGTACTGGTGCGGTCGATCAGTAAAGCAATGCATATAGCTGATGCTACGATAATATACAAAGCCGGTAAAAACGGATAGGCAAAAGCCTTATACGGTCTGTTGGCATCCGGCATTTTCTTTCTTAAAATAAAAATACCATATATCGTCAGTATGTAAAAGATGATTACAATGATCATTACATAATCCAGTAAATCCCCGTATTTTCCGGTCAGGCACAAAAAGGAAGCCCAGATACACTGGATCCATAATCCCCAGCCCGGTACGCTGGCTTTGTTTAACTCGGCGGCTTTTTTAAAGAACAAACCGTCTTTTGCCATCGTGTAATACACGCGGGATCCGGCCATGATCAAACCATTGTTGCAGCCAAAAGTCGAGATCATGATCATGATCGCTATGACTATGGTTCCGGTCGCGCCAAAAATGTGCTGCGATGCGGCTACGGCAACCCTTTCCGATGGAGCAAAGGCAATTTCCTGCAACGGCATTACGGCAAGATACATCACGTTGGCTAAGATATAGATGACACTCACAATTAAAGTCCCTAAAAACAAGCTTAAGCCGACATTGCGTTCCGGGTTTTTAATCTCTCCGGAAATAAAGGTAACCCCGTTCCAGGCATCACTGGAAAATAAGGAGCCTACCATGGATGCAGCGATAGCCGATGCTAAGGCATATCCGGAAACAGGAATCCATGAATTGCTGTCTTTCTGGAAAGACTGTGCATTCCAGGCATCCGTCCAGTTTGCATTCCAGATATCGGCTTTGGCAGCCAGGATAAAACCGAAAATGATCAAACCGAAAAGGGAGGCGATCTTCGTGATGGTAAAAATAGTCTGGATGTATTTTCCGTTTCGAACCCCTTTACTGTTAATATAACTCAGGAAAATAATGGTTCCTATAGAAACCAGCTGCGCTGCATTAAGCTTAAATGAACCGATTTCATAAAGGATATTCTCATCGCTTACCGCAGGAATCAGATAGGCCGTAAACTTTGAAAAGGCGACGCCAACAGCGGCAATGGTTCCGGTTTGTATGACCGCAAAGAAACTCCAGCCGTATAAAAAAGCAATCAGCTTATTATAGGATTCCTTTAAATAAATATACTGCCCGCCGGCATGCGGAAACATAGCACTCAGCTCTCCGTAGCTAACGGCAGCCGTTATGGTTATTAAAGCAGAAACAATCCAGATCGCAATCAGCCATCCGGCACTGCCTATGTTCTGAGTGATTCCGGCACTCACAATAAAAATTCCGGAACCAATCATCGAGCCTACCACAAGCATGGTGCCGTCCAGAAGACCTAATTCTCGTTTTAAAGTTGGGGTTTCGTTATGCATATAGAATTAATGATTTATTAGGGTTAAAGATATGAAAAATGAGTTTTGTTGCTCTTTTTTTTGTAACTTTCATAAAGACAAAAACAAAACATTATGGAAAACGTAAAAGAGTACAGCAACGGAGAAGTTACTGTGGTTTGGAAGCAACAATTATGTGAACATTCCGGAAATTGCGTTCGTGGACTTCCGGAAGTATTCCGTCCTAAAATTACCCCCTGGATCGAAGTCCGTAAGGCCAGTTCCGGAGAAATAATCCATCAGATCGAACAATGTCCTTCGGGTGCCTTATCGTTTTATTACAATAAAAAAGAAAACAATGGATGATCATTTGAAATTAGTCAATAATCAGGAAAAAAACCGCTTTGAACTGAAAGTGGAAGGCTACACGGCCTTTATTGATTATAAAATAAAAGACAAAAAAATATACCTCATCCATACCGAAGTTCCGCCGGAACTGGCTGGAAAAGGAGTGGGGAATGCAATTGTGCTCAAAACACTGAACTATATTAAAGACAATGGTTTTTCGTTAGTCCCTTTGTGTCCGTTTGTGGCGGCCTATATCAAACGGCATCCGGAATGGGAAACTATTGTGGCACATTAATACGGTAAAGCAGTATGAAGAACGAATAAACGGTTTGGCAAGTAAACATTTTCTATCTTTGCCGCATGAATGAACATTTAGATCCAACAAACCAAAAATATAATGCAGAGGAACTCGATTTAGAAAAAAAATTGAGACCGCTGTCATTTAGCGATTTTACAGGACAGGATCAGGTACTGGAAAATCTGAAAGTATTTGTTCAGGCTGCCAACATGCGTGGAGAAGCACTGGATCATACCTTATTTCACGGGCCACCGGGATTAGGGAAAACAACATTGGCTAATATTCTGGCCAATGAATTGGATGTGAACATTAAAATTACTTCCGGTCCGGTTTTGGACAAGCCGGGAGATTTAGCCGGTTTGCTGACAAATCTGGACGAGCGTGATGTTTTGTTCATTGATGAGATTCATCGATTGAGCCCTATAGTTGAAGAATACCTGTACTCGGCTATGGAAGATTTCAAAATTGACATCATGATCGAAAGCGGTCCGAATGCCAGAACGGTTCAGATTAACCTGAATCCGTTTACACTGGTAGGCGCAACCACACGTTCCGGACTGTTAACAGCACCAATGCGTGCCCGTTTTGGAATCCAGAGCAGGCTGCAATATTACAATACCGAACTGCTCACGACCATTGTGCAAAGAAGCTCTTCTATTTTGAAGATGCCTATCACGATGGAAGCGGCCATTGAAATTGCAGGAAGAAGCCGCGGGACACCGCGTATCGCCAATGCTTTACTGCGACGTGTTCGTGACTTTGCCCAGATAAAAGGAAACGGAAAAATTGATATTGAAATTGCCCGTTTCTCACTAAAAGCCCTGAATGTCGATGCCCATGGACTGGATGAAATGGACAACCGCATCTTAACTACTATAATCGATAAATTTAAAGGCGGCCCGGTGGGATTGTCCACCCTGGCAACAGCCGTATCGGAAAGCGGGGAAACAATCGAAGAAGTGTACGAACCCTTTTTAATTCAGGAAGGATTTATCATCCGGACACCGCGGGGACGGGAAGTGACCGATAAAGCCTATAAACATCTGGGAAGAATAAGAACCAATATTCAGGGAGGGTTGTTTTAAGACCATGATTAACAATAAAGCAAAATATACAGATCTCATCAAAACCGAAGCCAAACGCCTCGGTTTTTTGTCATGTGGTATTTCGCAAGCCGGTTTTTTAGCAGAAGAAGCACCCCGCCTGGAAGACTGGCTGAAAAACAACAGAAACGGAAAAATGAGCTATATGGAAAACCACTTTGATAAAAGACTGGATCCGACACTGCTTGTTGATGATGCCAAAAGTGTTATCTCCTTACTGTTGAATTATTATCCGGCAGAACAGCAAAGCTTCGGAAGCTATAAAATTTCAAAATATGCTTACGGGGAAGACTACCATTTTGTGATAAAAGAAAAACTCAGGGAACTGCTGCACTTTATCGAAACAGAAATCGGGGAAGTGTCCGGCAGGGCTTTTGTAGATTCGGCTCCGGTTTTAGACAAAGCCTGGGCGGCAAAGAGCGGTTTGGGCTGGATTGGAAAAAACAGTAACCTGTTGTCCAAACAGGTGGGCTCCTTCTTTTTTATCGCAGAGCTCATTGTGGATCTTGATCTGGAATATGATAATGCCACTACCGACCATTGCGGGAAATGTACCGCCTGTATGGATGCTTGTCCTACCCAGGCAATCGTAGCACCCTATGTTGTAGATGGCAGTAAATGCATTTCCTATTTTACCATCGAATTAAAAGAAAACATTCCAACGGAAGTCAAAGGAAAATTTGACGATTGGATGTTTGGCTGCGATGTGTGCCAGGATGTATGCCCGTGGAACCGCTTCTCAAAACCTCATAACGAACCGCTATTGCAGCCCAATCGCGACATACTCTCTTTTTCTAAAAAAGATTGGGAAGAAATAACGGAAGACACCTTCAGAAAAGTATTTAAAAACTCCGCCGTTAAAAGAACAAAACACCAGGGACTGGTTCGGAACCTGAAATTCCTGAAAGACTAAACGGATAGCATAAGTATTTGTTAAATTAATGAAAACTTGACATTATTGGTCTGCTTTTTGTTGTATTTATTAATAATGTGCTTGCTTTATTTTCTAAAATTTGAGAAATAAGCAATTTTTAGCAATTTTAATAAATATAATCCTATGAAACAAAGTCCCCCCAAAATTTTAGTATCCCTTTTAATACTTTTTTGTGTAAACGTATTTGCTCAGGTAGGAATCGGAACAGCAACACCGGATCAGTCGGCTATGTTGGATGTTGCCGGAAACAACAAAGGAACATTATTATCACGGGTATCCCTATCCGGGAATGCCGATATTGCCACGATACCCAACCCGGCTGTAGGCCTGATGGTGTATAATACAACAGCAGTTGCCGTTGGAACAGATGATGAACTGCCGGTTGGCTACCATTACTGGAACGGTACAAAATGGGTCAATATCGCAGAAACATCCAACTCAAACGGCAGTAATGCTAAAATCAAAACCTATGCCTATGTCGGGCCGTACTCCGGTCAAAGTACTAACGGTATCAATGTTGGTGATTTCTCTTTCAGAATACTGTTGAGTCCCAATATTGTAAGTGGAACGACCAGTGAAAATGTTTCACCTCAGATCCGGAATAACACGGTATCGAATATCGACTTAACAGGTTTTGCTGCCATGAACTACGGAAATGGCAGCGGAACCATTAACTATACTTCCGGAACGGTTATCAATACCGCTGCGAATCTGGCGAATCCCAATACCCGGACATTGCCTGCTAACTCCTGGGCATGGTGGGGTGAATCCGGATTTATCCAGGCGGGCGGCGGAAGCACCAGTGAAAAACGGCAATACACCCTTACCGTTGACGATGTGAACTACAATAAATTCTGGAGAGTGGAATTTATGTTCATTAATCCGGGCGGCACGGTAGCGACATTACCAACGGCAAAATGCGTTATTTATGTAGAAGAAGTGATTGGAATGACTGTTAATTAATATTTTAGTTAATTGTATCTCAAAGGGTTGTCTTTTCAGGCAGCCCTTTGTGCTTTTTTGAGGGTTGTGTTTTTTTAAAAGATTCGCTGTTAAAAGTTTCTAAAATTATACACTTACCGTTATCTTTGTCTGTTAGTAAAATAAAAAACTATGCATAAAGACAGCAAAAGAAGAGAGGCTTTATTATACCATGCTAAACCGACACCGGGAAAAATCCAGGTGGTACCAACTAAAAAATATGCAACACAAAGAGACCTGGCTTTAGCCTATTCTCCTGGAGTAGCAGAACCGTGTTTGGAAATTGAGAAAGACGTAAATAATGTTTATAAGTATACCGCTAAAGGAAATTTAGTAGCTGTAATTTCAAATGGAACAGCAGTTTTGGGCTTGGGTGATATCGGACCGGAAGCTTCAAAACCGGTAATGGAAGGGAAAGGACTTTTGTTTAAAATCTTTGCAGATATTGATGTTTTTGATATTGAAGTTGATACAAAAGACGTTGATAAATTTATTGAAACCGTAAAAAATATTGCTCCGACTTTTGGAGGAATCAACCTGGAAGATATTAAAGCACCGGAATCTTTTGAAATCGAAAGAAGACTGGTGGAAGAATTGAATATTCCGGTTATGCACGATGACCAGCATGGAACGGCTATCATTTCGAGTGCCGCCTTATTAAATGCCGTTGAACTTGCCGGGAAAAAAATGGACGAAGTAAAAGTGGTTGTTTCCGGTGCGGGATCGGCAGCAATTGCTTGTGCTAACTTATACGTTTCTTTTGGCGTGAAGCAGGAAAATATTGTCATGTTTAACAGTAAAGGAGCCTTGCGTAAAGACGATCCGAAGATTTCGGAAATGCAGCGGGTGTATGCTACAGATAAAGAATATGCATCTTTAGCAGATGCGATGCTGGGTGCTGACGTATTTATCGGACTGTCATCAGGCGATATCGTAACGCCGGATATGTTAATAGGTATGGCCGAAAACCCTATTGTGTTTGCGATGGCTAATCCGCGTCCGGAAATTAATTATGACCTGGCGATTGCAACCCGTAAAGATATTATTATGGCAACCGGACGTTCGGACCATCCTAACCAGGTGAACAACGTTTTAGGATTCCCTTTTATCTTTAGAGGTGCTTTAGACGTTCGTGCTACTAAAATTAATGAAGAAATGAAAAAAGCTGCGGTAGTCGCTCTTGCTAATTTAGCGAAAGAGTCGGTGCCGGAGCAGGTGAATATCGCTTATGGCGAAACAAAACTAAACTTTGGAAGGGATTATATCATTCCAAAACCATTCGACCCGAGATTGATTGCGCAGGTACCGCCGGCAGTAGCTAAAGCTGCTATGGAATCCGGAGTGGCCACAGCACCAATCACCGACTGGGACAGATACAGCGAGGAATTGCTGGAAAGAATGGGATCCGATAATAAAATGCTGCGATTGCTGATTAACCGTGCTAAAATAGATCCTAAAAAAGTCATCTTCGCAGAAGCGGACCATTTGGATGTATTGAAAGCAGCACAAATTGTTTCGGAAGAAGGAATCGGTGAACCTATTTTGTTAGGAAACAGAGAAACCATTCAGGAACTGATGGAAGAAATTGGTTTTGAACAGGAAGTACTGATCATTGATCCGAAAACAAAAGAAGAAGAAGCCAGAAGAAATCGTTTCGCAGAAGCATACTGGAAAAGCAGACAAAGAAGAGGAACAACCTTGCTGGATGCTCAGAAATGGATGAGAGAGCGTAACTACTTTGCCGCGATGATGATCAACGAAGGCGAGGCAGATGCTTTGGTTACCGGATATTCCAGAAGTTACCCAACGGTTGTAAAACCAATGCTGGAACTTATCGAAAAAGGACATGGTGTTTCCAGAGTGGCGACTACCAACCTGATGATGACCAAAAGAGGACCGCTTTTCTTAGCCGATACGGCAATTAACCCGAATCCGTCATCGGAAGATCTGGCGAAAATTGCCTTAATGACTGCAAAAACAGTAAGAATGTTCGGAATGGAACCGGTAATTGCCATGGTGTCCTTCTCGAATTTCGGTTCGTCTAAAAACGAAAGTGCTTCCAAAGTTCGTGAGGCCGTTTCCTATTTACATAAAAACTACCCGGATTTAATTGTTGATGGGGAAATACAAACCGATTTTGCCCTGAATTCCGACATGCTGAAAAGCAAATTCCCGTTCTCTAAATTAGCGAATAAGAAGGTGAATACCTTAATCTTCCCTAATCTGGATGCTGCGAATATTACCTATAAACTATTGAAAGAGCTGGATAAAGCGGTTTCTATCGGACCAATCATGCTGGGCTTGGACAAACCGGTACATATTTTCCAGTTGGGTGCCAGTGTGGAAGAAATGGTAAACATGGCGGCAGTAGCTGTAGTGGACGCTCAGGAAAAAGAAAAAAGGGTAAAACAAGCCAAACGATAATTTGGTCTAAATCGGATAAATTGACACTTATCCCTTTTAAATTAGGATAATAAAAGATTTTTCTTATTTTTGGTAATAACGAATACGTAATTATGATTGCACATATTCAAGGGAGACTAACTGAAAAGTCGCCAACAGAGGTAATTATAGACTGTAATGGTGTAGGGTATCACATAAATATCTCGCTCCATACGTTTTCGTTATTGCCAAATTCAGAAAACATAAAGCTCTATACTTTTCTACAGGTAAAAGAAGATGCCCATACACTTTTTGGGTTTATGGAAAAAGCCGAAAGAGAACTATTCAAACTATTACTTTCCGTTTCAGGAGTGGGAGCAAGTACAGCAAGAACCATGCTGTCCTCCATAACACCTCAGCAAATCATTCATGCCATAGCCGGTAATGATGTCGCTACCGTTCAGTCCATTAAGGGAATTGGCGCTAAAACGGCGCAGCGTATCATACTGGACCTGAAAGATAAAGTACTAAAAGTCTATAATCTGGAGGAAGTTTCTGCTGTAGAAAGCAATACAAATAAAAATGAAGCGTTATCAGCTTTGGAGGTTTTAGGATTTATGAGAAAATCAGCCGAAAAAGTGGTCGATAAAATTGTAAAGGACAATCCCGATGCTTCTGTGGAGTCAATCATTAAACTAGCCTTAAAAAACTTATAATTCTTGGAAACATTTTACTCTCATGATTTTTTTAAGAAGACAAAGACCGGATTTACAATTTTGGTTTTATTCTTTTGTTTTTCTATCCAAGCTCAGGTAGACGAAGAAGAACAAGATTCTATTAAAACTGGGGCATCCTTAGGGAAACTTAATATATCGAATCCCAAAAGCATTCTGGAGGCTTATACCTATGATCCGGTTACGAATCGGTATATCTATACCAAAACTTTTGACGGTTTTAATATTAACTACCCTATTATACTAACGCCACAGGAATATGAAGAATTGGTTTTGAGAGAATCAATGCGGGATTATTTCAAGCAAAAATCAAGTGCGATTGACGGCAAGAAAGCCGGAAGTGAAAATGCTAAAAAAGATTTATTACCAAGATATTATGTGAATTCAAGCTTCTTCGAAGCCATTTTTGGAGGGAATACCATCGATGTGAAACCGTTAGGTTCCGTAGAAGTCGATTTGGGAATGCGGTACACCAAACAGGATAATCCGGCTTTCTCACCCCGAAACAGATCGACATTTACATTCGATTTCGATCAGCGGATCAGTTTGAGTTTACAGGGGAAAGTAGGAACCCGGTTAAACGTAAATGCCAATTATGATACCCAATCAACCTTTGCGTTCCAGAACTTAATCAAACTGGAATATGCTCCGGGTGAAGATGATATCATCAAAAAAATAGAAGTTGGTAACGTAAGCTTACCATTAAACAGCTCCCTGATTCGTGGAGCACAAAGTCTTTTTGGGGTTAAAGCCCAGTTCCAATTTGGAAAAACAACTGTAACGGGAGTCTTCTCGGAACAAAAATCGCAAACCAAAACGGTTACGGCCCAGGGCGGAGGAACCATTCAGGAATTCCAGTTATTTGCAATGGATTATGATGCAGACAGACACTACTTCCTGTCACAGTACTTTAGAAACCGCTATGACGATGCTTTAAAACCCTATCCGCAAATCAACAGCCGTGTACAGATTACCCGTGTGGAAGTTTGGGTAACGAACAAACAGAACAGGGTTAGTACTACAGACAATAACCTTAGAAACATCATGGCCTTGCAGGATTTAGGGGAGGCACAGCAGATGGGCGTTAATGATACAGATATTATCGGTATTCCTTCGGCAGGATTTTTTAACCAGCCGCCGGGATCGCCAGTAGACAATAAAAATAACAAATTCAACCCTGCAAATATCGGTACGAACTATTTGGGATCGGGTATCAGGGAAATTTCCAGTGGAAATACAGCCTTTAATATTCCGGCTTATACCGCTGTTGAAGGAAAAGATTTTGCGAAACTGGAAAATGCCAGAAAACTGACTTCAAACGAATATACCTTCCATCCGCAGTTGGGATATATCTCCTTAAACCAGCGTTTGGCAAACGATGAAGTATTGGCGGTAGCTTACCAGTATACAATGGGCGATCAGGTTTTCCAGGTTGGAGAATTCGGTACAGACGGTATTGACGGTACTGTGGTACAGCCGGGAGCAAACCAGGGCGATCAGCCAATTGTAAACACACAGAGTCTTATCCTTAAGATGTTGAAAAGTAGTTTGACCAATGTGAGTCAGCCTGTCTGGAATTTGATGATGAAAAATATCTACCAGATTCCGGGAGCTTTCCAGTTAACACAGGAAGATTTCCGTTTTAATATTTTATATACCGATCCTTCCCCGTTAAATTATATCACTCAGGCTCCGGCAGGAGGGGTGTCACAACCTTCGGTTCCTTTACCGGCAGATGTGGAAAATACACCGTTGATTAAAGTATTTAACCTGGATCGTTTGAATTATACCAATGACCCGCAGGTTGGCGGAGACGGTTTCTTCGACTTTGTACCGGGGATTACGGTAGATCAGCAAAACGGACGGATTATCTTTACCACGGTAGAACCATTTGGTAAACACCTATTCGATAAACTGAAAGTATCACCAACAGAAAACTATACCGGAGACCCGAACAGTGGATCCGACTATAATGCGAACCAGAAAAAATATGTTTTTAGAAACCTCTATAAAACAACACAGGCCGGCGCATTACAGGATAGCGATAAAAATAAATTCCAGTTAAAAGGTAAATTCAAATCTTCCGGAGGCGACGGTATTGCAATTGGTGCCTTTAACGTTCCTCAGGGATCTGTTGTGGTAACAGCCGGAGGAAGAAGATTGGTGGAAGGTGTCGATTTTACAGTTGATTACCAGAGAGGTCGTGTTCAGATTCTGGACCCTTCCTTACAGGCATCCAGCATTCCGATTGAAGTAACTTTGGAAAACAATGCCATCTTCGGACAGCAGACAAGACGTTTCTACGGATTGAACGTAGAACATAAATTCTCGGATAAATTCCTGGTAGGCGGTACCTTCCTGAGACTATCGGAACGTCCGTTCACGCAAAAATCAAACTACGGACAGGAATCCGTTAACAATACGATCTTCGGATTAAATACTAATTTCTCTACAGAAGTACCATTCTTTACCCGATTGGTAAACAAGCTTCCGAATGTAGATACCGATGTACCGTCCAACCTTTCCTTTAGAGGAGAAATTGCTTACCTGCAACCGGGCGCTTCAACAGCCGACCAGTTTAACGGAGAAG
Source organism: Flavobacterium sp. 40-81 (assembly GCF_001898245.1). Taxonomy (NCBI): domain Bacteria; kingdom Pseudomonadati; phylum Bacteroidota; class Flavobacteriia; order Flavobacteriales; family Flavobacteriaceae; genus Flavobacterium; species Flavobacterium sp. 40-81. The sequence goes on from NZ_MKTM01000013.1 coordinate 172,304, forward strand.
CAACAACCTATATTGATGACTTTGAAGGTTCACAAACAACTATAGACATGCGTTCGGCCCAGGCCTGGTCATTAGCCAGTACACCGGTTGGTTACGGCGATGAACTAGCTGCTCCGGACTATGGCTTCAGAAGAGCGAAATTGTCATGGTACTCTATTGACCCCACATTTTATGCTTCGTCACAATTACCGGCAGGTTTATCTGTAGATGATATTTCTTCAAACAGAACCCGTAGAATTTTCAGCCAGGAACTTTACCCGGTAACCGATATTGCCCAGGGACAAAGTACGGTTGTGAACACTTTAGACTTAACATACTACCCTCGTGAGAGAGGACCTTATAACTTTAGTACGCTTGCAAATCCGGCCGATAACTCTTTGGCGAATCCGCAAAACAACTGGGGTGGTATCATGAGAGCGATTAACTCGACCAACTTCGAACAGTCGAATGTGGAATACATCCAGTTTTGGATGATGGACCCTTATTACGGCGCCAATAACCCGTCGTTGTTTACCAATGAAGGAAAACTGACATTCAACTTAGGAGAAATTTCGGAAGATATTTTAAAAGACGGAAGAAAGTTCTATGAAAACGGTTTAGGACCAAATCAGATATTGGTACAGCCGCAGGGACCTTGGGGTAACGTTCCGGCTTCCCAATCCCTGATCTATGCTTTCGATACCAATGAAAACAACCGTGAGGCACAGGATGTCGGATTTGACGGTTTAAATGATGCAGAAGAAGCGGCTAAATTCCCGGCATTTGCTGGAAATCCCGATCCGGCTGCAGATAACTACCAATACTTCCTGAATGCACAGGGTGATATTATCCAGCGTTACAGAAACTACAACGGTGTACAAGGAAACTCACCGATAGCCGTGTCCGATACAAACAGAGGATCGACTACCTTACCGGATGTGGAAGATATTAATCGTGACAATACCATGAACACGATTAATGCCTATTGGAAATTTGAAGTGCCTATTAAATACTATCCGGGCGACGTACCGGTTGGACAGGACTTTATTGCCGATGTGCGAATCAACAATAACGTGGATTTAGCCAATGGCGGTACCGGACAGGTAAGATGGATCCTGTATAAAATCCCGATTCTGGAAGCGACAGATGCTAACCGTGAAGGAACAATTTCCGATTTCCGTTCGATCCGTTTTATGAGAATGTTCATGTCGAACTTCTCCGATCAGATTACATTGCGTTTCGGAGCTTTAGACCTGGTTAGAGGAGAATGGAGACGTTATACCAATACATTGGATCCTAACGAAACACAAGAACAAAATGAAAACGACAACACCGGATTCGATGTTGTAGCGATAAACATCCAGGAAAACGGAAACCGTTCACCAATTCCTTATGTAACCCCTCCGGGAGTTACCAGAGAGCAATTGTATAACAACAATACGATCATTAACCAAAACGAGCAGGCCCTTTCCCTAAGAGTCTATAAAAAAGAGGCCGGATCTCCGGGCTTAGGCGGATTGGAACCGGGTGATGCAAGAGCGGTATTTAAAAATGTTAGTGTAGACATGCGTCAGTTTAAAAAACTAAGAATGTTCCTGCACGCAGAAGCATTGCAGCCACCGGCAGAAACACAGCCGTTAATGGCCGATCAGATGGTTGCTTTCATCCGTTTTGGTAATGACTTTACACAAAACTTCTACCAGGTGGAGATTCCTTTAAAACCAACGGCTTTCTCAGCCCGTTCGGCAGAAGAGATCTGGCCGCTTGAAAATGAAATCGATTTACGACTGGAATTGCTGACACAGTTAAAAGTATTGGCTTTACAGAATAATCTGCCGGTACCGGCAGACCCGCTTACCGGAATTGCCTATGTGCGGGAAGATATCCTGGATCCGTCCTTGTCTGCCAAAGTGAATAAATTAACGCTGGGTATAAAAGGTAATCCGAATTTCGGTATGGTAAGAACCTTAATGGTCGGATTGAAAAATATCTCAACCCAGGAAGTAAGGGGAGAAGTTTGGTTCAACGAACTGCGCATGTCGGAAATGGACAACAAAGGTGGTATGGCGGCTATTGCCAATCTGGATACCAACTTTGCCGATTTAATGAACATTTCGGCTACCGGTAGAATGAGTACCGTTGGATTCGGAACACTGGAACAGGGACCAAATGAAAGAAGCCGTGAAGATGTTAAACAGTATAATATCGTTACCAATATTAACCTGGGTAAATTATTGCCGAAGAAATGGGGAATCAACCTGCCATTCAACTATGGTATCGGTGAAGAGATAATCACACCGGAATATGATCCGTTCAACCAGGATATCAAATTACAGCAATTGCTGGATGTAACGGCTGACGGTGCTGAAAAAGACAATATCCGTAACCGTGCGATCGACTATACAAAACGGAAGAGTATTAACTTTATCGGCGTGAAAAAAGACAGGGCTCCGGAACAGAAACAACACGTTTACGACCCGGAAAACCTTACCTTATCGTATTCCTTTAACGAAACGGAACACCATGATTTTGAAGTAGAGAATTTATTGGATCAGCAGGTAAAAACATCTGCCGACTATGCCTTTACGTTTAAACCGAAAGCGGTTGAACCGTTAAAGAATACGAAATTCATGAAGAAAAGCAGTTACTGGAAAATGTTGAGTGATTTTAACTTTAACTACCTTCCGACTAATATTTCATTCAGTTCGACAATTTTACGTCAGTACAACAGACAGCAATTCCGTCAGGTGGATGGTGTTGAAGGTATTGCGATTGATCCGTTATACAGAAGAAATTACTTCTTCAACTACCAGTATGGTTTTAACTATAACCTGACAAAATCATTGCGTATCAATTACAATGCGTCGTCCAATAATATCGTGAGAAACTATCTGGATGAAAACAAAATTCCGGATCCGAACAATACGATCTGGGACAGCTATTTCGATATCGGAGAACCGAATAATCACACGCAGCAGTTGAATATCAACTATGACCTGCCGTTAAATAAACTGCCGTTCTTAAGCTTTGTGAAATCGACTTATACGTATACCGGTGATTACAACTGGCAGCGTTCTTCGGATGCTTTCTCTTCTATTGATGGCTATGATTTAGGAAACACCATTCAGAATGCCGGTTCCCACCGATTGAACACGGTATTAACGATGGACAGCTTCTATAAATATATCGGATTGACCAAGCAAGGTAAAAAAGTGGCACCGAAACCGGCAGGACCAGCGCCGAAACCGGTTCCGGGTCAGAAGATCACTAAACTGGATGCTCCGGTTGACAACAAGCCAAATCTGATTTTAGACGGTTTGATCAGCGTGGCTACCAGTGTGAAAAACATCCAGATCAATTATACCGAAAATGGTGGTACGGTACTTCCGGGTTACCTGCCAAGTATCGGTTTCTTCGGAACGATGCAGCCTACACTTGGATTTATTATGGGTAGTCAGTCGGATGTTCGTTATGAAGCGGCCCGAAACGGCTGGTTGACCAACTATCCGGAATTCAATCAGAGCTTTACTCAGGTTAAAAATAAAATCCTTGATGTGACCGCTCAGGTAGAGTTATTCCCGGATTTAAAAATCGACTTGAATGCCAACAGAACCTATGCGCAGAATTTCTCTGAGCAATATGATGTTGATGCTTATGGTAATTATAATTCCCGTTCGCCATACGATTTTGGTAACTTCTCCATTTCGACGGTGCTGATTAAAACAGCGTTCTCACAAAGTGATGAAAACTTCTCGGCAGCATTTAATGACTTTAGAAGCAACCGTTTGGTAATTGCAAACCGTTTGGCAGAAGAAAGAGGAATCGATTTAACGAACCCTGCCAATATTGGTACGGACGGTTTCCCGAAAGGATTCGGAAGAAACAGCCAGGCAGTATTGTTGCCGGCATTCTTAGCGGCCTATACCGGAGCAGATGCATCCAGTGTGTCGACAGGAATTTTCCGTGATGTTCCGATTCCGAACTGGACCGTGAAATATACCGGATTAATGCGTTATAAATTCTTTAAAGATAACTTCAAACGTTTCTCTTTACAGCATGGATACCGGGCGTCCTATACGGTAAACTCCTTCCGTTCGAATTTTGAATATGATGCCAATCCGGATGTTGTGAATCAGACCACACAGAATTATCCGGTAAAAACCATAGTATCGAATGTTAACTTAGTGGAACAATTCAACCCGTTAATGAGAGTGGATTTTGAAATGAAAAACTCATTCAAGATTTTGGCGGAAATGAAAAAAGACCGAAGCTTATCGTTGAGTTTTGATAACGGATTGCTGACAGAAGTAAAAGGAAATGAATATATCGTAGGATTGGGATACCGTTTTAAAGATGTAACGATCAACTCCAAACTGGCCGATAATCCAATGGGTGTCATTAAGAGTGATATTAACCTGAAAGCCGATTTATCATTACGTCAGAACCAGACGATTGTCCGTTATCTGGATTATGATAACAACCAGTTGGCAGGAGGTCAGGATATCTGGTCGCTAAAACTAACAGCCGATTATATGTTCAGCAGAAACCTGACAGCGATTTTCTATTATGATCATTCGTTCTCTCAGGCGGTTATTTCAACATCGTTCCCAATGACGAATATTCGTGCCGGGTTCACATTGCGCTATAACTTCGGAAATTAATAAAGAAAAGATTTTATAGTTATCACTAATAAATATACATTTGCCAATAAAAATAAACACAATGAATATACCATCTAACTTAAAGTACACAAAAGACCACGAATGGGTAAGCCTTGAAGGCGATATTGCAACGGTAGGAATCACTGATTTTGCTCAGAAAGAATTAGGAGATATCGTTTATGTAGAAGTTGAAACTTTAGATCAGACACTTGATAAAGATGAAGTTTTCGGAACAGTAGAAGCGGTTAAAACGGTTTCGGATTTGTTCTTGCCTTTAACAGGAGAGATTATTGAATTCAATGATTCATTAGAGTCAGAACCTGAAAAAGTAAACACGGATCCTTACGGAGCTGGATGGATGATTAAAGTGAAAGTTACCGATGTGGCTGATTTCGATTCATTGTTGTCCAGTGATGCCTATAAAGAATTAATCGGTGCCTAAACTAAGTCTTTGGTTAGCATTATTCTGGTCACTTTTTATAGGTATTGCCTGTCTGATCACGTTTAATGATAACACCGGAATTGATATTCCAAATAAGGATAAGTTTGTTCATTTTGTTTTTTACTTCCTGTTCACCTTTTTTTGGTTTAAGTTTTTAGATAAAAAACAGAACCAGTGGACGCTGAATAAAAAACTGATTACGGTTTTTCTTCTTGGTTTTACCTATGGGGTAGCCATTGAAATTTGCCAGGGACTGTTTACCCAAACACGATCGGCAGATATTATGGATGTTTTAGCCAATAGTACAGGAGGTTTGTTTGCCGTAATTGTTTTGTATTTTTTAGAAAAGATAAAAAACAGAAGACCAAATTAATTACCATATAACGATCCCACTTCTGTGGGATTTTTTTATTTTTATACCATGGATATTAGAAATTATTTAGATTCGACCTATTTGAAAACTGCCGAACAGGCGGGAGTTTCCGAACAAGAAAATATAAAAATCGCAACCGCTTTCATTGAGGAGGCAATTGAAGAAGGTTTTAAACTGATCATGATCAGACCGGACAGGGTAGCACTGGCTAAAAAAATGATTACAAAGAAGAAATCCAATCTTACGATCGGAACGGTAATCGATTTTCCGAATGGAAACGGTACGCTTGAAGAGAAACTGACGGAAGCGGTACAGGCTATTGAAGACGGCGCCGATGATCTGGATTTTGTACTCGATTATGAAGCCTTTAAAAACGGCGAAGTGGATGCGGTGAAAAAGCAGGTTCTGGAATGTACACGTTTAGGACTTTTCCATAATAAAATTGTAAAATGGATTATTGAAGTTGCGGCACTGAACGATCATCAGATTGTACAGCTTTCGGCTTTGATAAAAAATATTGTGATTGCCAACTTTAAAGAACAGCAATACGAATCGGTTTTTGTAAAATCATCAACCGGTTTTTACAAAACGGAAGAAGGAAAACCAAACGGAGCCACGGTTCCGGCAATCAAACTGATGATCGAAAATGCTTTTCCGCTATCTGTTAAAGCGGCCGGTGGTGTACGTACCTATCAGGAGGCATTGGAAATGATTGCTTTGGGTGTAAAACGAATCGGCACTTCTTCGGCAAAAGCCATAGCGAGTGGTGAAATTTCTAAAAACGATTACTAAAACGCATTGTTAATGAGGTATTTTTGGTGTGTGTTCCTGTTGTTCTTAATGAATGGCAAAACATTTTCTCAGACAATGTCGAGAGAGCAGTATCCTGTTTTTAAAGCCTGTAAAGAAGTTGCGCAGGAAAACAAAGAAGCCTGTTTTAACCATCAGGTGCAGGACTTTTTCTATAACAACTTTAAAGTTCCGGACGAACTGGTACAGCAAAACTATAAAGGAACGGTTATCGCGCTTTTTGAAGTGGATACAACCGGTGCTTTTAAACCGTTGTATATCGATGCCGCTTTCCCGGAACTAACAGCAGAAACCAAACGTGTTTTTGCCGCTTTGGATAAAGTGGAGCCGGCAAAATATGCCGGAAAACCAACCTATGCCAAATATACCATTCATATTGCCATACCGCTGGTAAAACCGGCCATGCCGGGCAGTACTGCTGTTGCCGGTACGTTCAGAAAGACATCGGATGTGAATAAGGAATTGGAAGAGTTTGACAAAATTGTGAGCAAACCATTTCAAAACCCGCAATTCAAAAGCAACCTGAACATCCCGTTTACCCATCAGAACTATATGGTTTTTGATGCGGCTGTAAATCAGGTGGGAAGCAATAATCACTCGGCATCGAAACCATATTCTTATGCGGAAGTGGCGAAATACTATGATTTTGAAGCCGAACAGCGAAAACTGCTGAAAAATAAAACCTCCTGGTGGGGAAGAAAGCTGTGGAATGAAAATATGGCAGCGATCCAGGGTGAGGATTATTGGTTTACGATAAATCCTATTTTCGACCTGCGGTTGGGGAAAGATTTCGGTAGTGATTTAAAATATACTTATGTGAATACCCGCGGGCTTCAGGTTCAGGGAGCCATTGGCGAGCAGCTTAGTTTCTCGACGTCGGTTTATGAGAGTCAGGGACGTTTTGCCGATTATTACAATGCCTATGCAGAATCCATAAAACCTTCCGGCGGAAATCCGGCAATTATTCCGGGTATCGGTATTGCAAAAGAATTCCGGACAGATGCTTACGACTTCCCGATGGCGGAAGCGAATCTGACCTATACGCCCAATAAATTCATCAACCTGCAACTGGGTTACGGAAGAAACTTTATTGGCGACGGTTATCGCTCGTTACTGCTTAGTGATGCGGCAAGTCCGTATCCGTACTTTAAGATCAATACCACCTTCTGGAAGATCAAATATACAAACACCTATATGTGGCTGAAAGATGTGCGTAACGAGGTGACCGACGAGAAAACCTATGCTACAAAATACATGGCAAACCACTATTTGAGCTGGAATGTTACCAAACGGTTTAATTTAGGATTTTTCGAATCGGTGATCTGGAGCAATACCAACGACCGTGGATTTGATTTCAATTTTGTCAACCCGATTATTTTTTACCGTGCGGTTGAATTCTCCTCTTCTTCAAAAAGCGGAAATGCCGTGTTGGGATTAACGTCGAAATACAAGCTGAGCAACCAGTTTAATCTTTACGGGCAGTTTCTGTTAGATGAATTTTCTTTAGGAGACGTTAAAGAAGGTAACGACAGCTGGAAAAATAAATACGGCTTTCAGCTGGGTGCAAAATATTATGATGCTTTTAAAGTTAAAAACCTGTTGCTGCAGCTGGAATACAACCATGTTCGCCCTTATGTTTATGCACACAGCAATGTGCTGACCAATTACGGGCATAACAACCAAAGCATGGGGCATTTGTGGGGTGGAAACTTTAAAGAAGTCGTAGCGATCGCAAAATATTATTACGGGCGATGGTTTGCCGATGCCAAACTGATTTACGGACAAAGAGGTCTGGATTTCAATACTGCCGACAATACCTTTAACTACGGAGGGAATATTTATAGAAATTATGACGAAAACAGACCGTATGATTCGGGTGTGGTTACAGGACAGGGGAATAAAACCAATGTGCTGATTGGCGACTTCCAGGCCGGGTATCTGGTCAATCCGGCAATGAATCTGAAATTCTTCGGAAATATCATCTATAGAAACTTTGATCCGATGGCGGAAACCGCTACAACGCTTAAAAATTCAACAACCTGGTTTTCAGTTGGCTTAAGGGCGGATTTGTTCAATTGGTACTATGACTATTAATATTTTTTTGTACTTTTAAAAAGTAACCAGAAAATAATGTGATATGAGAATCTTGAAAAAACTTATTTTCTTTTTTATCGGAATAATCGTTTTGCTTTTAATAGCGGGATTGTTTGTTAAAAAAGAGTATGCGGTAGAAAGGGCGATTGTGATCAATAAGCCTAAAGCCGAAGTTTTTAACTACGTGAAGTTTGTTAAAAATCAGGATAATTACAGTGTTTGGAACAAGAAGGATCCTGCAATGAAAAAAGATTATAAAGGGAATGACGGACAAGTAGGATTTGTGGTAGCCTGGGACAGCAGTGACAAAGAAGTCGGTAAAGGAGAACAGGAAATCGTAAACATAGTGGACGGGGATAGAATCGACATGAAACTGCGCTTTAAAGAGCCGTTTGAGGCAGAAGATAATGCTTATATGATAACGGAAACCGTTAGTCCGAATGAAACAAAAGTGAAATGGGGTTTTAAAGGAACGATGAACTATCCAATGAATCTGATGCTGTTGTTTATGGATATGGACAAAGAATTGGGTGGTGCTTTAGATGCCGGACTGAAAGATTTGAAAACCATTCTTGAAAAACCGTAATCACAAAAAAAGAAATATTTAAAAAAAGAGGAGCCTGCCGGGTTCCTCTTTTTTGTTAAAAGTGCTGTTAAAGATTGATTTTAAGAGTATACTTTTGATGAGAAGTAAATTTTGGAGTATATTTGCGCACCGTTTTTAGAAATAATAATGAAAACTGCTTTGAACGCTTCAGAAAAATCAATTTCAATCACTTCTTTATTTACTGATTTTAAGGGAATCACTAAAGCTGGTTTAGCGATTAGTGTGGTTTTTTCATCAATAGTAGGTTATTTGTTGGGTGTATCTGCTGAATTTCCTTTTGACTGGATGACCTTTGTTTTGCTTGGTATTGGTGGGTATTGTATGGTTGGTGCTTCAAATGTTTTCAATCAGATTATAGAAAAAGACCTGGATGCTTTAATGGACCGAACTAAAAATCGTCCGTTGCCATCAGGGAGAATCACCAAACAGTCGGCTTTTATTTTAGGTGCGGTACTAACGGTGATCGGATTGGCAATCCTGTATACGATCAACCCTAAAACAGCAATGTTCGGGGCGATTTCAATCTTTCTTTATACCAGTGTTTACACGCCGTTAAAGACCATGACGCCGCTATCGGTTTTTGTGGGGGCTTTTCCGGGAGCTATCCCTTTTATGTTAGGATGGGTAGCCGCAACAAATGAATTTGGTATTGAGGCGGGAACGTTATTTTTAATACAATTCTTCTGGCAGTTCCCTCATTTTTGGGCTATTGGCTGGTTCTTGTATAAAGATTATGAGAAAGCCGGTTTCTTTATGTTGCCTACAGGGAAACAGGATAAGAAAACCGCTTTGCAAACCATTTTGTATACGGTATGGCTTATTGTGGCTTCGTTAATTCCGGTAGTAGGATTTACCGGTGATTTGAAACTGAGTTATGTAGCCGCCGGGTTTGTATTGCTTTTAGGATTGTGGATGTTGTATTATGCTGTGAAGCTGTACAAGGAAATGGATGAGAAAGCAGCAAGAAAATTAATGCTCGTTAGCGTTACTTATATTTCATTGTTGCAGCTGATTTATGTTATAGATAAATTTTTACGTTAATTATATGGAAATGTCAGTTCAGGAACATAACGATAGAAAAGCAAGGTCATTTAAGATGCTGCTTTGGTTTGCTATGATTAGCATCGTTATGGTATTTGCAGGCTTAACAAGTGCATACGTGATTAGTAAATCCAGACCGGATTGGTTAAAGGATTTTACGCTTCCAAGTGCTTTTATAGCGAGTACGGTAGTAATGCTGTTGAGCAGTGCAACGTTTCATTTGGCTAAAAAAGCCATTCAGAAAGACAACAGAGCGGCAACTTCCAATTTTCTGCTGCTAACGCTTGCTTTAGGGATCGCATTTGTTGTTTTGCAGTTTGTGGGGTTTGATCAGGTAATTCAAAGCGGGTATTTCTTTACCGGAAGTGAAAGTACGATCACAACGTCATTCTTGTATGTGGTAGTTATCGTGCATTTAGCCCATCTATTTGGAGGGTTGATAGCACTTTTAATTATAATTTATAATCATTTTAAACAAAAATACAATTCAGGTCAAACCCTTGGAATTGAGCTTGGTGCGATGTTTTGGCACTTTTTGGATTTTCTTTGGGTGTATTTGTTTTTATTTTTCTATTTCTACAAATAGAAAAAAAATGTAAATTTGGGAACTTTTTAACTAATAACTTTATAATGGGAGCGACAGTTACTACAACAGCTACTAATGGAAAAACTTGGGACGGCGGAAATGAACCGATGGGAGCGAGTTATGGCAAGATGATGATGTGGTTTTTCATCGTATCAGATGCCTTAACATTCTCTGGATTTTTGGCAGCTTACGGTTTTTCAAGATTTAAATTTATTGAAACTTGGCCAATTGCGGACGAAGTTTTTAATCACTTTCCGTTCTTGCACGGAGTGGATGCACCAATGTACTATGTGGCATTGATGACATTCATCTTAATTTTCTCATCTGTAACCATGGTATTGGCGGTAGATGCAGGACATCACTTAAAGAAAACAAAAGTTGCCGTTTATATGCTTTTAACGATCGTTGGAGGTTTTATATTCTTAGGTTCTCAGGCTTGGGAGTGGAAAAACTTCATTCAGGGAACGTATGGCGCGGTAGAAACAAAAGGAGGTTCTATCCTTCAGTTTGTTGATAAAGACGGAAAGCGTGTGGCATTAGCTGATTTTGCAGCACACCTTCCAAAAGAAAGAGAGCAATTAACAAGAGATAAAGGTATTTGGTTTATGAAAGAATCTTCGGTTCCTACCTATTCGGTTCAGGAAGTTGTAGAAGGTTTCAAAGCAAATCCGGATATCTTGATCCGTTCAGAATTCAATACTAAGGATAAAGTTAAAACGGTTTTATCCAGAGAAGAATCGCTTAAAAAATTAGACGATGTTAAGTATGTTGTTGAAGGAGCGAACCTGATCAGAAATGAATACGGGCATAAATTATTTGCAAACTTCTTTTTCTTTATCACAGGATTCCACGGATTCCACGTATTTACAGGAGTATTGATTAATATCTTGATCTTCTTTAATGTATTGTTGGGAACTTACGAAAAAAGAAGAAGTTATGAAATGGTTGAGAAAGTTGGATTGTATTGGCACTTTGTAGATTTAGTTTGGGTGTTCGTATTTACATTCTTCTATTTAGTATAATTTATTACAAAAGAATATCATGGCACATACACACGAATCAAATACAAAAAGAATCTGGGTTGTTTTCGGATTACTATCCATCATCACAACTGTAGAAGTTATTTTAGGTATTATAAAACCACATTCATTGTACATGACAGATTTGCTGTCTATGAACTTACTGAACTGGATTTTCATAATTCTTACTGTTGTTAAAGCATACTATATTATGTGGGCTTTTATGCACCTTGAAGGAGAAAAAAGTAATTTTAGATGGTCAATAGTTGGACCGTTAGTTTTTTTAATTATCTATTTAGTGTTCATCTTGCTAGTAGAAGGTAATTATATCTTTGATGTGTTTAAAAATTCTGAATATAAATGGATTTTTTAATAGCATATTAAATTATAAAAAAGGCGGTTATTCAACCGCCTTTTTTTATTTTTGTACTCACAAAATAAAGGCCTTACATAATGAAAAAATATATTGTTCTTACGGTTCTTTTTGCACTTCCCATCTGTGCTTATTTATTCTTCGCTTCCGGTGTGAACAGCTTCGCTAAATTACCCACCGTTACCCCTAACATTAAAGAACTTTCCGATTGGAAATCGCTGGATGGCGAAAAAGTTCAGATGAAAGAGAAAATCACCATTCTTGGCTTTCCGGGTTCGGAAATGCTGTATAACAAAGGAGACGCTTTTAACCTGGACCAGAAGATTTATAATAAGAACAGAGAGTTTACCGATTTTCAGGTGGTGATGATTGCTCCGGAAGGAACAGAAGATCAGGCAAAGCAATTAAAAAGTGAACTTAGCGGTATTTCCGATTTAGCGGTATGGCATTATGTATTTGCCAAACCGGAGGAAATCCAGGCCTATTACAATTCCCTGAAACTGGTTGGCAAGCTGGACGACAAACTCAGAACACCAAATGTTTTTATCATCGATAAAGATTTAAACCTCAGAGGCCGGAAAGGGAAAAACAAAAAAGGAGAAGACGAATACAAAGAAGGTTATAACACCATTTCTGCTGCCGACCTTCACAATGAAATGAGTGACGATGTTAAGATCATTCTGGCAGAATACCGCCTGGCACTCAAAAAAAATAACAAAAGAAAAATATAATCATCTGAAGGTAATTAGCAACAGCTGTCTTTGCCGGTTATCTTGTCACGTTTAAATCATATATTATGAAGAACAAGTCATACATTGGGATTTCGTTTATTGTTTTAATTTTTGGTATTTGGGTAGTTCCTAAAATCCTGAATAAATTTCAGAAGGCAGATTTAGTCGTTATCGGCCCGGTTCCGAAATTTGAACTGATTGACCAGGACAATAAAAAAATATCCAATGAAGATTATTTAGGAAAGGTTTATGTAGTGGAATTCTTTTTTGCAACCTGTCCGACGATTTGCCCGATTATGAATCAGAACATGCTAAAGCTGCAGGATGCGTTTTATGGTAATCCGAAATTCGGTATTGCATCCATTACAATCGATCCGGCTCATGATACTCCGGCTGTTTTAAAAGCACATGCGACCCAGTTGGGCGTTAAAAATTACAATTGGCACTTTCTTACCGGCGATAAAAAATACATTTACGATTTGGCTTTAAAAGGATTTAACCTGTATGCCGGTGAAAATGATAAGCAGGCAGGAGGATTTGAACATTCCGGTTTGTTTGCCTTGGTGGACAAAGAAGGAAACATCCGATGCCGCAAAGACAGCTTTGACAACCCGATTTTATATTATGACGGATTGGAAGAAGCAGGAGTAAAAGCAATAAAAGAAGATATCAAAAAATTATTAGAAGAATAACAGTAATGGAGAATTCAGTTGAAAAGAAATATAATAAGTGGATCGTAGTATTGTCAGTTGCTATTCCGCTTGTGGTAGCCTTGCTTTTTGGGGTTAACTTACGAAAGTTAGGATATGATGTGGAACCGCTATCGTTCCTGCCGCCAATTTATGCCACGATAAACGGTGTTACCGCTGTAGTTTTGGTTGCCGCTGTTATGGCGATTAAAAACGGAAAGAGAAGTCTGCATGAAAACCTGATGAAAGTGGCTATAGCGTGCTCTGTTGCGTTTTTAGCAATGTATGTGGCCTATCACATGACTTCGGATTCTACGAAGTTTGGAGGAGAAGGCGCTATTAAGTATATCTATTACTTTATACTGATAACGCACATCCTGCTGTCGGTAATTATCATACCGTTTGTTTTGGTTACTTATGTGAGAGCCTTGGCAGAGCGTTTTGATAAACATAAAAAGCTTGCGAAAATAACATTCCCGATGTGGTTGTATGTTGCTGTTACCGGAGTGATTGTTTACCTTATGATTTCACCATATTATGCACACTAAAGAACTACAAAAAAAGAAAAGCGCTTTTTCCCTGCAATCTGTTTTTATAGCAGTATTGTTTTTAGCGGCTTCATTTAGTGCCAATGCACAATGCGCAATGTGCCGGGCTGCTTTGGAAAGTGAAGAAGGCGGTGTAAAGGCAGAAGCGGTAAATGACGGAATTGTATACCTGATGATTATCCCTTATGTCCTTGTGGGGGTTTTAGGATATGCTATTTACCGGTTAAAGACGAGGAAGAAAGTCAAACAGCCGGAAACGAATTAAATAAAAAAAAAGCAACCCGATCAGGTTGCTTTTTTTATGGTGTAAACGGGATGTTATTCCATTCCGTCAATCTTGATGCTCATTTGTCCGGAAGTTTTAATAAAAGCAATAATGGCCTTATCGGTTACTTCTACCTTGTCGAAAATAAAGTCATTTAGTTTGCCGTTCACAAAAACACCTTTCATCGGGGAATAATTGTTTAAATACGGCAGCATGTTTTTCTTGCCTTCTTCCAGGTTTTCCTTAATAGAATAGCGGCAGCTTTCCTGTATTTTGCTTAAAATAAGTCCCTGCATTAACCAGTTGGCGGTTTTGGTCAGTATACCTTTTGTATTGAGTACATAATCCATCTGGTCGAAATAGATCTCTTTGGTTAAAGCGTTATAATTGGGTATTCCGGAAAGGTAAATGGTTCCGTTGATGCTTCCGGTCATGCTCAGGGCAATAATCATCTTGCCGTCTTTATGCCATAAATCTACTTTTTGAACCACAATTTTCCGGCTTCCGGAGGCGAACTCTTTGCCCTGGAAATTCTTGGTAATAATACGGGAAGCACTTTCATAGGTCGAAACAGCCGCAACGGTAGCCTCAATTTTATCCGGCATTTTTGAAACCGGTTTTAAAACGATCGACTCCTTTTTAAAAGTGTTTAACGGTTCCTGTCCGACGATGGTCTGCATTTTGCATTTCAATCCCATATCCATCGTGATCTTACTTTTTGAAAGTACGGCATCGGTTACATACAATTCTGTCGGAGCAACCTTAAACCAGGTTTCATATAGTTCACTTGTTTTAAAAGGCGTGCTTATTTTTTCAAGGACTGCTAATACCTGAGGTTTGAAATCGGTTGTTTTGTTGATGGCATCGTCAATTGTCCTGGCGATTTTGGCTTTAAAAAGGCGTATCGTCGGATTGACCACATAGGTAATCGGGACATTTTTTCCGCCAACAACGATACTCGGGCTGTCTTTCCATTCGAAATCTTCAATTACAGAAGATGTTGTCAGTTTCCAGTTGGATAATTTGGCATCACTCAATAAGATAATCTGCCCGTTTAAATTGATTTCTTTGGTATCGTTTAAGCCCAGGAAATCCGTTCCGTATTTTATTTTAGCCCAGATTTTAAGCGGCAGTACCGAACGGATTTTGCCGTCCTTTTCCGTTAACTTGATCGGAGCCTGTTTCCAGATCTTCATCTCGGTTTTATCGTCAACCAGAATACTGTCGTTGTAAATTAAACCGTTTAACGATTTGTTTAACTGGTTTTCAATTTCTTTTAAAGGAATGTCAACCGGTAAGCTGATGAAAGAAGTGGTGGTTTCAAAAACAGCGGGCTTGTTGTCGCTGGGTTCCGGTTTTAAGGCGTCTATTCTGCTTGTTGTACTGCAATTGCTAAAGAACATCGCGAAGATAAAAACAGCGATGAATGAAAAAAAAGGCTTCATAGTGGGTTCTTCTAAAAATCTTCGGTAAAAGTAGGTTTTTATTGAAATAAAATTGTAACGTTTGTTAAAGAAAAGCGTCTAATCATAATAAAAATAGCAGTGATATGCTAACAGAAATTATATATTTGTAGGAAAATAAACGATATGAAGAGTACAACATTGCTGTTTTTGGGCTTGTCGATGGTGGCAATTCAAGCGAAAGCACAAACTAAAAAATGGACTTTAGAAGAGTGCGTTAACCACGCAATGGAGAAGAATATTTCTATCAAACAATCCGTTTTAGATCAACAGGTAGCACATATATCAAGAAAAGATGCTTATGGTAGTTTCCTGCCGACAATTAACGGTCAGGCTTCCCACTCATGGAACGTTGGTTTGAACCAGAATATTACAACAGGACTTTTGGAAAACCAAACCGTTCAGTTTACTTCTGCAGGGCTTAACGTAGGAATCGATATTTATAAAGGGTTACAACACCAGAACCAACTCCGAAAAGCCAATCTATCCATAATTGCGTCACAGTATCAATTGCAGAAAATGCAGGAAGACGTGTCGTTAAATATTGTCAATGCCTATTTGCAGATCCTGTTCAATAAAGAAAATCTGAAAGTTCAGAAAGAGCAACTGGCGTACGATACCAAGCAGATGGAAAGAACACAGGAGCTTGTTGATGCCGGAGTGGTGCCAAAAGGCGATCTTCTGGATGTCAAAGCAACGGTAATGGCAGACAATCAGAAATTGATTGCCAGTGAGAACGCGTTGTTGATCTCCCGCTTAAGTCTGGCGCAATTGCTGCAATTAGACGGTTTCAGGGAATTTGATATCATGGATAACGAAACACCGGTGAAAAACAGCAGTGTGATGATGGAAGAACCGGAAAAGATTGTTGAAAAAGCAAGGGAAACCAGAGCCAATATTAAAATAGCGGAAGCAAACGTATCGATTGCTGAAAAAGATCTGTCTATCGCAAGAGGAAAATACCATCCTACCTTGCAGGGATTCTATAGTTTCAGTACCCGTGCGGCCTATGCAGACAGAGTAGTGGGCTATCAGCAGGATCCTAACAACCCGACCATAGCAACACAATATTTTACCGAAAACGGATTAAGCGTTTTACAGAATAATTACCGCCCGATTTTAGGAAGTCCGGCTCCGGTGTTGGATCAGTTTAGCGATAACAAAGGACAAAATTTCGGTTTCTCCTTAAATGTTCCTATCCTGAATGGTTTGTCGGTTCGAAATAATGTAGAGCGTTCAAAAGTTGCTTTGGAACGTTCCAAAATCAACCTGGAACAACAGGAACTGGATTTGGAAAGAACGGTTTATACGGCTTATACCGATACAAAAGGATCGTTAAAATCCTATGAAGCGGCGCTTTCAACCTTAGAAGCAAGACAGGAATCATTCAATTATGCAAAAGAACGTTATGAAGTTGGCTTAATGAATGTTTTCGATTTTACACAAGCGCAAACCTTATTTGTAAATGCACAGTCGGAAGTATTGAGAACAAAATATGATTATATCTTCAGAACGAAAATATTAGAATTCTATTTTGGAATGCCGATCACTCAAAATTAAAAAATCATGAAAAAGAGTACAAAATTTCTTTTAATAGGAGGTGTCGTAGCTGTTGTTGCCTTGTTGTTAATACTAAGTAAAAAAGGTGTCATCGGGAATAAAGACAAAGGAACTGAGGTAGAAGTAGCTCAGGCAAATCAGATGACCATTATTGAAACTGTTTCGGCAACCGGAAAAATACAACCGGAAGTAGAAGTGAAAATTTCATCCGAAGTATCGGGAGAGATTATTGCGCTGTCGGTTAAAGAAGGGCAGACAGTAAAAAAAGGCGACCTGCTGGTTAAGATCAATCCGGATTTATACGAATCGGGATTAAACAGAACGGTAGCATCACTGTCTACATCAAAAGCCGGATTAAGCCAGGCGGAAGCACAGGTTAAGGAAGCGAAAGCCAACTATGAAAGAAATAAAAAATTATTTACCAAAGGCGTAATTTCCAAATCGGAATGGGATAAAATTGTTTCGGCCTATGAAGTGGCACAAGCGTCCAAGCAATCGGCTTATTACAGCGTTCAAAGTGCTTCGGCTACGGTAACAGAAGCAAGGGATAACCTCAACAGAACCACAATTTATGCACCGGTTGACGGAACGATCTCAAGACTGGATGTCGAATTGGGAGAACGTGTTCTGGGAACGCAGCAAATGGCAGGAACAGAGCTTTTAAGAGTGGCCAACCTGAATAATATGGAAGTTGAAGTGGATGTGAACGAAAACGATATTGTTAAAGTTAATATCGGGGATTCGGCAAAAATTGAAGTGGATGCCTACCTGAAAAAAGAATTTAAAGGTATCGTTACCAGTATTTCCAACTCGGCAAGTTCTACACTAACAGCCGATCAGGTAACGAACTTTAAAGTTAAAGTGAGAATATTAAAAGAATCGTATGAAGATCTGATTGCGGGCAAACCGGCAAATTTCTCACCTTTCCGTCCGGGTATGACTGCAACGGTTGATATTGAAACCAAGCGAAAAGAAAATGTTCTGGCAGTTCCGATTAGTGCTGTTGTAATGAAAACGGATACTATTTCCGGTAAAAAAGACGTGCTGGAAGAACTGGAAAAAGAAGAGAAAGAAAAAGTAAAAGGATCAACAGATAAGAAATTCGAATGTGTTTTCGTAAAAATAGCCGACAAAGCCGAATTGCGTAAAATCAAGTCCGGCATTCAGGATGATACCAATATTGAAATTGTAAGCGGACTGAAAAAAGGCGATGTTATCATTGTAGGACCCTATACAACGGTTACCAAAGATCTGAATCCGGGTGATAGAGTGACTGTTAAAAAGGACGAGATTCCGGATAAGAAAAAAGATAAAAAAGTTTAGTTTTTTGATTGCCATCAGGAAGATTCCTGATAACCATTTTGCCACGAACTGTATAAATGTTTCAGCCATGAAGCTGAAAAGTATACGGTTCGTGGCAAAAAAATATAAACTATCTTTGCCAATAATTTTATCAGAATGACTTATATTTTAAATATTGAAACTGCCACAAAAAATTGTTCGATCACAATTGCAAAAAACGGAGAAACACTTGTTTCTATGGAAATTGCAGAAGAAGGCTATTCGCACGCAGAAAAACTTCATGTTTTCATTCAGGATGCTTTGGCAGAAGCCGGGCTTGGCTTTCAGGATTTAAATGCGGTAGCGGTAAGTCAGGGACCGGGGTCATATACCGGGCTGCGCATTGGTGTTTCGGCCGCAAAAGGACTGTGTTATTCTTTGGGCATTCCACTGATAGCGGTGGATACCTTAGAAACACTGGCAAGACAGCTCCGGATCGAAAACGGTGTGATTATCCCGATGATTGATGCCCGCCGTATGGAAGTATTTACAGCTGTTTTTGATAAATCGTTTGCCTGCTTACGAACTACCAAAGCGGAGATCATTACCGAAACTATTTATGAGGGCATTCGGGAAACGATACACCTGGTTGGTGACGGTGCTGCAAAATGCAAGGAACTCCTAAACACGCCAGATTTTATATATCACGATGCGGTTATTTATCCTTCTGCTAAAGAAATGAGCAAAGTGTCTTTTGAGAAGTATAAAAAAAGCGACACTGTTGATGTCGCTTATTTTGAGCCTTTTTATCTAAAGGATTTTGTGATGACTACCAAGGCTGTTAAGCCATAACGGTAACGAGTTTGCTGCTTTGTTCTAAAAGCTGGGAACTAACGGCTCCGAAATCCTGATTTTTTGTCCAGGCACGAATAGCAAAGTTTACATTTTTTTCACCCAACGTTTCAATAACCACTTCCGGAGCAGGCGTTTTTAATACATCAGGATGATTGTTGATCAATTCTTCCAGTTGTGTTTTGATAGCCCGTATGTCTGAAGTATAAGCCGTTGGAACCACTAAATTGGTTCTTCGGGTTGGTTTCTGCGAAAAGTTCTTGATTTTTCCATTCGATAAAATACCGTTCGGAATATAGATGATCTGATTTTGGGAAGTCAGAATTTTAGTCGAAAAGATCTGTATTGCGAGTACTTTTCCATTTTCTGCCTGAGCTTCAATCGTATCGCCCACTTTAAACGGTTTGAAAAGAATGATCAGGACACCACCGGAAAAATTGGATAAGGAACCCTGTAGCGATAGACCGACAGCCAAACCAATTGCTCCTAAAATAGCAACAAAAGAAGAGGTTTCGATTCCTAATTTTGAGATGACCGAAACAAAAAGCAGTATGCGCAATGCCCAGATCAAAAAGTCTAATAAGAACTTGATCAGCGTAGGCTCTAGCTCTCTTTTGGTCATGACCGTTTCGGCAATTTTCCGGATAAACTTAATTCCCCAGATACCGACAACCAGAATGATGACGGCGGAAATTACTTTTGGGGAATAATCAAGGAGTACGTTGAGATAGTGAATGAAAAAGTTATTCATTTTTTCCATAGGGGGGCATATTTATTTAATTCTTAATTCGTTTAAAGTTGTTTCAACAGCGGTGGCAGGCAGTTTACAATTCCTGTTTTCACAAATATAAAACAGTAATTTTTCTTCGTCAAACCGATTCTGAAGAAAAGGTATTGCCGACGGTTGTCTGGAACCGGCAATAATTACATGCGGCAGGTATTCGGAGTGAACAGCTGCTAAAGCTTCCAGAGCATCAGGTCCGCAAACGGCCAGTTCTTTAGTGTCTTTTGATAGGTTCATCCACAGGTTCATCCAGTTCGAATAGGCCGAAGCATAATCAATATTCGGGATAAGGTGGTTGAGCATCTGCAGGGCAGTTTTTTCATAATATTCGTTATGAAACAGCGTGCTGAGGATGTAAAGATTATTAGCCATAACCGAATTGGAGGCAGGAATTACATTGTCTTCAATTTCATAATGAGCAGCAATTAAGGCCGTGGTGTTTTTTGCTTTGAATAAAAAGAATTGCTGTTCTTCATTGTAGAAATGATCCAAACAATAATCGGTTAATTGTTTTGCATGCAGCAAATAAGTTTCTTCAAGGGTAGCTTGGTATAAAGCAATAAAAGCTTCTATTGTAAAGGTGTAATCTTCGAGAAATCCCACGATGGTACTTTTGCCGTTTTTGTAGGTGTGCCACAAATGGCCTTCTTCCGACCACATTTTGCCGGTAATAAAGGCGGCGTTCTTTTTGGCAATGGCAATATAGTGCGGATCGCCCAAAGCATTGTAAGCATCCACATACCCTTTTAGCATAATGGCATTCCATGAAGTCAGTGATTTGTCGTCCAGACGTGGTTTGGGACGTTTCTCCCTTTCGCTGAACAATAGCGATTCCCATGCTTTCTTTTTAGCCAGTAAGGCAGCTTCAGACAGGTTGAACTGCTCCGCAACTTCCTGAACAGACCGGTTCTGGATCAGTACATAATGATCGTGTTCCCAAAAACCGAATTCATTAACATTGAAAAGGGCTGCAAAAAGATCGAAATCTGCTTTTAATAAAGTTTGCAGCTGCTCTTTTGTCCAGACATAATAAGCGCCTTCTTCCAAAACGGCAACTTCATTCAAACTGTCGGCATCCAGGGCAGCGTAGAAGCCAAAATCAGGATTGCACAATTCCCTTTCCACAAAGGAAAGTGTTTTTTCAAGGACTTCTTTATATAAAGGATTTTTGGTTCGTTTGTAGGCTTCGGCATAAAGGCTTACCAGCTGACCGTTGTCGTAAAGCATTTTTTCGAAATGGGGAACATGCCAGCGCATATCGACCGAATAGCGGGAAAATCCACCGCCTAACACGTCAAAAAGCCCTCCATACGCCATTTTGGTAAGGGTCAGGTCCACAAAATCCAGTAAGTCTGCCGAAGCAGTCTGGTAGCCATAACGCTGAAGAAACAGGTAATTGTTGGGCATCATAAATTTAGGTGCCCGGGCATAACCGCCATAATCCCAGTCGAAACTTTTGGACCACTTTTCGACCAGTGGTTTGATATGCTGCGGATTTTGAGCATCACTATCGGCATTGGCATGGTTTACAAGACCTAAAAAGGAGAGACCTTCATGCAGTTTTTCGGCATATTCAATTACTTTATCCGGATTGGTGCGGTATAAATTATCGAGCTGGCTCAAAATGTCCATCCAATTATCTTTCTTGAAATAGGTGCCGCCCCAAACGGGTCTTCCGTCCGGCAGGCAAACCACATTTAATGGCCAGCCGCCCTGTCCGGTCATAAGCTGTACCGCTTTCATATAAATAGCATCCACATCAGGACGCTCTTCACGGTCTACTTTTATAGCAACAAATCCGGAGTTCATTACGGAAGCAACCTCACTGTTTTCGAAACTTTCGTGTTCCATAACATGACACCAGTGACAGGCGGAATAACCGATGCTGATGATGATGAGCTTGTTTGCTTCTCTGGCAGCCGAAAGGGAAGTATCGTTCCATGCTTTCCAGTGAATCGGGTTGTTGGCGTGTTGCAGTAAATAGGGGCTGGATTCGTATTGTAGTTCGTTCATAATTTTAAAAAAAGGCGTTCTCAAAGGAACGCCTGTATAAACTATTTTATTTCAAAAGTGAGTTTTAAATTTACTCTGAATTCGGTGACCTGATCGTCGTTAACCACTGCGCTGTGTTCCTGAACGTAAACGGAGCGTATGTGTTTCAATGTTTTGGAAGCTTCTGCTACGGCTTTTCTTGTAGCGTCTTCCCAACTTACTTCTGAACTGGATAGCAGTTCGATAACTTTTAATACTCCCATAATTTGCTAGTTTTTAAGGTTATAGCTAATAAAGGTACAGTATTAAAGAATGAAAAACAACGATTTCGGCTGAATGTTAACCGTTTACCGCTTCAACCTTGATATCGTGATCGTGTAACATTTCTTTAAGCATGTTCTCGATACCGTTTTTCAACGTAAAGGTCGAAGACGGACATCCGCTGCAGGCACCCTGTAAAATTACTTTTACACGTTTGTCTGTTTCGTCATAGGATTCGAAAATAATATTTCCGCCATCGGAGGCTACAGCCGGTTTTACATATTCGTCAAGAATGTTGATAATCTGCTGCGAAGTTACATCCAGGTTGTTGAAATATTCCTCCTGTTGCTTCTCGTGATTAGCTGTTTTAACGATCTGGCTTTCGTCGATGATTGTTTTGCCTTCTTCAATGTAATTCTTAATGAAGGTACGTACTTCCTGAGTGATTTCCTGCCATTCGTTAATTTCATATTTAGTGATAGAGATATAATTCTCATCAAGGAATACCTCTTTTACAAAAGGAAGTTTGAACAATTCTTTGGCAAGGGGAGAAGCCGCCGTTTCGTCAATATTTTTAAACTCCACACTTGTTTTGGTCAGTAATTTGCTGGCAACAAATTTTAAAACTGACGGGTTTGGAGTGGTTTCCGCATAAACGGTTACCGGAATTTTTTTGTTTTTATTTTCATCAATGTTGATGATCTTGCCGCCTTTGTCAACAAAGGTTTCGATCTGTTCGGCAAGCAATTCTTTTACCTCATGCCATTCCACAATAGAATATTTTTCAATTGCGATAAAATTTCCTGAGATATATACCGTTTTTACAAAAGGAAGATAGAATAATTGTTTGGCCAAAGGGGATGCTGCCGTTTCGTCAATATTCTTAAATTCAAAACTTTCGCTCTTTGTGATGAAATCCGGAAATTCAAATTTTACAATGGCCGGGTTTTGCGTATCTCGTATTGTTACTTTTAACATTTTTTTTGTGATTTTTTGCAAATTTAACGAACATATATCGTTTGAATAAGTATATTTGGAAATTTTAAAGGAAAAATTAACATTAAGGCGTTGTTTTAACGTTAAAATAAGGATAAGGATTAATCATTTATAACCAGTTATAGCCAATGAAGAAGCTCTACTTTTTAGTGGTCTTGTTATTATCAATTACGGCATTTGCACAACCCATTACCGTTAATACGAATACGTATACTGTTCCGCAGTTAGTGCAAGACGTGTTGATTAATTCGCAGTGTGCTCAGGTTTCAAATATTACCTGGAGAACCGGTAATACAAACGGGCAGAACTCTGAGAACGGTATCGGTTTTTTTCAAAATACCAATGCTGGTTTTCCAATTCAGTCCGGAGTTATTTTAAGTACTGGTAGAGCCATGTCTGCTCCCGGTCCGAATACCGGAAATTTAAGTGAAGGGGTTAATTCCTGGACAGGAGATGCCGATCTGAAAGCGCAGATGGTTGCTGCAGGAGTAGTGAACAATGCCTTTGTTTATAGAAATGCTACCTATCTGCAATTCGATTTCGTTCCTTTAACCGATAGTTTTAGTTTCGAATTTTTATTTGCTTCCGAAGAGTATGGAACATATCAGTGTAACGGGGATTATGCTGATGCTTTTGCGTTTATATTGACCAATACAGCTACCGGTCAGGTTACCAATCTGGCAGTTGTGCCGGGTACCTCAACACCGATTTCTTCCCTTACAATTAAAAATCAGTTGTATAATGCTATCTGTGTATCCCAGAATCAGGGATTCTTTGGAGCATATTACCCGGAAAACGGGTTTCCGCCTTCTCCCATTAACTATATGGGAAGAACAATTCCAATGACGGCATCTTCTACCGTAGTTCCGAATACGCTGTATAAAATTAAAATGGTAATTGCCGACGGAACCGATACAGGGTTTGACTCTGCGGTATTCCTTAAAGCGGGAAGTTTTAATGTTGGACAGGCTACTTTGGGCGGGGATTTAACAATCGACAATTTAGCGGCATTGTGTCCGGGTGAAATCAGAACTTTAGATACAGGATTGAATCCTGCTTTTTATACTTTTCAATGGACCTTAAACGGACAGAATATTCCGGGTGCTACCGGAGCTTCTTATGGTGTTTCTGCTCCTGGTGTTTATGGGGTGATTATTAATAATAACGGTGGATCTTGTATCCAGCAGCCTACACCTATTACCGTTGAAGCATTCCCACCGATTGCAGCGGGTAATCCGGTCGATCTGACAAAATGTGGTGACGGAACAACTCCGGTTCCCTTTAATTTAAATGATAATTATGCTAATATTTTAGCGGGTCTTGATCCGAGTACAATTATTACCTATCATACCAGCCTTGCCGATGCGGAAATAGGAGCGAACTATATCCCGAATCCTGCAAATTATCCGACTGCTGTAACTATTCCGATTTTTGTGAATATTTCAACAGGGGAAAATTCCTGTTATGTTATCAGACAATTTAATTTGAATGTAATTTCCTGTACAGCCGATCCTGTTACCCCTGGTGATATGCGTGCTTGTGATGTTAACTCGGATAATACAGAAATATTTGATTTAACGGAGCAAAATACCACGATATTAGGAGGGCAGTTAGCCGCAGATTACACCATTACCTATCATACCAGCCAGGCCAATGCCGATGCTGATATTAATCCTATAACCCCGGCGAATGCTTTCCCAAGTTCTGGACAGACAATTTATGTTCGTATGGAAAAAGTGTCGGATCCTATTGTTTATGGGACAACGTCATTCCAGTTAATTCTTGTGGCATTGCCAACAGCAACGCTTTCCGGTCCGAACGGAATCTGTTCAGGTTCGGCAACTGTTGTGTTTTCAGGACCTGCCGGAGCTACAGTTCATTATACTGTAGACGGTAACCCGGCAGATATTACACTGGATGCTACCGGTAACGCAACGGTAACAACTCCTCCGGTAACTGCAGATACTACTTTTACTTTAGTGAGTGTTGATTCCAACGGTTCTCCGAACTGTCATAATACCTTGACCGGAAGTTTAACGATTGTATATTACGGATTGCCAACGGCTACCATCAGCGGGGCGACAACAATCTGTTCGGGTGACACAGCAGTGTTGACCTTTAACGGTACACCAAATGCTGTAGTTACCTATACCAATGGTACGACCAACGCGACAGTAACCTTAGACGGTACCGGAGCAGGAAGTGCAACAGTTGGTCCGTTAACGGCT